>DATAJH010000156.1:0-22527 GCA_036262215.1 Steroidobacteraceae bacterium
TGCCTGGGCGCGGGTGCGGCGACGATCGGTGCCGCCGTCCTGGGCAGCAGCGCGGCCACGGCCGGTTGTTCGGCCGGTGGCTTGCGGTCGCGCTCGGCCGCGTCCGCAACCGCCGGGGCCGCCGGAATCTGGTAGCTGACCTGGGAGTTTTCGGCCAGCTGCGCCTCATCGTCGCGCACCCGCCGAATGGAGTATTCGGGCGTCTGAATGTGCGGATTCGGCACGATCACCATCTGCGCGTGCGACTTGTCCTCCAGCGCGCGCAACGCGTCGCGCTTTTCATTGATCAGATAAGTCGCGACGTCCACCGGCACCTGCACGATCAGGCGTGCGGTGCGGTCCTTGCGCGTCTCCTCGCCGATCAGGCGCAGGATCGACAGCGCCAGGGATTCGATGCTGCGTATGCTGCCGATGCCATTGCAACGCGGGCACACCAGATGGCTCGACTCACCGAGACTGGGCCGCAGGCGCTGGCGCGACATCTCCATCAGTCCGAAGCGCGACAGGCGTCCGATCTGGATGCGCGCGCGGTCCATTTTCATGGCCTCACGCAGCCGGTCTTCGACATCGCGCTGGTTCTTCTGCGACTCCATGTCGATGAAATCGATGACGATCAGGCCGCCGATGTCTCGAATGCGAAGCTGCCGCGCAATCTCCTCCGCGGCCTCGAGGTTGGTGTTGCAGGCGGTGGTCTCGATGTCCGCCCCGCGGGTGGCGCGCGCCGAATTGATGTCGATCGATACCAGGGCCTCGGTGTAATCGATCACCAGGCTGCCGCCCGAGGGCAGCTGCACCTTGTGCGCGTAGGCCGATTCGATCTGGCTTTCGATCTGATAGCGCGTGAACAGCGGAATGTCGTCGACATACAGCTTGAGCCGCCGCTGGGTGTCGTTGGGCATGAAACGCTGCATGTATTCCAGGCCCTTTTGGAATGCGCTCTCGTCATCGACCAGGATCTCGCCGATGTCGTCGGCCAGGTAGTCGCGCAGCGCGCGCGTGACCGCATCGCCTTCCTGGTAGACCAGGAATGGTGCGCCGCGGCCTTTGCCCGCTTCCGCGATCGCCTCCCATTGGGTCTTCAGATTATCCAGGTCCCACTGCAGCTCTTCGGCCGAGCGACCGACGCCGGCGGTACGCACGATGGCACCCATGCCGTCCGGCACATTGAGCTGATTCATAACCTCGCGCATCTGGTCGCGGTCTTCACCCTCGATGCGGCGCGAAACGCCGCCGGCGCGCGGGTTATTGGGCATCAGCACCAGGAAACGTCCCGCCAGGCTGATGAACGTCGTGAGTGCGGCGCCCTTGTTGCCGCGCTCCTCCTTCTCCACCTGGACCAGCAGTTCCTGACCCTCGGTGACCAGTTCGCGGATGTTGAGCCGGCCCTGCGGCTGGGCGCGAAAGTATTCGCGGGAGATTTCTTTCAGCGGCAGGAAGCCGTGCCGCTGGGCGCCGTAGTCGACGAACGCCGCTTCGAGCGAGGGCTCGACGCGGGAAATACGGGCCTTATAAATGTTGGCTTTTTTCTGTTCCCGTGACGGTATCTCGATACTCAGGTCATACAGTTTCTGTCCGTCGACCATGGCCACCCGCAGCTCTTCCTGCTGGGTTGCGTTGACTAGCATTCTTTTCATTTGCCTCTGCCAGAATTGGATGAGAGGCCGCGGTTACCGGAATGTGCACGTGTGGGGGCACATTCACGAAGCCGCGATGGACAGCGGAATACCCGAAGATCGGTTGGGGCGTCAGATGTGTCATCGATTTTGTGTCATCGACTTTGTGCTATTGACTCGTGGCCGCCATTGCTTGGGCGGCGCGCCCGGAAATCTTGAGGTCCACTGACCGGCGGCGCGCTCGTGGGCTCGAACTTTCGGAGGAGCAACGTGGGCGAGCGCGGACCAGATCGGCCGACTCATGCGCGATGGCCTCGATTTCGAGGACCAACTACCATGCGGCGCTTGGCCGCAGTCTCGTTGCCATGGCGCCGGACCCGTTCCTTAAAGATTTGGGTGTCCGACCTTGGGCAACCGCACGATTATAGACACAGACGGTACTGGAAACAAACACTTAAAGCGTAAAGTGTGAGCCTGGAGAGCCCTTTGACCGAGATCGACCAGCAGCCGGCCCAGGCAGAACGCAGATCCGCGGTGCGGCACGTGGCGATCGACGCCCAGGAGCAGGGCCAGCGGCTCGACAAGGTGCTGGTAAGGCTGCTGGCCGGTGTGCCGCGCAGTCGTATCTTTCGCCTCATCCGCCGCGGCGAAGTGCGGGTCAACGGGCGCCGCGCCAGTCCGGAGCTGCGGCTGGCCGCGGGGGATTCGGTGCGCCTGCCGCCGGTGCGCGAGCTGGCACCCGATGCGCCGCGGCGCGTGCCCGCCGGCATGATCGAGGCCATCGAACGCGCCATCATTCATGAGGACGAACGGCTGCTGGTGCTCGACAAGCCCGGCGGCATGGCGGTGCACGGCGGCAGTGGCCTGTCCTTCGGCGTGATCGAGGCGCTGCGCGCTGCGCGTCCGAGCCAGACCCTGGAGCTGGCGCATCGCCTGGATCGTGACACCAGCGGGCTGTTGCTGGTTGCGAAGCGCGGCTCGGCGCTGCGAGCGCTGCATGCACTGCTGCGTGATGGGGAGGTGCACAAGAGCTATCTGGCACTGGTCGGCGGGCACTGGAATCTGGGCCACAAGCGCATCGATGCGCCGCTGCGCACCGATCTGCGGGTCGGAGGCGAGCGTACCGTCAAGGTGGATGCGCACGGCAAGACTGCGCTGACCGAGTTCAAGCTGATCGAGCACTACGGCGCCCGCGCGTCGCTGCTGGAGGCGATCATTCATACCGGGCGCACGCACCAGATTCGGGTGCACGCAGCCTATTGCGGGCATCCGGTCGCGGGTGATGCAAAGTATGGCGATGAGGCTTTTAATGAAGCGCTGGTGCCGCTCGGACTCACGCGCATGTTTCTGCATGCGCACAGCCTGTCATTCATCTGGCCCGACAGCGGCAGCGAGCAGAGTTTCAGCTCCCCGCTGCCGCCACAGCTGCGAGGCGTCCTCGATCAGCTCGGCGCCAAGCGCGCACGCGGCAAGCGCGGCGCGGACACGCCACGCCGCTCACGCAGCACTCACGGCAGTTCGTAACCCAGCTGGCGCAGTGCGCGTGCCACGCCGATCAGCGGCAGGCCGATCAGGCCGCTGGGATCCTCGGACACCACGCGGCTGAACAGACTGATGCCCAATCCTTCGCAGCGAAAACCCCCGGCGCAGTCGAACGGCCGCTCGGCGGCGATGTAACGCTCGATTTCAGGATCGCTGAGGGCGCGAAAATAGACTGTCGTGGTGTCGACGAATTGCAGGCTGCCGCCGTGATCCGCCGGCAGCACCGCCACGGCGGTATAGAAGGTCGCGGCGGCGGCTGACAGGCGCTGCAGCTGTGCGTGGGCGCGCAGTGCGTCGCCCGGTTTGTCGAGCGGCTCGCCTTTACAGACCCCCACCTGGTCGCTGCCGATGACGGTGCTGCCCGGATGTCGTACCGCCACTGCGCTCGCCTTGGCCAGAGCCAGGCGCACGGCACGATCAAGGTGGCTCTCCGCCGCCAGAGGCGCCTCATCGACGCCGGGGGCAACGCATTCGAACCGCAGGCGCAGGCGGCCAAGCAGCTCCCGCCGGTAGCTCGAGGTCGAGGCCAGTATCAGGGGCGGCATGGGTGATGCGAAAACGGTGCTCGAATCAAAGGCTTGGATGCCGGGGGTTTTTTGACTTGCCGCGACACTGAACCTATTATACGCGGCCCATGCCGGGCGGCGCCTCGAAGCTACGCGACGTCAGAAAGCTAGCGGACGTTCGCGCGACCTTAGACTTGGATATCCCAGTGGCTGAGCTGCCGGGGCTTCCGGGCGAGTTGATCTGCGGCGCAGGTAATGTGCATGCGCATCTGCAGTTTGGCCGCGAGAAAGGATTCATGGTGGCGCAGGTCGCGCTGCGGGCGCAGCTGGAGCTGATCTGCCAGCGCTGCATGGGGCCAATGCCCATGCCTATCGAGACGAGTTCGCCGGTGCTGCTGATCGAGTCCGAGGCGGATGCCGAAGCCGCACCGGTCGAATGGGAAACATATCTTGCGGCGGAAGGGCGCCTGAGTCTGGCGGCGCTGGCGGCCGAGGAATTACTGCTGGCATTGCCGGTGGTGCCGCTGCACGCCGATAGCAGCGCCTGCGAGGCGTCTGCCGGGCGCGCGCTCCAGGCGCGCAATGCTGCCGCGGCGGCGTCTGAGCCGCAGAGCGCGGGCGAGCAGGCGACGGTGCGACCGTTCGCGGATTTGCGGGCGCTGCTGGATGGCGGCGCGAAGACGAAAAAATAGTCGGGATTTGCTGCAGGAGTTTGGATCATGGCCGTACAAAAAAGCCGCAAGACACCGTCGAAGCGCGGCATGCACCGTTCGCACGATGGGCTGGCGACACCGGCATTATCGACCGATCCGCAGTCTGGCGAGCAGCACCTGCGTCATTGCGTTACGCCCGATGGCTTCTACCGCGGCCGTCGCGTCATCGAGAAGAAGGCCGAGCCGGACAGCGGGGAATAGGCTCGGGCCGCGGCGTCGAGGCGGGCGCAGAGCGTGTTTTCGCGCATTATCGGCACCGGCAGCTATCTGCCGGAGACGGTGGTTACCAATTTTGATCTTGAGCTGCGCATGGATACCAGCGATTCCTGGATCCGTGAGCGCACCGGAATTGAGCGCCGCCACATCCTGCCGCCGGCGCAATCGAACGTGGACATGGCGGAGCACGCGTCGCGCGCGGCCATTGCGGCAGCGGGCCTGGAACCGGGCGAAATCGATCTGATTTCCTATGGCACCACCACGCCGGATCTGGTGTTTCCGAACGCGGGTGTGTTGCTACAGGACCGACTGGGCTGTCGCGGCGGCCCGGCGTTCGCGCTTGAGGCCGCCTGCAGCGGGTTCATCTATGCGCTGGCGGTGGCCGACATGTTCGTGCGTACCGGCGCGGCGCGATGCGCGCTGGTGGTCGGGTCGGAGGTTCTGTCACGCATCGTCGACCAGGGCGATCGCAGTACCGCGATTCTGTTTGGCGATGGCGCCGGCGCCGTGGTGCTGGCAGCCTCGGAACAACCCGGGATCATCTCGACCCACCTGCACGCTGACGGCAGCTATAAGCACCTGATGTATTGCACCGGTGGGCCGGCCCACGGCGCCGCACCGGGGGCGATGCTAGCCGGGGATTTTGTGCGCATGGCGGGCAGCGAGGTGTTCAAGCTCGCCGTGACGCTGCTGGGCCGCGTGGTGGACGAGACGCTGGCGGCCAATAAGCTCGACAAATCCGCGATCGACTGGCTGGTGCCGCATCAGGCCAACATGCGCATCATCCAGGCCGTGGCGAAGAAGCTCAGCCTGCCGATGGAGCGCGTCATCGTGACGGTGCAGGATCACGGCAACACCTCGACTGCCTCGGTGCCGCTGGCGCTGGACGTCGGGGTACGCGACGGACGCATCAAACGCGGCGACATGCTGCTGCTCGAGGCGCTGGGCGGTGGGGTCACCTGGGGTTCGGCGCTGCTGCGCTTTTGATCGATCGCTATTGATCGATCGATGTGGCGCGTGAAGTAGCGCTGTCCGGCGATGGATGATGCGGCGGGCGCGCGGCGGCAATTGCGCGCGGCCACGGCGAATTGCCGGCAGGCCGCGGCGCGGCCTGTGCCGGCAATTCACTCAATAAAAAACGCCGCTGGAATCGCGGCGTTTTCTCTTCAAGGGCCGGTCGAAATTATTTCGAAACCGACTTCTTGAACATGCGATCGATCTTCTCGTTGGTCGCATCGCACGAAGCCTGCGCCGCCTGGGCTGCAGACAGCGCCTGGTTGGCCGTGCTCTGTGCGCCGCTGGCCGCGGTGGCAGCCTGATTGGCAGAGCTTTGCGCAGCGCTGGCAGCGCGCGAAGCAGCGTCAGCCGACGCCTTGGCCGCATCCACATCCGTTCGCAGCTGGCCGACCTGCTGCTTCAAAGTGTCGACTTCGGCCTGCAGCGGCTTGAGGTCGGTGCAGCCGGCGAGTCCCACCACCAGCGCGGCGGCCGCCAGCTTCACTACGATTGAATTGTTCATCTAAATCCCCTTTATGCACTGAAATAAACCGCATCGCACCGAACGTTTGCGCGGCGGCACGATTTTGCGGGCCACAACTTGACCAAATTTGACCTGCGAAAGCAATAGCAACTTCGAAATCCGTCTGTCAGCGGACACCGACAGTTTACAAGGATATCCGGCGAATAATGAATGCGACATGAACGTACATGCCGGCGCGCGATGCATTCGCGCAACGCGCGCATCGAGCGTCAAGCGCGGATGCGGATCGAGAGGCTAAGTGCGCTAGCTGACTTAAGCGGACGGCGGCAATTCAGCCGCGTTGGCGCCACGCACGATGTCGCGGGCGTCGATCGAATGCGTGGCAATGCTGACGATGGCTGATGCGCCCGGGCGCCACCGGCGCGGGCATTGCCAGTCGATGATCCTGGCCGCGTCATGCATCGGACATGGCTACCGTGCAGTCCGGTCAGCGGACTTAAGGGGGCGGTTGCGGGTCATTGTGGCTACTGTATATAATTACAGTATGTCCGATCTAACCCCTCGCCAGGCCAATGTATTGCGCGTCATCCAGCGGGCCCTGAGCGAGACCGGGATGCCGCCGACGCGCGCCGAGATCGCGACCGAGCTCGGATTCCGCTCGCCCAATGCGGCCGAGGAGCATCTGCGCGCCCTGGCACGCAAGGGCGTCATCCAGTTACTGCCGGGTGCCTCGCGCGGCATACAACTGCGTGACACGATGCGCGAGCAACTGGCATTGCCGCTGGTGGGGCGGGTGGCCGCCGGCCGGCCGATGCTCGCGGAAGAGAACATCCTCGAGCACCTGCAGGTCGACCCCGCGGTGTTTCATCCGCGGCCGCATTATCTGCTCAAGGTCGTCGGGATGAGTATGAAGGATGCCGGCATCCTCGACGGCGACCTGGTGGCGGTGCATCGCACCAGCGAGGTGCGCACGCGGCAGATCATCGTTGCGCGGCTGGAAAATGAAGTCACCGTGAAGCGCTATAAGCAGGAGGGCAGCGTCGTCTGGTTGCTGCCTGACAACCCCGAATTCGAGCCTATTCGGGTCGATTTGAGGCACGAGTCGATGCTGATCGAGGGCATCGTCGTCGGCGTGCTGCGGCGGAGCGTGGCGGTGGTGCCGGTTGGCGCTGCCGGATCGGCCGCCGGCCGGGCAAGTTAGCGGCGCGACTTGGCGCTGGCGCCGTGCGCTGCAGGACCGCCGCGCGCTCCCGGGTCGCCGATATCGTAGTCCTCGAAGTCGCTGATCAGTTCCGCGGTGCGCTTCTGCTCCAGCCGCTGCTCGAGTCGGCGCCACGCCGGCTCGCCGACTTTGACGCTGCGCCGCTTGGCGATCTCCATGTCCTTGATGGCGCGGTCCAGGTCGAGATCATCGTCGCCCGCGACCTCGTCGGCGTCATCTTCCTCGAATTCGTCGGAATCCGTATTACCGCCCATGACCTCGATCTACATGTAGCCCCGTGGTTATGTCAGCCTCGAGGCGAAAATAATGCGATTCAAAAGACGATGCAACGGCGGGTTTAGCGGATCAGCGAATTCATTTCAAAAATTGGTAACAGCATCGCAAATACGATGCCCATGACGAACAGGCCCATGCCGACGATCAGCAGCGGCCCCAGCAGCCCCACCAGCGCCGCCAGCAGCCCCTCGAGTTCGCGCTCCTGGTTGGTCGCTGCCCGCTCCAGCATGGTCTGCAGCTGGCCGCTGGACTCGCCGCTGGAGATCAGATGCACCGTCATCGGGGGAAACAGCCGGCTCGCGGCCAGCGAGCGGCCGATCGGCGCGCCCTCGCGCACGCGCGCGGCCGCTTCGGTGACCGCATCGCGCATCGGCAGATTGATGATGACTTCGCTCGAGATGCGCAGCGCATCCAGTACCGGCACCGCGCTTGCGGTCAGGATGCTCAGCGTGCGGGTGAATTGCGCGGTATTCACGCCGCGCACGATGCGTCCCATGAGCGGCAGGTTCAGCAGCGTCTGGTGTACCCGGCGCCGCGTCTCGCGCGATTTGAGCGCGCGCCAGAACAGGAACGCGGCCAGGGCGATGGCTGCCAGCAGCCACAGGCCGTAATCGCGCAGAAAGCTACTGACGCCGACCAGCACGCGCGTGGCGAGCGGTAGCTTGGCGTGATTGGCTTCGAATACGTCGACCACCTTGGGCACGACGTAAGTCAGCAGGATCGAGACGATCGTGAAGCACATGATCGTCAGCACCAGCGGATACAGCATCGCGCCCAGGATGTTCTGGCGCATCTGCTCGCGCGATTCGGTGTATTCGGCCAGCCGCTCCAGCACCGCATCGAGGTGGCCCGACTGCTCGCCGGCGGAAACCGTGGCACGGTAGATCTCGGGGAATACCCGCGGGAACTCTCCCAGGCCGGTGGCGAGCGTGTGGCCTTCCACTACCTTGGCACGCACTCCGAGCAGAATGCTCTGTACGCGCGGCTTTTCCGTTTGTTGCGAGACCGCAAGCAGCGCCTCTTCCAGCGGCAGGCCGGCGCGCACCAGGGTCGACAGCTGGCGCGTCATCAGCGACAGATCGGCGGCCGACACCCCGCGCGCAAAGCCAAAGCGGCTGCCGCGCTGGCGGCGCGATTCGCGCGCCGCGACCTCCTCGACCGTGACCGGCATGAGCTGCCGTTCGCGCAGCAGCGTGCGTACGTGCCGCGGGGTGTCGCCCTCGATGACACCCTTGCGCGAGCGGCCGCCGGCATCGAGGGCGGTGTACTCAAATGCGCCCATGCAGCGTAAGTCTAGTCCTCGCGCGTGACGCGCAGGACTTCTTCGATCGTGGTCTCGCCCTTGAGCACGCGCGCCAGGCCGTCATCGCGGATCGAAGGGGTGAACTTGCGCGCGTAGCGTTCCAGCTCGTGTTCGCCGACACCGTCGTGGATCATGGTGCGCAGCGTATCGTCGATCAGGATCAGTTCGTAGATGCCGGTACGGCCGCGGTAGCCGCCGCCGGCATCGCGGCCGGGCCGATACAGGGTGGGGGAGGGATCGGACGCGGTGAGACCGAGCAGGCGCCGCTCGTATTCGCCGGCCGCAAATGCCTGGCGTGTCTCGGGGTTGAGCACGCGCACCAGGCGCTGGGCAAGCACGCCGATCAGGCTCGAGGACAGCAGGAACGGCTCGATCCCCATGTCGCGCAACCGGGTGAGCGCACCGGCGGCGGTGTTGGTGTGCAGGGTCGAGAGCACCAGGTGCCCGGTGAGGCTGGCCTGTACCGCGATCTGCGCGGTCTCCAGGTCGCGGATTTCCCCGACCAGCACCACATCGGGATCCTGGCGCAGGATGGCCCGCAGGCCGCGCGCGAAAGTCATCTCGACCTTGGTGTTGACCTGGGTCTGGCCGATGCCGTCGATGTAGTACTCGATCGGATCCTCGACCGTCATGATGTTCTGGGTATTGTCGTTGAGCTGTTCCAGCGCTGCGTACAACGTGGTGGTCTTGCCCGAGCCGGTCGGGCCGGTGACCAACAGGATGCCGTGCGGCTTGTGGATCAGCTCGTCGATCAGCTGCTGGGTATGGTCGCCCATGCCCAATGAGTCCAGATCGAGCCGGCCGGCCTGCTTGTCCAGCAGGCGCAGCACCACGCGTTCACCGTGGCCGGACGGTATGGTCGACACGCGCACGTCAACCGCCCGACCGGCGATACGCAGGCCGATGCGACCATCCTGTGGCAGGCGCTTTTCCGCGATGTCGAGCTTGGACATGACCTTGATGCGCGATACCACCAGCGGCGCGACGCCGCGCTTGGACTGCAGTACCTCACGCAGGATGCCGTCGACGCGAAAGCGTACCACCAGGCGATTTTCGAACGGTTCGATGTGGATATCGGAGGCGTTCTCGCGAATCGCCTGGGTCAGCACGGCGTTGATCAGGCGGATGATCGGGGCATCGTCGTTGCTCTCGAGCAGATCGGCCTGCTCAGGCAGTTCCTGCGCCAGCTGTCCCAGGTCGGTGCTGTCTTCAAGTCCGATCTGCATCGACTCGCCGCCGCCTTCATAGGTCTTGCGCAGCAGCTCGTCGAAGGCTTCGCTGTCCACCATCGTGAGCTTCACCGGCAGACGCAGGAAGCGTCGCGCCTCCGCCAGCGCAACCGGCGAGGCCGGCGCGCGGTAGACGCAGTCCGCGACACCGGCCTCGATGCCGCGCACCAGCACGCCGTGGCGCCGCGCAAACGTAAATGGCAACCGGTTATCGCTCGCGACGCGCTCGGCGATCGCGCTCACTGCGGCGTTCCGCCGCCGCTGGGCGGAGCGTTGGTGCCGGGGGCGGTATACGGCGTCACCGGCTCCGGCATGGCGCCAGTGGCACCGCGAGGGCCGGCGTCATTGGCGCCCGGCGACTTCGAGTGGTTGAGCTGTTCGATATCCGGGCTGAGGATGCCGCTCGAGGTGCGGCCGTTTTCCATCGACGGCAACGGATCCGAAGGCGCATACGGCTGCAGCGGCAGCGCCCTGGGGTCCTTGTTGAGGATGCGCTGCTGCTCGCGGATGTAGTCGTACTTGGCGTCGGTCTCGACCGAGGCCTGGGCGTCGTTGCGCAGGATGTGCGGCTGCAGAAAGATCAGAAAATTGGTCTTGGTCTTTTCCGTATTGCGGGTGCGAAACAGTTCACCGATGAACGGAATGGCGCCGAGCAGCGGCACCGACTGCTCGCCGTTGGTGACGCTGTCCTGGATCAGCCCGCCGAGCACCAGCGTGCCGGCGTCCTTGATCAGTACGCTGGTGGTGATTTCGCGCTTGTTGGTGATCAGGTCCACCGCGCCCTGGGAGGAGGCGGCGAGACTGGAGCTCTCGACCTGCAGCTTGAGCAGCACCGTGTCGCCTTCACTGATGGTGGGCGTCACGGTCAGAATGGTACCGACCTCCTCGCGCTGGATGGTCTGAAAGGCGCTGCCGGTGCCGTTGGTGGTGGAGTACTGGCCGGTCAGGAACGGCACTTCCTGTGCCACCTCCATCTTCGCTTCCTGGTTGTTGCGCGTGACCACCGATGGGGTGCCGAGGATGTTGGTGCGCGAATCGCCCTGCAGCGCGCGCAGCATCATGGCGAAGTTGACGCCGGAGGCCTTGAGCCGGCCGATGCCGAGCGTGGTGCCGTTGAGGGTGGCGTCCGACAATCCGGAGGCCGCAGTAGCGCCCGTGGTGGTCCCGGTGGTGGTCGACGCGGCGGCCGATGCGCCCAGGGCGCCCTGCACCAGATCCACGATCGAACTGCCGCCCACCGGGGACACGAAGCCGCCGACGCCGACGCTGGAGTTGGTGCCGTCGATCGCCCAGTTCACGCCCAGATCCGCGGTCTTGTCGACCGTCACCTCGGCAATGATGGCCTCCACGTACACCTGCGGCTGGCGGATGTCGAGCTTGTCGATCACCGCATTGAGCGCTTTCATGCTGCGCTGGCCGGCAGTGATGACCAGCGCATTGTTGGCCTTGTCGGCCCAGATAGTGGCGGTGCCGCCGGCCAGCGACAGCGTGGCCGCCCCGCCGCTGGCAGCCGCGGCCGGTGCGGCGGTCGCGGTCGGGGTGTTGCCCTGGGAATTCGGCTGCGGCTGGTTGGTCGGCTGGCGATTGAGCAGCGCGGCCATGGCTGAGGTCGTGCTGCCGCTGCCGCCGCTGGTGCCGGACATCTGCTCCTTGAGTCGTGTCGCCAGCTCCTCGGCATCGGAAAAACGCAGATACCGCACCTGGGTCTCGCTGCCGGTATCAACCGGCGTATCGAGGTGCTGCACCAGTGCCCTGACGCGCTGGCGCACATTGTCATCGCCGCTCAGCAGGATGCTGTTGGAGCGATCGTCGGCGACGATCTTGACATTGCCGCCGGTCTCGCCGGCCTGCGCCAGCAGCGAGTTGAGGACGCGGGCGGTATCGGCGGCGACGGCGCTATGCAGCGTGATTACGTCCACATCCGGATTTCCGACCTCGTCGATGCGCGCGATGATGCGCATCATGCGGTTCACATTGCTGGCGCGGTCGGAGATGATCAGGATGTTGGCGCCGGTCACGGCCGAGAGCTGAGCGTTTTGCGGCATCAGCGGCCGCAGCACCGGCACCAGCTGTGCGGCGCCGACGTTCTTGACCGCGAGCACCTGCGTCACCAGTTCATCCGAAGTCGAGCTGACGCTGTGCGGCAGGTCGTTGGCCGGATACTGCCGCATATTGGCATCGGGGATGATCTTGATGACGTCGCCGGCCGGCACCGCGACAAAACCGTGCACCTGCAGGATTGCCAGGAACGCCTGATAGAACTGGTCGGGCGTCATCGGCGTGGACGACAGCATGGTCACCTGCGCGCGCACGCGTGGATCGATGATGAAGTTCTTGCCGGTGGCCATGCTGACCGCTTCGATGATCTGCGTGATGTCGGCGTCCTTGAAATTCGGGGTGATGCGCTGCGTGTTCGGCTGCTGCCCGGGCGCGCCGGGCCGCGGCGCGCCCTGCTGCTGGCCGGCGGCCAGCGCGCTCAAGGCCAACGCGGCGATGGCGATCGCAAGCTGGCGCGGTCGGCGCGGTGCACGGACGATCGGTGGTCTATGGGACATCAGTGCTCATTCCTGTAATCGTTCGACAGCTCAGGGGCCGGCGAGTGCTACCGATCGTGATCGCCGCCGGTGGGCGCAACCGGCGCAACCGGCGCATCGGTGCCGGGCGCAGCGGCGTTTATAGTGCCGACAGACCCGGTTGGGGCGCCGGGCGCAGTGCTCAAATTCGGCGGCGAGGCCATCCGGCCCCGGTTCGGGGCGCCCGCGGGCGGGGTGGAACCTTGGTCGGGGCTCGCGGCGGCCGTTTGACCGCCGGCCGTATTGTCACCCGAATCGGCATCGAGATTCAGGTTGGCAAGGTTAAGATTGACCTCCTGCGGCGCGCCGTTGCGCGACACGGTGACGGTTGCGGTGGCCGACGAGGACAAGGTCTGCAGCACCTCCATTGCCCGCGCTGCATCATCCAGGGCGGTGCCGTTGACCGCCTCGATCAGATCCCCGGGTTTGAGGCCGAGCTGGGTAAAGGCGGTGGTGCCATGAGCGCCACCCGGGAAGATCCGGTAGCCCTGAAGCTTGCCCTGGTTGAACACCGGTTGCACACGCACCAGGCCGGCGAGCACGGTGGTGGACTGGCTGTTGCCGGCACGCGGCGAGCTGGCGATCGCGGGCGCCGCCGCCCTGCCGGACATCGGCGTTCGCGGCAGCATCAGCGTCTCCAGACCGCCGTTACGCTCGAGCAGCACCCGATCGCTGTAGACCGCGTGCAGGTGAACGCCGCCGGGAATCGCCGCGCCGACCGCATACAGTTTCCCGGCGGCCGCATTCTCGCCGATGATGGCGACGCCCTTGCCCGGGTCAGGATCGGCGATCACGCCGGCCAGGATCAGCGGCATGCTGGTGGCCGGCGCATCCGAACCGCCGGCCGCCACAGCACCGGCGCCAAACAGATGGGCGTTGACGATGCTGGCCAGCTGCAGCGTCGGATTGACGTTCACCCGGGGCAGCACTGGTGCGGATCCAACGGCCGGTGGCGGCAGGTCGGGGCCGTGGCCCAGGGCACGGGTCAGGATCAGGGCGCTGTCCAACCCCAGGGCCAGCAGCAGCACCAAAACGACGAGCTGCGCCCCGCGGTCAACGAATAACCGCGTCAGTCCCTGCACAGACTTGAGATCATCGATCCAAATTGTCGCACTGGCCAACTACGAGCTCCGGGGAGCGCCTCAGGTATGACATGATACGGCGCAGTCGTTGACGCTCTCAAGTGTTTGTTTCGGTTAATTTCTTTTAGTTCCGTGCGTCGCCCAACGCCGACACCCTGGAGCGCCCGCGTGGGAGATACCTTGATGCGTCACAGTGGATTAGACTTCAGTGACAGACGCGCTGCAGATCTGCTGCGATTTTGTGACGGGGCGACTTTCACGTGACGGAGCACAGAGCATCTAATCGCCCTGAGCATGGTGTAATTGTCGAGGAGGCTCCGCCGGAGACGGCGCAGCCGCCGCTGTTCCGCGTCATACTGCTCAACGACGACTACACTCCGATGGAATTCGTGGTCGAAGTGCTTGAGCGATTCTTCGCCATGGATCGGCCGACGGCTACTCGGGTGATGCTGGAGGTGCATACGCGTGGCAAAGGTGTGTGTGGAGTCTTTACATACGAAATCGCAGAGACCAAAGTGTCACAAGTGACCGGTTACTCGCGCGAGCACCAGCACCCGTTGCTGTGTACGCTAGAGGAAGCCTGAACCAGCTGCGGGAGAGACGGAGCAGTGTTGTCGAGCGAGCTCGAATTTTGCCTTAACCAGGCCTTTCATCAGGCGCGCGGCGCGCGCCACGAATTCCTTACCGTCGAGCACCTGCTGCTCGCCATCCTCGATGCGCCCAAGGTACGCGAGGTGCTCGAGGGCTGCGGTGCCGACCTCGAGCGCCTGAGTGCCGACCTGAAGCAGCACGTGGAGAGCAATACCCCGCGCCTGGCGCCGAGCGAGGAGCGCGAAGTGCAGCCGACGCTGGGATTTCAGCGGGTACTGCAGCGGGCGGTATTTCACGTGCAGTCGAGCGGCAAGAAGGAGGTCGGCGTCGTCAATGTGCTGGTCGCGATCTTCAGCGAGAAGCAGAGCCACGCGGTGTTTCTGCTGGCGCGCGCCCAGGTCACGCGGCTCGACGTGGTGAATTTCATCTCGCACGGCCTGTCGCGCACCGGTGAATCGAAGGTCGACAAGGAGCGCGACGACGCCGGGGTCGAGGGCGAACGCGACAATGAATCGGGCAGCGCGCTCGAGAAATACGCGGTCAATCTCAATGCCCAGGCGCAGGAGGGGCGCATCGATCCGCTCATCGGCCGCAAGCTCGAGATCGAGCGCACCATCGAGATCCTGTGCCGCCGCCGCAAGAACAATCCGCTGTACGTCGGCGAAGCCGGCGTCGGCAAGACGGCGATCGCGGAAGGCCTGGCGCGGCTGATCGTCGAGGGCCGCGTGCCGGAGGTGCTGGCCGACTGCACCATCTTCGCGCTCGACATGGGCGCGCTGATCGCCGGTACCAAATACCGCGGCGACTTCGAAAAACGACTCAAATCCGTGGTCAACGAACTCAAGAAGCAGCCGGGCGCGATCCTGTTCATCGACGAAATCCACACCGTGATCGGGGCCGGCGCGGCCTCCGGCGGAGTGATGGACGCTTCCAATCTGATCAAGCCGGTGCTGGCCAACGGCGAGATCCGCTGCATCGGCTCGACCACCTACCAGGAATATCGCGGAATCTTCGAGAAGGATCATGCGCTGGCGCGGCGCTTTCAGAAGATCGATGTGGCCGAGCCGTCGGTGGCCGAAACGGTGGAGATCCTGATGGGTCTGAAGCCGAAATTTGAGGAGCACCACGGCGTCGAATACGCCGATGAGGCGCTGCGGGCGGCAGCCGAGCTGGCTGACCGGCACATCAACGAACGCCATCTGCCCGACAAGGCCATCGACGTGGTGGACGAAGCCGGTGCGCGGCTGCGCCTGCGACCAGTGGGCGAGCGCGAGGCGCGCGTGGAAGTGGCGCAGATCGAGGATGTGGTGGCGCGCATGGCGCGTATCCCGGCCAAGAACGTCTCGGCCTCGGACCGCGACCTGCTGAAGAACCTCGAGCGCAATCTCAAGCTGGTGATTTTCGGCCAGAATCAGGCCATCGAGACGCTGTCGGCCGCGATCAAGATGGCGCGCTCCGGCCTCGGCGATCAGCGCAAGCCGGTCGGCAGCCTGTTGTTCGCCGGCCCGACCGGAGTCGGCAAGACCGAGGTGACGCGCCAGCTGGCGATCGCGCTCGGCATCGAATTCATTCGTTTCGACATGTCCGAATACATGGAGCGGCACACGGTGTCGCGGCTGATCGGCGCTCCGCCGGGCTACGTCGGGTTCGATCAGGGCGGCCTGCTGACCGAGGCGATCGCCAAGCACCCGCACTGCGTGCTGCTGCTGGATGAGATCGAGAAAGCGCACTCCGACGTGTTCAACCTGCTGCTGCAGGTGATGGATCACGGCACGCTGACCGACAATAACGGCCGCAAGGCCGATTTCCGTCACGTCATCATCGTCATGACCACCAATGCCGGTGCCCAGGAAATGAGCCGGCCGTCGATCGGCTTCACCCACGCGGACAACACCACCGACGGCATGGAAGCCATCCGGCGGCTGTTCTCACCCGAGTTTCGCAACCGCCTTGATGCGGTCATCCAGTTCGCGCCGCTCGATGAGGCGACCATCGAGCGCGTGGTGGACAAGCTGCTGATCGAGGTCGAGGCGCAGCTCGAGCCCAAGGGCGTGTTGCTCAACATCGAGGAGGCCGCGCGGCGCTGGATCGCGCAGAAGGGCTACGATCCGAAGATGGGTGCGCGCCCGATGGCGCGCGTGATCCAGGAGCACATCAAGCGACCGCTGGCCGAGGAGCTGCTGTTCGGCAAGCTGGTCGGCGGCGGGCAGGTGCGAGTCTCGGTGGCGGCTGATGAGAGCGCGCTGAAGCTGGAGTACATGCCGGCGGCGCAGACCGAAGTGACCGCCTAGCTTTTAGCGCGCTAGCGGCCGCGGTAGACGATGCGGCCCTTGGACAGATCATACGGCGTCATTTCAACCGTAACCGCATCACCGGTCAGGATGCGGATGTAGTTCTTGCGCATTTTGCCCGAGATATGCGCGGTCACGAGATGACCGTTCTTCAGCTTCACGCGGAAAGTGGTGTTGGGCAGGGTCTCAACGACCTCACCTTCCATTTGGATGGCGTCTTCTTTGGGCATGCTGCGCTGCGTAACCTAAGGGGCGCGAATTTACGCATAAAGCACGGGGGCAATGCAATGCGCGTCGCATCCGGCGGCTAAGCGGGCTGCAGAAAGCGCAAAAACTGCCAGCGCGGCATGGCGCGGCTGCCGAGACTGCGCAAATGGGCCGAAGGCAGCTGGCAGTCGATCAGCTCGATGCCGAGCGCGGCGCTGCGCTCGACCAGCCCCGCGAGTGCGGCCTTTGACGCATCGCGTTCACGGCTGAACATGGATTCGCCGAAGAACACGCGACCGAGCCGCACGCCGTAGACGCCGCCCAGGAGGCGATCCCCGCGCCAGATTTCATAACTGTGAGCCAGTCCGCGCTGATGCAGGCCGCAATAGGCGGCCGACATTTCGGCGGTGATCCAGGTGCCTGGGCTGCGCGCGCGCGGTGCGGCGCAGGCCGCGACCACGGCTGCAAAGTCGCGATCCTGCTGCCACTGAAAGCCGCGAGTGCGCAGGCTGCGGGTGAAGCGGCGGGAGCGATGGAACTCGCCCGGCAGCAGCACTTCGCGCGGATCGGGTGACCACCACAGCACCGGTTGGCCGGGCGAGTACCAGGGGAAGATGCCGCGCTCATAGGCGGCAATCAGGCGCTCGAACTTCAGGTCGCCACCGGCGGCGAGCAGCCCGGGGGGGTCGCGCAGCGCCGCCTCGTGCGGCGGGAAGCGCTCGGGCGGGTCGTCGGGCGACAGCCAGGTGATCATCGCGTCGGCGCGGTCGGCTCGCCTTTGCGAAACGGCGCGTGCGCATCCGCCTCGCTGGCGTAGGCGTCGATCGCGTGGCCCTCGCGCGCCAGGTAGGCGCCGATCGCGCGTCGCAATGACGGATCTGCGATCCAGTGAGCCGACCAGGTCAGGGCCGGTTCGAAGCCGCGTGCGATTTTGTGTTCGCCCTGGGTGCCCGGTTCGAAGGCGCTCAGCCCGTGCGTAATGCAGTAGTCGATGCCCTGGTAATAGCAGGCCTCGAAATGCAGGCTGTGGTAGTCGGCGTCGGCACCCCAGTAGCGGCCATAGAGCGTGTCGGCAGAGCGGAAAAACACCGCCGCGGCCACCGCCGTGCCATCGCGCATCGCCAGCTTGACGAAAAAGCTGTCGGCCAGTGAGCGCGCGATGCGGCTGAAGAAGGCGCGATTCAGGTACGGCGTGTGGCCGTGGCGCAGGAAGGTGATCTCGTGCAGCCGGTAGACGCGCTCGATCAGCGCCTCGCTGAGCTCATCGCCGCGCAGGGTCTGAAATTCGATCCCCTGCTCGAGCACGCGCCGGCGTTCGCGCCGGGCCTTCTTGCGCTTGTCGGCCGAGAAACCGTCGAGAAAATCATCGAAGTCACGGTAGCCGCGGTTGTGCCACTGGAAGTGGCAGTCGCGCCGCAGCAGCCAGCCGTCCTGTTCGCAGGCCGCGCGCGCGGGTGCATCCAGGAACAGCGCGTGTACCGACGACAGCCCGGCCTCACTCAGGCGTTCGCGCATCGCGTGCAGCAGTTCAAGACGCAGCTGCAGCGCGGGAACATCGCCACGGCACAACAGCCGCGGGCCGGTGGCGGGCGTGAACGGCACGGCGCACACCAGCTTCGGGTAGTAGGGCAGGCCGCCCTGTTGCGCGGCGCGCGCCCAGGCAAAATCGAACACGAACTCGCCCCAGGAGTGGGCCTTCTGGTACAGCGGCGCGGCCGCTGCCAGCCCGTGCCGGTCGGTCAGCAGCACATGTCGCGGGCTCCAGCCGCTGCGCTCACTGGCGCAGCCGCTGTCCTCCATCGCCGCCAGAAATTCGTGTCGCAGGAACGGATAGTCGCCGGCCAGCGCGTTCCACTGCTCCGCCGGCAGTTCGCTGACGCGATTGAGTATCCGGCATTGCACTGTCCGCCGAACTCCCTAGGCGGCGCCGATGTCGAACTGCTCGAGGTAGCGGTCGGCATCGAGCGCGGCCATGCAGCCCGAGCCGGCCGAGGTAATCGCCTGCCGATAGACGTGGTCAGCGACATCACCGGCCGCGAACACGCCGGCCAGGCTGGTCGCGGTGGCGTTGCCGTCGCTGCCGCCGTGGACGCTCAGATAGCCCCCGCGCATCTCCAGCTGGCCGCGAAACAGCTCGGTATTGGGCGTGTGGCCGATGGCGATGAAGATGCCGCTCACGGCGAGATCGCGCGCGCTGTCGTTCTGGGTGGAGCGGATGCGCACGCTGTGGACGCCGGATTCGTCACCCAGGATTTCGTCGACACTATGGTGCCAGATAAGAGTTACTTTGCCGGCGCGCGCGCGCTCCAGCAGGCGATCCTGCAGAATTTTCTCGGCACGCAGCTTGTCGCGCCGGTGGATCAGCGTCACATGCTCGGCCAGGTTCGACAGATACAGGGTTTCCTCCACCGCGGTATTGCCGCCGCCGACCACCGCGACGCGGTGGCCGCGGAAGAAGAAGCCATCGCAGGTGGCACAGGCGGATACGCCGCGGCCGCGAAATTTCTCCTCCGAGGGCAAGCCCAGGTAACGCGCCGAGGCGCCGGTGGCGATTATCAGCGCATCGCAGCTGTAGCGCGCCGCGCCGCTGGCGAGCACAAACGGGCGCGCGGACAGATCGGCCTGCTCGATGTGATCGACCACGATCTCGGTGGCGAAGCGTTGGGCATGCTCGAGCATGCGCTGCATCAGCGCCGGCCCCTGCAGTCCCTCGACATCGCCCGGCCAGTTGTCCACGTCGGTGGTGGTCATGAGCTGACCGCCTTGCTCGAGGCCGCTGATCAGCATCGGCGAGCGATTGGCGCGTGCCGCGTACACCGCGGCGGTATAGCCAGCCGGCCCCGAACCGAGGACGATCAGGCGGCGGTGCAGCGGCGGAGTCATGTACAATTTCCTTTCATGGTCGCGCGCGGCGCGCCGAACTCCAAAGTTGAATGATGCATGGTAAGTAAGCCGGACCCGCAGGCCAAGTCATATCCTTAAGCGAGGATTGTTATTCCGTGGCCGAATCCACCGCCCAGAGCCGAGCACCATTGCGCTTTTCCGCCGCTGTCGCGCGTGGATTGCGCGAGGGCGCGGCCATTGCGCTGGCAGTGCTGGCGCTGGTGCTGCTGTTCGCGCTGTTGAGCTTCGATGCTGACGACCGCGGTTTTTCAACCAGTGGCACGCACCTGGGGATAAACAATCGCGTCGGGCCGATCGGCGCCTGGTTCGCCAGCGCGCTGTTGTCCCTGTTCGGACGGCCGGCATACCTGCTGCCGGTGATGCTCGGCGTCGCGGCGTGGCGGCTGGCGCGCACGCACAGCGGCGGCGAGCAGCATTCACGCCTGAACGTCGCGATCCGCAGCGCCGGCTTCGTGGTGGTGCTGGTGTCGAGCTGCGCGCTGGCCTCATTGCACTGGATTCCGGGGAATCTGCCGGAGGGAGCCGGCGGCATCGTCGGCAAGGCCGCCGGACCGACGCTGGCCTCCGGCCTCGATCTTCTGGGCGCGACATTGCTGTTGCTGGCCGCCTGGATGGCGGGCGCTGCGGTCGCCTTCGGCGTGTCCTGGTTCACCGTGATGGATCGGCTTGGGGCCTGGACCTGGTCCGGTGCGCACTGGCTGCGGGAACGCTGGTTTACCCGCCGCGAGGTCAACGCCGGGCGCAGCGCCAAGCTTACGCGCAAGGAGGCGCTGCAGGCGGAACAGCGGCGCGCCCCGCCGCGCGTCGCGCCGGCGATCTCCGCCCCGGCGCCGGCGCCGGCCAGGAGCGAGCGGGTCGAAAAGGAGCGCCAGGTGCCGCTGTTCGATCCACCGTCGGCGCGTGAACTGCCACCGCTTGATCTGCTGGACAACCCGCGCGAGCGCGAACCGTCGTATTCGTCCGAAGCGCTCGAGGCGATGTCGCGCCTGGTCGAGATCAAGCTCAAGGACTTTGGCGTGGACGTCGACGTGGTGGCGGTGCATCCGGGCCCGGTGGTCACGCGCTTCGAGATGCGGCCGGCGCCGGGCGTCAAAGCGAGCCAGATCAGCGGGCTGTCGAAGGATCTGGCGCGTGCGCTGTCGACCATCAGTGTGCGCGTGGTTGAGGTGATTCCCGGCAAATCGGTCATGGGGCTGGAGATCCCGAACGAGAAGCGCGAAGTGGTCACCCTGGGCGAGATCATCCGCTCCAAGGCCTACGAGGATGTCGCCTCGCCGCTCACGCTGGCGCTCGGCAAGGACATTGGCGGGGTGCCGATGGTGGCCGACCTGGCACGCATGCCGCACCTGCTGATCGCCGGCACTACCGGATCGGGCAAGTCGGTCGCCATCAATGCCATGGTGCTGAGCCTGCTGTACAAGTCGACCGCCGAGCACGTGCGGCTGATCATGATCGATCCGAAGATGCTCGAGCTGTCGGTATACGAAGGTATTCCGCACCTGCTGTCGCCGGTGGTGACCGATATGAAGCAGGCAGCGAATGCGCTGCGCTGGTGCGTGGCGGAGATGGAGCGGCGCTATCAGCTGATGTCGGCGCTCGGGGTGCGCAACATCGCCGGCTACAACCGGCGCGTCAAGGATTCGATCGCCGAGAGCAAGCCGATCCGCGATCCGGTGATGCTGCAGCGTGCCGCCAACGATCCGAGTATCGATCAGAGCAAGATCCCCAACCTCGAACCGCTGCCGTTCGTGGTGGTGATCATCGATGAGCTGGCCGATCTGATGATGATCGTCGGCAAGAAGGTCGAGGAGCTGATTGCGCGCCTGGCACAGAAGGCGCGCGCCTCGGGCATCCATCTGATACTGGCCACGCAGCGGCCGTCGGTCGATGTGATCACGGGGCTGATCAAAGCCAACATACCC
Organism: Steroidobacteraceae bacterium; assembly: GCA_036262215.1. Taxonomy (GTDB): domain Bacteria; phylum Pseudomonadota; class Gammaproteobacteria; order Steroidobacterales; family Steroidobacteraceae; genus FEN-1191. Next base: position 21,671 of record DATAJH010000156.1, read on the forward strand.
ACGCGCATCGCATTCCAGGTCTCGGCCAAGGTCGACTCGCGCACCATCCTCGACCAGATGGGCGCCGAATCGCTGCTCGGACACGGCGACATGCTGTATCTGCCGCCCGGTACCTCGATGCCGACCCGCATCCACGGCGCATTTGTCTCCGACGCCGAGGTGCATCGCGTGGTCGAAGGGCTCAAGCAGGCGGCTCGCCCCAACTACATCGAAGAGGTGCTGCGTGGCCCGTCGACGCCGATCCCGGGAATTTCCGGCGAGGATGAGGACAACGGGGCGGCTGCCGGCGGCGATCCCGAGCAGGACCCGCTGTACGACGAGGCGGTCAAGATCGTCACCAGTGAGCGCAAGCCGTCGATTTCCTACGTGCAGCGACGGCTGAAGATCGGCTACAACCGCGCGGCCCGCATGCTCGAGGCGATGGAACTGGCGGGCATCGTCGGCCCGCTGCAGTCCAATGGCGGCCGTGAAGTGCTGGCGCCGCCGCCCAGCTAGCCACCGATGTCGCAGCAGATGTTCAGCCTGGCGGCATGGCGAGCGTGGCAGGGCGCGTGGGCGGCGCTATGTCTGGTGGCCGGCGGCGCAGCGGCCGGCGCTGCGTCGGATGCGAGCGGCACGGCCCTGGACCGCTATCTGGACGGCTTGAAGAGCCTGCGCACCGCATTCACCCAGACGGTCACCGATGCGCGCGGCACCGAGACGGAAGCCGGCAGCGGCTCGCTGGTGGTACTGCGGCCGGGAAAATTCCGCTGGGACTACCTGCTGCCTTCGGAGCAGGTGATCGTCACCGACGGCAAGAAGCTATGGTTTTACGACAAGGATCTCGCCCAGGCCAATGTGCGCGATCTGGATGGGAC
>DATAJH010000157.1:0-30099 GCA_036262215.1 Steroidobacteraceae bacterium
TTGGGCGTCGCCGGCGCCCCAGCGCATGCGTTTCGGTGTGGGCAGCGCGTCCAGACTCTGCTGCAGCATCCCGGGCAGCAGCGTCCTGGTCTCAGCGCCGCTCTTCAGTCCCTCGAAATACAGGTATTCGCTGCCTTTGGAATCGCGCTCCCGGCCCAGCGCCTCGAGTGCCACGCCGCAGCTCCCGGCGAAAGCGGTGGCGGCGCGGGTGGGCGCGCCGGCGGCGTCGAAGCTGGCGGAAAGCGGCGGCCCGCGGCGCTTGATCAGCTGATCGGCAGCTCTGACGGCAATCCGGTGGATGCGGACTGCGAGCCGGCGCGGCGTGGCAAACGATTCCATCGCCGCGACCGACAGACCCGCCTGTGTCAGGCGGGTGCGCATGCCTTCGGCCAGCGCGAGCTCGAGCGTGCGCAGTGCCTTGGGCGGCAGTTCCTCGGTGCCCAGCTCAATCAGCACATCGCGGCGCTCGACGCGCGCGCGCGGCACGGGCGCATTCATGCCCGCGCCTGGTCCACGGCCAGCGCACCTTCCAGGCTGGCAGCGACGTTGGCTGCGGCGCCGGCACCGCGCAGCATCGGGAAACCGAGCGCCTCCCGGCTGGCGTAGTAGGCCTGCGCGACGCCGCGCGACAGGGTACGCACCCGCAGGATGAAACGCGCGCGCTCGGTCACCGAGATGGCGCGGCGCGCGTCCAGCAGATTGAAGATGTGCGAGGCCTTGAGCACCTGTTCGTAGGCCGGCAGCGGCAGCCTCACCGCGAGCAGGTCGTTGCACGCCTGCTCATGCTGGTCGAAATTTTGCATCAGCACCGGAACATTGGCGTAATCAAAATTGTACTTCGACTGCTCGACCTCGTTCTGCAGGAACACGTCGCCATAGCTGACCCGGCCCTGCGGCCCTTCGGTCCACACCAGGTCGAACATGCTGTCCACGTCCTGCAGGTACATTGCCAGCCGCTCCAGACCATAGGTGATCTCGCCGCTGACCGGCCGGCATTCGAGGCCACCGACCTGCTGGAAGTAGGTGAACTGGCTGATCTCCATGCCATTGAGCCAGACTTCCCAGCCCAGCCCCCAGGCCCCGAGTGTCGGCGACTCCCAGTTGTCCTCGACCAGCCGCACGTCATTCACGCGCGGGTCGAATCCCAGCGTGCGCAGGCTGTCGAGGTACAGCTCGAGAAAGTCAGGCGGCGACGGTTTGATCAGCACCTGAAACTGGTAGTAGTGCTGCACCCGGAACGGGTTCTGGCCGTAGCGGCCGTCGGTCGGCCGGCGTGACGGCTGCACGTAGGCCGCGCTCCAGGGTTCCGGCCCGATGGCGCGCAGGAAGGTGGCGGTATGGAACGTCCCGGCCCCGACCTCCATGTCATAAGGCTGCAGGATCACGCAGCCACGCTCGGACCAGTAGTGCTGCAGGGTAAAGATCAGGTCCTGAAAACTGCGTGGCTTGGTGCCGATCTTCGTGGTTTTCATCGGGATCGCGTCGGTTTGAGGCAGGCGCGAGTATATGCGAGCCACGCGCAGTGAAGCGCCGCCGCCCAGCCGCTCAGGCAGCGTCCGCAGCCCTGTTGCACAGAAACAGGGCACACATTTCGCCTACGCACTATACTAGTGCGATAGCATCTTCGGGGAGGGTAGGATATTTCCTACACTACTGAATTCATTACTGATTTCAGTGGCCTAAGGATTGGCATGCCCAGTGCAGTAAAGCTCCGCCCAGCGCAACAAGAAGCATCACAGACGCATTCCAGAAGAACGCTCGACTAACGGAGGCGGTATGAGTTCAAGCGATGTAGTGAAGATGATCAAGGACAAGGAGGTGAAGTGGTGCGACCTGCGTTTCACCGACACCCGGGGCAAAGAGCAGCACGTGAGCATTCCGGCCAGGTATGTGACTGAGGAGTTCTTTGTCGAGGGCAAGATGTTCGATGGCTCCTCGATCGCCGGGTGGAAGGGGATCAACGAGTCGGACATGATTTTGCTGCCCGATCCCTCCACCGCGATCATCGATCCGTTTTTCGAGGAAGCGACGGTCAACCTGCGCTGCGATGTGATCGAGCCGGCCACGATGCAGGGCTATGAGCGCGATCCGCGCTCGCTCGGCAAGCGTGCCGAGGCGTACCTTAAATCCACCGGCATCGCCGATTCGGCGCTGTTCGGGCCGGAGAACGAATTTTTCATCTTCGATGCCGTGCGCTGGGGAGCGGACCTGAGAAGCGCGTTCTACGAGGTAGATTCGGTTCAGGGCTCGTGGAACTCCGACACGGTGTACGAGGCGGGCAACAAAGGCCATCGGCCCGGCATCAAGGGCGGCTATTTCCCCGTGCCCCCGGTGGATGCGTTTCACGATATCCGCGCCGCGATGTGCAAGGCGTGCGAGGAGATGGGGCTGGTGGTGGAAGTGCATCACCACGAGGTGGCCACTGGCGGGCAGAGCGAGATCGGCGTCGGGCCCAACACGCTGGTCAAGAAGGCCGATGAGGTGCAGATCCTCAAGTACGCGCTGCTGAACGTCGGGGCCAACTACGGCAAGAGCGTGACCTTCATGCCAAAGCCGCTGGTGGGCGACAACGGCAGCGGCATGCACGTGCACCAGTCACTGGCCAAGGACGGCAAGAACGTGTTCGCCGGGGACAAATATGCCGGCCTGTCGGAAGCGTGCCTGTATTACATCGGCGGCATCATCAAGCACGCCAAGGCGATCAATGCGCTCACCAACGCCACCACCAACAGCTACAAGCGCCTGGTGCCGGGCTTTGAAGCCCCGGTGATGCTGGCGTACTCGGCCCGCAACCGCTCGGCTTCGATCCGCGTGCCGTGGGTGTCTTCACCTAAGGCGCGACGCATCGAAGTCAGATTCCCCGACTCCACCGCCAACCCGTACTTTGCCTTTGCCGCGATGCTGATGGCGGGGCTGGACGGGATCCAGAACAAGATCCATCCCGGGGATCCGGCCGACAAGGACCTGTACGACCTGGAACCGGAGGAGGCCAAGCACATTCCGACCGTGTGCCACTCGCTGGATATGGCGCTCGAGCACCTGGATCACGACCGGGAGTTCCTCAAGCGCGGCGGTGTGTTCACGGATGACGTGATCGACGCCTACATCGGCCTGAAGATGCAGGAAGTGACGCGCCTGCGCATGACCACCCATCCGGTCGAATTCGACATGTACTACAGCGTATAGAGGTAACCATGAGGCGTGGCGCGGCATCCGCGGCGGTCATCGACACCCGGCAATGCGCCACCTGCGCCGTGCGACGTATTTGTGTGTCAGCAGGCCGCGCCGGGGCTATGCTTGCAGCCGATGCAACGCTACGTTTCAGTTACCACGATGGCGCTGGCCGTGCTGGCGCCGCTGATCGATCTGGCGGCGCTGGGGCTGTGCGCGGGCAGCGCCGCGGCGCAGACCATCACCACCTATCGCTGGGTCGACGCCCAGGGCGTGGTGCACTATTCCGATACGCCGCAGCCGGGCGCGCAGGTGATCCAGCAGCAATCGGCGCAAACCTATCGCGCACCCCCACCACCGGCGACATCTGCGGCGGCGGCGGCACCGAAGGAGGACCCGGACGCGCCGTACCAGGCCTGCGGCGTCACACAGCCGGCCTCCGAGGCCTCGTTCTTCGATCCCGAAACGGTACCGGTGTCGGTGCAGCTGACGCCGGGTGTGCGGCCCGGAGACCAGATTGCGGTGACGGTCGATGGCGCGGCGCTGAACCCGCTGGCCCCCGATCGCCTGCAGTATCAGGTGATGGCCCCGGTGCGCGGCGCCCACACGCTGAACGTCGTGGTGCAGGACACGAACGGCAAACAGGTGTGCCATTCGTCGCTCACCTTCTACGTGCAGCAGCCGTCGCTGCTGTCTCCGACTTCGCCCGCCCGCGGGCACTGAAGCCACAGCTACTGCAGCCCGACCTGCGGCCCTACCTGCGGCCGCGGCGTGCAGCCATGGCGGAGGCGCACGGTGGCGCTTGAACAGATCGCGCCCTCGCCGCTGTCGCATTTCGATCCGGCAGATCTGCTGGACGTGCTGTCGACCGGCGTGGTCGTACTCGATGGCCATCTGTGCGTGGTGTATGCCAACGTCGGTGCACAGGATCTGCTCGCTGTCGGGCTGAACAAAGCACGCGGCCGCCCCATCACCGAGCTGTTTGCCGACCCGCTGGCCCTGGACGGCATCCTGCGCCGCTCGCTGGAGCGCAACGAAACCTGTTCCGGCCATGAAATCCTGCTGATACCGACCGGGCTGGCCGGCAAACGCGACCCGGTGGTGGTCGACGTCACCGCAACGCCGCTCGAAGGCCAGGTCACCGGAACCCACCTGCTGCTGGAGCTGGCCGACGCCCGGACGCGCCAGCGCATCACGCGCGAAAGTGAAATGCTGTCGCGCCTGGACGGCAGCCGGCTGATGATTCGCCAGCTGGCGCATGAGATCAAGAATCCGCTCGGCGGCCTGCGCGGCGCGGCGCAGCTGCTCGATCGCGAGCTGCACAATGGCGCGCTGAAGGAATACACCACGGTCATTATCAATGAGGCCGACCGGCTGCGCGCGCTGGTGGACAGCATGCTCGGTCCTTCGCGTCCGCCGCAGATGACGCTGGTCAACATTCACGAGCTGTGCGAGCACGTATTCCATCTGCTGCGCAGCGAGGCGCCGTCGGGCGTCGTGATCGACCGCGATTATGACCCGAGCCTGCCCGGCGGTCTGTTCGACCGCAACGAGATCATCCAGGCGCTGCTCAACGTCGCGCGCAACGCGCTGCAGGCGGTGGAGCCGGCCGGCGGCCACGTCACGCTGCGCACGCGTGTGATGTCGAACATCAATATCGGCACCGAGCGCCACCGCCTGGTGGCCAACATCCAGATCGAGGACAACGGACACGGCGTACCGCCGGAGTTGACTCGCAGCGTGTTCTATCCGCTGGTCACCAGCCGCCCGAATGGCACCGGCTTGGGACTGGCAGTGGCCCAGGATCTTGTAACTCGCCATCGCGGCATCGTCGAGTTCGAGAGCCGTCCGGGCTGCACCGTATTTACACTGTTACTGCCGCTCGAGGGCACAGAATGAATGCACAACCCCTGCGTGTTTGGCTGGTAGACGACGACACCTCGATCCGCTGGGTGCTGGAACGGGCGCTCAAGAACGGCGGCATGCTGCCCAAGGCGTTCGATGCCGCGGAGCCCGCACTGGCGGCACTGCGCAACGACACGCCCGATGTGTTGATTACCGATATCCGCATGTCAGGACAGTCGGGACTGGACCTGTTGCGCCGGGTTCACGACGCCCATCCGGAGTTGCCGGTGATCGTGATGACCGCGTACTCGGATCTGGGCAGCGCGGTGTCGGCCTATGAGAGCGGCGCGTTCGAGTATCTGGCCAAGCCGTTCGATATCGACCAGGCGGTGGACCTGGTGAAGCGGGCGGCGGCGGCCGGCGTGCGCAGCGGCGACGCCGCCGTCATGCTGACGCCGACCATTCCCGATCTGCTGGGACGCGCGCCTGCGATGCAGCAGGTGTTCCGCGCCATCGGCCGGCTGTCGCGCTCGAGCGTGAACGTACTGATCACCGGCGATTCCGGCACCGGCAAGGAACTCGCGGCACGCGCGCTGCACGAACACAGCCCGCGCGCCAACAAGCCGTTCATCGCGCTCAATACCTCGGCGATTCCGGCCGAGCTGCTCGAATCCGAACTGTTCGGCCACGAGAAAGGCGCCTTCACCGGCGCCGACAGCCTGCGCCGCGGGCGCTTCGAGCAGGCCGACGGCGGCTCGCTGTTCCTGGATGAGATCGGCGACATGTCGACCTCGCTGCAGACGCGGCTGCTGCGCGTGCTGGCCGAAGGCGAGTTCTACCGCGTTGGCGGCCAGACACCGATACGCGTCGACGTGCGCGTGATCGCAGCGACGCACCAGAATCTGGAGGACCGGGTGCGACTGGGCCTGTTCCGCGAGGACCTGTTCCATCGCCTCAATGTCATTCGTATCGAGCTGCCGCCGCTGCGCGCGCGGCGCGAGGACGTGCCGGACCTGCTGGAACACTACATGCGCATCGCCGCGCAGGAACTCGGCGTCGAGCCGAAGACGCTGAACGCGGATGCCAACGAGAAACTGTGCGCCTACGCCTGGCCCGGCAACGTGCGCGAACTGGTGAATCTGTGCCGCCGCCTGACGGTGCTGGCCCCGGGCAATGAAATCCGTGCGGAAGACCTGCCGCAGGAGATCATCGGCGCAGTATCGAGCGCACCGGCCGACCAGGACTGGACCGGCGCGCTGGCCACCTGGGCCGATCGGCAGGCGATCGCGCCGCCGCGGCCGCTGCTCGATGACGCGCTGCCGGCGTTCGAACGCACTTTGATACGCGTGGCACTCAGGCACACCCAGGGCCATAGACAGGAGGCCGCAAAGCTCCTGGGCTGGGGCCGCAATACGCTGACGCGCAAACTCAAGGAGCTGGGGATGGACGATATCGACGATCAGGAATAAGGCCAACACGTCGTCATCGTGCTTGTCATGTGGCCGGCATCCGATGGCCAATCAATCAGAGGTATCGAGCCACATAGCGCAAATTTAATTATCAAATTTGCGCTATGTGGCTCGATACCTCTCAGTGTTTAACCGCCGACTATCGGCCTTCTGCCGACGGCGATAGCGATGCGTCAGTTCTTCTGATTCGACGCCGCCGCGCGGGTTTCCTTGAGCTGTTTCCAGTTGGGCGCGAATTTGAGGGCCTGGTCGTATTTCGCGAGTGCTTCGTTCCAGTGCCCCTGCTTTGCCAGTACGTCGCCCCAGGCTTTGAGCGGATCGGCCCAGTGCGGTCCCTTCTGATTGGCCTGCTTGAGCTTGGCCGCGGCTGCATCCAGATCACCGTGCCTGGCGAGGGCGAGGCCCCACGAGTAGTAACCGGCAGGCAGGTCGGGTGCAAGAGCGACCGCGTCCGCATAAGCCTTCTGCGCTGCCGCCCAGTCGCCGCGGCCGTCGAGGATATCGGCGCGGAAGCGGTAGCAGTCCACGAAGGTACCGGCGCCCTTGAGCAGTGCGTCGGCCTTGTCCGGGTGGCCCGCCGCCTCTTCCGCCGGTGCGATCCAGCAGTTGTAACCGGGATAGTTGGATGCCACGGCCGGGTTACCGTAGGCCGCCTGGAACGCTTCCATCTCGCTCGCCGCCCTGGCATTGTCGCCCACTTCCAGCGCGAGCCGGCCGCGTACGAAATGAGTCACCGCGCCGATCGTGGGATCACGCTCGTCGGCCTGTGTGGTGGCGAGCGCCAGTTCCGCCGCTGCGAGATCGTGCTGACGCGCTTCGGCGTCGGCGATCGCAGGGCCTTCCGCCGTGAGATTCGTGCCGCCACCGGTGTTGGCGTCGGCGATCATCGTGTCGAGGTAGGCCGGCAGGTTCCAGGTCAATATGTCCCAGTTCTGGTACTCGGTCTCGGGCGAGGCCCCGGGACGGCCGCCGGCGGCTTTGCGCAGTTCCTCTCCGGTACGCCAGGCACCTTCCTCATCGCCGAACCACCACAGCGTATTCATCACATTGTTGTAGCCAATCCAGAAGTGCGGCGCTACTCGAATGGCCGCGCGGTACAGACTCAGTGCCTGTTTCGCATCGCCACCGGTATTGGTCAGCGCGTTGGCCCAGACATTGAGCAGATACGGCCGATCCCGAATCGGGGCGTTGGAATAGGCCGCCTGGCAGAAAGCCATGGCTTCCGGGTAGCGGCCGGCGTCCTGCAGGTAGTAGGCCCACAGTGCGGGTTCGGCCTGCGCATACACGTACTCCGCCGCGTCGGTGGTGAGCTGCGGCAGGTCGCCGATTTTGCCGGTGAACGATTTGGGTGCGACTCCGTCGCCGCGAACGGTGAGCGTCAGGCCCCCGGCGTCGGTATCCACCAGATCGCCGTAGAGGTGCAGATCATGTCCAAGACGTGCCCGCAGCACTCGCGAAACCTCACCCAGCGATACGCCGGTTTCCGGAATCGCCAGTTTGATCTCGCTGGTCCAGGCATTACTGATGTCGCGCTTGTCCGCGGTGCTGCGGGTGGCGTTCTGCAGCCGTGCGAATTCGTCCAGCAGTCGGGCAGCGATCACGGTGCCGTCGATTCCGTTCGCGGCGAGTACCGGCGGCGCATGAAACGGTTCCACGATCACGCTCCTGGAGCTGAACGCATCGTAGAGCAGCAGCAGCACGCCGGCCCCGATGAGGGCCGCAACGGTTGCCGCGAACAGCTGAAACGCAATCCGGATGCGGATGCCGTGGCGCCGAAGCCTGGCTTCACGCTTCTGCCCATGCAGGATCGCCAGCCGCACCGGGTGCTCGTCCTGCAGATACCGGGCCTGAATTTTCAGCAGCTCGGACTGGTGCTCCAGGAAAATCCCGGTCTTTTTTGCGACCTCCGGATCCTGTCGCGAGGCAATCGCGGCAACCGCGGCGGCAAACGCTTCGGCGCCGGCCGCAGCCTCCGGGGCCTCGACCTCAGGACTGTCGTCGCCTTCCCCGAGGATTCCGCCGACCAAGCCTTCCGCCACGGTCTACTCCCTGCCGCACACGGGCGATGTTCGCGGATGCGTAGCGCGTAGACAAGAGCGCGCAACGGCTGGCAGCAGAGGTTTCAGCCGGCGGCCGCAGATACGCCCCTGTAAGATACAGCAGTCGACAAGACGCTCGCCGTACCAGGCAGCCGGTCGAATAACGCCTATGGCTGAGATCTGATATGTCCAATTGGTCCACGCTGCTGCAGCAGATGCTGCTGGATAACAGCGCCGGCGCCTGGCTGTACGCCGCGCTGGCATTCCTGTTCACCTTCACGGTGCTGCCGGTGATCCGCGGCTACCTGCGCGCGCGCCGCCAGCGCTACGCCAATCGCGACCTGCCGCTGGCGGTGGCGCTGGTGGCGCACCTGGCGGACCACACCAGCCGTGTAGTGCTGTGGATCGTCGCGCTGTACGCGGCCGATCGCATCCTGACGCTGCCCAAAAGCATCGATGAGGCGCTGCATGTCGCGATCGTGATCGGCGTGTGGTTGCAGATCGGTATCTGGGCCGCGGCGGCGGCCCGCTTCGCGCTGCAGCGGCGCGAGACGCGCAACGGCGACGCGCGCCTGAGCGGCACCATGGACGTGGTGCTGTTCGTGCTGGGACTGATCATCTGGATGGTCATCGCGCTGCTGGCGATGGAGAACCTGGGAGTCAACGTCGGACCGCTGATCGCCGGCCTGGGCGTCGGCGGCATCGCGATCGCGCTGGCGGTGCAGGCGATCCTGGGCGATCTGTTCGCCTCGCTGTCGATCGCACTCGACAAGCCGTTCGTCATCGGCGACAACCTGCGGGTGGACAGCTTCGAAGGCACGGTGGAGCAGATCGGCATCAAGAGCACGCGCCTGCGCAGCATCACCGGCGAGCAGATCATCATCGCCAATGCGGATCTGCTCAAGAGCCGGGTGCGCAATCTGGGCCGCGCCAGCGAACGGCGCGCGCTGTTCACGCTCAACATGTCGTACCACACGCCGCCTGAGAAGCTGGAGCTGGTGCCGAAGCTGGTGGCGGAGGCGGTGGCCGCCTATGCCGGTACGCGCTTCGTGCACTGCATGCTGCGCGAGCTGGGGGAATCGGCACTGCTGTTCGAAGTCTGCTTTTTCGTCGAGAACACCCCGGCGCGCAACCTGAGCGCCGCGCTCGACCAGGTGAATCGCATGGTGCTCAAATCCTTCGCAGCCCACGGCATCGAATTCGCCTACCCGACACGCACCCTGTGGCTGCGCGATCCGCGCGGCGCGCCCGATCGCCTGAGCCCCAACGCTCAGGGCCCCAACGCCTAGGACCTAGCTCCCGCTGAACGGCGTCGGCGGCGAGTAGGCGGCAAACTTCGGCCGCCAGCGCGCCAGCGCACCGATCAGCGGAATGCGATTCACGCCGCGCAGCAGCCCGTGGGCGTCGATCCATTCGGCATAGCGCTGATACACCGGATCGAGCGACAGGTGCCGCTCCTCGGTCTTGGCCCGAAGATAGTAGATCACGTTAAGCAGCCCGAGCAGCAGGCAGCGCCGCAACGTCGCCTCGACGCTGCCGGTCAGCATGAACGGCGTCGAGATCAGCCACCAGGACAGGTTCTTCGCCAGGTACGCCGGATGCTTGGTGTAGCGATACGGACCGTTGGTGATGATGCCGCGATGGGTCAGGTTCGAAAAGCGCGCGCCGAACGCGATCGTCGCCCAGACATACACCACCACCGTAGACAGGATCAGGCAGCCCCATAGGTCGAACAGCCACGGGATATCGTGAAACCACGCGCCCCACGACAGGCCGGTGTCGTAGTCGATGTACTGCCGGCTGATCAGCGACCAGAACGGCTGGTAGCACACCAGCGCTATGACCCAGCCGAACATCGTCGGCTCGGTGGAACGGATGTGGGTATCGGTCGCCCTGAAAACCATCAGGTAGGTCATCGACACCAGGCTGACGTCGACGAAGTACATCGAGAAGTAGGCCCAGTCGTAGATGCCCTGGAAGTTGTGCAGCAGGTTCAGATCGTAGTGCAGCAGTTTGTTCAGGTTGTCGCAGAAGTAGGTGAACATCAGCGGCAGGAAGAAACCCTTCACCAGCCAGCCCAGCAGATGCTGGCCGATCAGCCGCAGGTCGAGGCCGCGCCAGCGCCCCAGCAATAACTGGCCCAGCTGCCACAGGCCGTCCAGTGGCTGCGTCATGCGCCGGTCGACCCAATACAGGTACGGCAGCGCGAGCACCGCCCAGGCCGGCAGCAGCACCTTCAGCGCCGCGTAGTAGTTGCCGTAGAACTGGGCGCCCTGGTTGTACTCGGGGAACAGCCAATAGATCAGTGCGACAAAAAACAGGCTGCCGGCCAGTCCGAGACATTTGATTCCAACCCGCGGCCAGTTGCCCGGACCCGGCAGCGTAGCCAGCGCGCGCCGCTGCACCTTCTGCCACAGCAGATCCGGCAGGAAGATGCCAAGCGCAGCGCAGCCCATGACCACCAGGGCCAGGTACGCGATCTGCTCGAACGGCGGCCAGAAGTTCAGCACCGTGACCGCAGCGAGCATGGCCGCGACGCCGCACCAGGCGACGGCGGCGTGGGTGGCCGAGGGTGGCAGCGTGACGGGTGGCAGCGTGATGGGTGGCAGCGTGATGGGTGGCTTACGTCTCATGCCGCCATTGTGCCATCGCTTAGCGCCGGGACCGATGCCGCTGTTGGGCGTTCTGCTAACCTAGAATGCGTGGGACCACCGCTGCAAGCGCGAACTGAAAACTGGCTGCGATGGGCCTTCGGCACGGTGCTGCTGTGGCGCCTGCTGTTCCCGTTTTTTGATTCACCGCTGCTGCACCTGTTTTCCGACCCGGCGCGGCACTGGGCCAACGGCGGACGCTTCTTCGCCCCGGACCTGATCGGCGCCGGCGACCCGTTCCTGTATCAGCTGTGGATCTACCTGCTGCGGGCCGTGACCCAGGGCGACCAGCCGAGCGTGCTGCTGGGCTGCGGCCTGCTGTGCGCCGCGATGCCTTACGGCTGGTACCGCGCGCTGCGCGAACTACTGCCGCGGCGAGCGGCGCTGATCGGTGGCGTGATCATCGGGCTGATCCCGGCCTTCGTCGGCATCTACGCCTATTTCATGACCGAGACGCTGCTGCTGACGCTGACCGGCTTCGCGTTCTGGGCAAGCTTTCGCAGCGCGCGCAAGCAAACCCTGGCGGCCTATGCGCTGGCGGCGAGCCTGTGGGTGTGCGCAATTTTTACCCGCAGCATCGCGCTGCCGATGGCGCTGGCGTGCCTCGGGACACTGTGGCTGATGCAACCGCAGCGACTGGCCAAGGCGCTGAGCGCACTGGCGGCATTCACGCTGCTGGCGCTGCCGGCCGGACTGCACGTGCGCACTACGCTCGGTTTCTTTGCGCCGCTCGGCAATCTCTATCTGTCGCAGATCTACAGCGCCAGCGGCAATCACGACATCGGCATCAACGCCGGGCCGCTCGGAGCCTGGGGCTTTGGAACGCCGAGCTTCTACAATCCGACGTTCTATCCGTTTTCCGACTGGACCACCGATCGCGTGGGCACGGCCTACATCTTTATCGATGTGTCGCGCGGCCGTGCCAGCTGGCTTTCGGAAAAAAAGCGCATCCAGAGCCTGCGCAGCTTTCCGTGGCGGCGCCAGTATGAGGAGAACCTGATTTATCTGTTGTTCGGGCAAAGCTGGCCCGACAACGATCCGCACGCGCTGAGCGGCCTGGCGAGCGTCTGGACGCGCTGGCTGTGGCCGCCGCTGATGCTGTGGGTCGCGTGGGGGGTCGTGCGGCGCCGCTTTCGCGCCTGGGAATGGCTGCTGCCGGTGTGTGCGCTCGGCATGCTGCTGTCGCTGGCGGTGCAGCGCGACGGCATCATCGAGGGCCGTTACCGCAAACCAATCGATCCGGTTCTGGTGGCGGCCGCAATCGTGCTCTACTACCGCACGCGCAGCGGGCCAGGCGCAAGCCACGGCAACCAGATGCCTTCCTACGACGCCAGCTTTTTCGACTACGTCAATGCCAGCGCGAGCGCGGCGGCGGAACGCATCGTGCCGCTGCTCATGCTGCAGCTGGCACCGACATCGGTGCTCGATGTCGGCTGCGGCCAGGGTGCATGGCTTGCCGTGTGGCAACGCCACGGCATGGACGACGTATTCGGCGTGGATGGATCGTATGTCGATCGCGAGCGGCTGCTGTTTGCGCCGGAACGCTTTTACGCACATGATCTCTCACTGCCATTTGATCTCGGGCGCCGCTTCGGCCTGGTGGAGTGCCTGGAGGTGGCTGAACATCTGCCCGCGGGCAGCGCCGCAGCGCTGGTCGACAGTCTGATCCGGCACGGCGAGGTGATCGTGTTTTCCGCCGCACCGCCCGGTCAGGGCGGCCACGACCATGTCAACGAACGCAGCTACGACTATTGGCGCGCGCTGTTCTTGCAGCGCGGATATCTGGCGGCCGACTATCTGCGGCCGCGCATCCTGGCCGATGCCGCCATCGATCCATGGTATCGATATAACACCTTGCTGTATGTGAGCCGCGATGCGATGCCACGCTTGAGTGCAACGCTCCAGGCGAGCGTGATCCCGGACCAGCGCCGTGTGCCGGACGTCTCGCCGCTGAGCTACCGCATCAGAAAACAGCTGGTGCGCTGGCTGCCGGTGCCGCTGATGACGGCGCTGGCGCGCATGAAGGAGCGCGCGCCACGAGGGCCGGCGTGACGCTGTCATCGCTGTTGATGCTGCTGGCCGCATCGCTGGCGGCCGCATGCGGGCAGCTGCTGTTGAAGGTCGGCGCCCAGGGCAGGATGCACGCGCTGGAATTCGCGAACCCGCCGGTGGCGTTCGGGCTGCTGCTGTACCTGTGCGGCACGATACTGTGGATCTACGTGCTGTCGAAGGAAAAGCTGGTGGTGGTGTACGCCTTCACCGCGCTGACCTTCGTGCTGGTTTACCTCGGCGCCGTGCTGACGCTGGGCGAAAGCCTCACGCTCCGGGCCGGCGGCGGCGTAGCGCTGGTGCTGGCCGGTCTGTACCTGCTGGCCAGCTGATGAGCGAGCTCGAACCCGCGCACTGTGACATCCCGGCGCCCGAGCGCCCGGCGGTCAGCTTCGTCGTGCCCTGCCACAACGAGGAGCTGGTGGTGGAAGCTACCGCCCGGGCACTGCTCGAGTTGATCGGGCAGCAGTTTGATATCGGCCGCTGCGGTCCTGGCAGCCTGGTGCTGTTTGTCGACGACGGCAGCAGCGATAGCACCTGGGCGCTGATCGAGCAGCTGGCGCAGACGCATCCGGGCCGCATCGCCGGCTTGCGGCTGTCGCGCAATGTGGGCCACCAGCACGCGCTGCTGGCCGGACTGAGCATCGCACCGGGCGATGTGCTGATCAGCCTCGACGCCGATCTGCAGGACGACCTGGCGGTGATCCCGCAGATGCTGGACCACTATCAGCAGGGCAACGACATCGTCTACGGCGTGCGCGGCCAGCGGCCGACCGACACGCGCCTGAAGAGGATGACCGCCGCCGGCTTCTACCGGCTGATGCGCCGCCTCGGTGTCGACGTCATCGACAACCACGCCGATTACCGCCTGATGAGCCGGCGCGCGGTTGAAATCCTGCGGCGCTACGATGAAGTCAATCTGTTCCTGCGCGGCATCGTGCGGCTGATCGGACTGCGATCGACCCAGGTGCTGTACGAGCGGCGCGAACGCACGGCCGGCGCGACCAAATACTCGCTGTCGCGCATGTCGGCGCTCGCGATCGACGGCATCACGTCGTTTTCGGCGGTCCCGCTGCGCGTCATCTCGATCCTGGGACTGCTGACCTCGCTGTTTGCCCTGGGCGTCAGCATCTGGGTGCTGGTGGTGGCGCTGACCAATCCGTCCGCGGTGCCAGGCTGGGCGTCGACCGTGCTGCCGGTCACTTTCATTGGCGGCGTGCAGATACTGTCGATCGGCGTACTGGGCGAGTACATCGGCAAGATCTACATGGAGACCAAGCGGCGGCCGCGCTTCATCGTCGAGCGCAGCATCGGACTGCCGGGCGATGAGCCGGACGGCGAGCCGCGCCGCAGCTAGCGCAGCTACTGCTCTTCCGGCAGGAAGATCCACAGCAGGATGTAGATCACCAGCCCGACACCGAAATACAGCAGCGTGAGGCAGAACATCACGCGCCAGGCCCAGGACGGCAGGTCGGTGTTGTGGCCGAGTCCTCCGCAGACGCCACCGATGACACGATCGCTGCGCGAGCGCGCCAGCTGATGCAAGAACGATCGATGTGTCGCGCTGCGCGAGCTCGCCGGCTCATCCAGCACCGACGCCTTGGCGCGCGCGAATTCCTCATCGCTGATCGTGCCGCGATCGTGCAGCGCCTGCAGCCGTTCGAGTTCCTCGGCAATGCTCATGGCGGCCAGATTAGCAGGCGGCGCCGGCGACCTGCACACCCATCTGCAGCGTCCCGACCAGCCCGGAGATCGAGCTTAGCGGCTGCGAGTCCAGGTAGTGCGCCAATCCCGAGTTGACCGTCCGGCACAGCAGCGGATCGTAGAACAGCGCCGTGCCCAGACCGACGGTGCTGGCGCCTGCGATGATGAACTCCAGTGCGTCGGTCACGCTGGCAATGCCGCCCTGGCCGATGATGGGAATTCGCTTCGGGCCGGCGACTTCATACACTTCCCTGACCTTGAGCAGCGCGATCGGCTTGATCGCCGGACCCGACAACCCGCCCTGGCCATTGCCGAGCACCGGGCGCCGGCTTGCCAGGTCCACCGCCATGCCGGTCACGGTGTTGATGACCGCGAAGGCGTCGGTGCCGGCCTCGATGCAGACCCGGGCGTTCTCGCGGATGTCGGCCTGGTTCGGCGACAGTTTGGTGATCAGCGGTTTGCCGGTGACACGGCGGCAGGCTTCGACCACGCGTGCCGACATCTCCGGCACGTTGCCGAACTGCACGCCACCCTGCTTGATATTGGGACAGGAAATGTTGATCTCGATCGCGTCGATGCGCGAGTCGTCGAAACGGCGCGTGACTTCCACGTACTCCTCGATCGTGGAGCCGCACACGTTGGCGATGAAGCGCGTTTCCGTGAAGTCGAGATTCGGCAGGATCCGGTTCACTACGTAATCGACGCCGGGGTTCTGCAGGCCGATGGCGTTGAGCATGCCGGCAGGAGTTTCATATACCCGGTGCGGGGCGTTGCCCAGGCGCGGCTCACGGGTCGTGCCCTTGAGCACGATGGCGCCCGCGTCGCGGTTGCTGAAGCCCTCGACGCGCGTGTATTCCTCGCCGAAGCCGACACAGCCCGACAGCAGCACGATCGGCGATGCCAGTTGCAGACCGCAGAAGCGCAGCGCCAGCGACGGCGCCGCCGGTGACGGCGCGGATGGTCGTGAGCTGTCCGCAACGGGTGCGTCCATGGCTTCGATTATCGCCCATCGGGACCGCGATCGCTTAGGCTGGCGCGGTGTTTCACGTGATCCTGTACCAGCCGCAGATCCCGCCGAACACCGGCAACATCATCCGGCTGTGCGCCAACACCGGCTGCAGCCTGCATCTGATCGAGCCGCTCGGTTTCGAGCTCGATGACAGCTCGGTGCGGCGCGCGGGCCTGGACTACGCCGAGCTGGCGATACTGCGCCGCTACCCGAACATCGCCGATTGCCTGGCGCAGCTGCCGGGTGCGCGCATATTTGCCGTGGAGACCGGCAGCCGCGTGGGCTACGCAGCGCTCCAGTACCGCGCTGGCGATGCGTTCCTGTTCGGCCCGGAGACACGCGGCTTGCCGCCAGAACTGCTGCAGATGCTGCCGCCAGAGCGCCACATCCGCATTCCAATGCGCGACGGCAATCGCAGCCTCAACCTGGGCAACGCGGTCGCGGTGGTGGCGTACGAGGCCTGGCGCCAGGGTGGCTTTGCGGGCGCTATTGAATCATAAATCGCCAGATATCCGCCAGATTTATTAGTATTTATATACTATCTGTAACAATAGCTATACGCAGGCGGTACTTTCGTGACCCGCGCTTAGTCGAACTCCGGTTTGATCGGCCGCATCATCAGGCCGCGCACCACGTGCTCGGCGGGCAGCTTGTCGTACAGCACACCGTAGATCCCCTCCGCGATCGGCATCACCACGTGCTCGCGCGCGGCGACGCGGTGCAATGCCGCGGCCGCGTGGTAACCCTCCACCACCTGACCGATTTCGAACAGCGCCAGCGTGACGCCGGTGCCCTGGGCCAGCGCCAGCCCGAAACGGCGATTGCGTGAATGATCATCGGTACAGGTCAGCACCAGGTCACCGAGGCCCGCGAGGCCCATGAAGGTCTCGCGTTGCGCGCCCAGCGCGACCCCCAGGCGCGTCATCTCGACCAGGCCGCGCGTGATCAGCGCGATGCGGGTGTTGGCGCCGAACCCCAGGCCATCCGACAGCCCGGCGCCGATGGCCAGCACGTTTTTGACCGCGCCGCCGACCTCCACGCCGGTGATGTCGGTCGAGGTATAGGCGCGAAAACTGGCCGAGGACAGGTCGTGAGCCAGCGTCTCGGCATAAACGGCATCCGGTGAGGCGATGGTCATCGCGGTCGGCAGGCCGTCGCCGACCTCGGCGGCGAACGTGGGGCCGGACAGCACGGCAACGGCGCGGCCCGATCCCAGTACTTCGTGCGCGACCTCATTGGGCAGCTTGCCGCTGTCGAGTTCGAAGCCCTTGGTGGCCCAGCACAGCCGCGTGTCCGGCCGCAGCAGCGGCCGCAGCTGCGTCAGCAGCGCGCGAAAGGCGTGACTGGGCACCGCGATCAGGACGTCGTTGACGTCATCGATCGCCGCATCGATATCGCCGATCAGCTGCAGGCTCTCCGGGAACGGGACATCGGGCAGGTAGCGCCGGTTGGTGCGCTCGCGCGCCATCACGGCAACATGCGAGCGATCGCGGCCCCACAGCCGTGCCGGCCGCCCGGCACGCGCGAATTGGATGGCGAGCGCAGTACCCCAGGAACCGGCGCCGAGTACGGCGACGTCGGCATGCGCGATGGAGCCCGCCGACACGTGAGCGCCCCTAGTTCCTGGTGGCGTTGGCGCCTTCGTTCAGCGAACTGGCATACAAGGCGTCGAAGTTCACCGGCGGCAGCAGCAGCTGCGGAAACCCGCCCTGGCTCACCAGCTGCGACACCACGGCCCGTGCGTACGGGAACAGCACATTCGGACAGATGCTGCCGATCGCGCGCTTGAATTCGTCGGCGGACAGGTTCTGCATCAGGAACGCGCCGGCCTGCTTGACCTCCACCAGGAACAGCGTCTGTTCCGCCTGCTTGGCCGACACCGTGATGGTCAGCACCACCTCGCGTATGTCAGCGCTGATCGGCTGTACGGTGGTGTTCAGATCGAGCGAGATCTGCGGGTTCCACTCGCCATTGCCGCGCGGGCCCTGCGGCGATTCGAACGAGCAGTCCTTCAGGTACACGCCCTGCAGCGCCAGCGTGGTGGCCGGTGATGCGGAATCCGCCGCTGCCGGGGCTTGTTCAGTGGCCATATATGGTGAACCTTGTTGCTGGGGTGCCGATTGCGAAATCAGTGCTGCTGCAGCAGCGGATCCAGTCCGCCGGCCGCATCGAGCTCATACAGTTCGTCCGAGCCGCCGATATGGCGCTCGCCGATGAAGATCTGCGGCACGGTGGTCCTTCCGCTGCGCCGGATCATAGCTTCGCGCTGTCCGGGCTGCGCCTCGATGTCGATCTCCTGGAAGGCCACACCTTTGCCGGCCAGCAACGCGCGGGCACGCGCGCAGTACGGGCACCAGGAGGTTGCATACATCACCACCGGCTCGCTAGCCATGCTTAAGGATTCTCCGCGTGACTCATTCACGGGCCAGCGGCAGGTTCTCGGCGCGCCAGGCGGCAAGTCCACCGCGCAGGTTGAACACCTTGGTGAAGCCCTGCTGCGTCAGCGCACGCACGGCGGCGGGCGCCGTCGTGCCGCGGTCGCAATAGATCACCAGCGGGCGCTCCTTGTGCTTCTTGAGCGTGTCGGAGGCAGCGGCGATCTGCGCCGTGTCGAAGTGGCGCGCGCCGCTGATGTGGCCTTGCTGGAAGTCCTGTTGCGGACGCACATCGAGCACCGTAGCGCCCTGATTCATCAGCCGAATTACCTCCTGCGGCGGCAGCGCGGCAAAGCTCTGCGCGCGCAGGCGCAGCTCGTTGGCCAGGACGCCTAAGGCAGCGGCCACAGCCAGGGCGGCGAGCCACGGGTGGTGTCCGCAATATTCGAGCAGTCGGTCCATCGCCTCACGCGCAGTTTCAGTATGGCAAGCCCTTCATTATAGCCGGTCGGGGCGCGCTGCAGACGCCACCGTGGCCGCGTGAAATACTCGGCTATGCCGCCAAGTTACCCGCCCCTGATGGCGATCATTGCGATCCTGATCGCGCTCATGGCGCTGCCGGCTGCTCGGCTCGAGGCCGCCGCGCCGGGAAAAACCGAAGCCGAGCTGCGCGCGCTGCGCGAGAAAATCGACCGCATTACGCAGCAGGTCAGCCGCGATGCGCTCGAGCGCGACCGGCTGTCGGGCAGCCTTAAGGCGGCCGAGCTGTCGGTCGGCCAGGCGCGCACCGAGCTCAGCCGTGCCAGCCGCGAATACGCGGATCGCAGCGCACGCCGGGGCGCCCTGGGAGAGACCCGGCAGCAGCAGCAGCAGGCGCTGGCGAACCAGCGCGCGGCGCTGGCCGCACAGCTGCGCGTGGCCTACATGATCGGGCGCGAGGAACCGCTCAAGCTGCTGCTCAATCAGCAGGACCCGCTGCACAGCGACCGGCTGTTTGCCTACTACGGCTATTTCGGTCGCGCACGTGCCGGGCAGATCGCGCAGATCCAGACCAAGGTGCAGCGACTCGATGCACTCGATGTCGAGCTGGCGCAGCAGCAGACCGAACTGGCGACCTTAAGGACCGCGCAACAGCAGCAGTTGCAGCAGTTCGAGCGCGCACGCAATGACCGGCAGCAGGTGCTGGCCAGTCTGACCGCCGCCGCGCGCACGCGCGAACAGAGCCTGGCGCGCCTCAAGAGTCAGCAGGCCGATCTGGAAGGATTGCTGCAGCAGCTGAACCGCTCGCTGAAATCGGTAGCGCCGCCGGACAATGCCACTGCCTTCGGTCGCTCGCGCGGAGCGCTGTCGTGGCCGGTCGCAGGCCAGGTGACGGCAAGATTCGGCGACAACCGCGCCAGTGGCGTTAAATGGGAAGGCATCGTCATCGCCACCGAACGCGATGCGCCGGTAAAGGCGGTCTCGGGCGGGCGCGTGGTGTACGCCGACTGGCTGCCGGGACTGGGCCTGCTCGCGATCATCGACCACGGCGAGGGTTACCTGAGTCTCTACGGCCATAACGACCGGCTGCTCAAAGCGGTGGGCGAATCGGTCGCAGCCGGTGAGCCGATCGCGGCCGCCGGAGATACCGGCGGCCGGGCCGCTCCTGAGCTGTATTTCGAGATCCGACGTGGCGGCCGGCCGGTGGATCCGGCCCCCTGGTTCAAGGCGCGCAGCCCGTCCCCCTGAAATGAGGCCGGAACCGCGGCAGCAACGCCGTGTTACCGCTCCCCTGGCCCCGTATTTAAGGCCCGGCAGGGCCCGTCCGCACCATCCGAAAGCCAGTGAGTGCTCCATCTCGCATTGGATGAGGGAAAAGCGACATCCGTCAAGGATTATGGTCGCTCGTGCAGCGATGCTTGTGCACCACAGGATTACGAGAACGCATGAATACATCCGTGCCCGAGCGGCCGGTGGTCGCCGACCCGTCGTTGGAGCCCTACGCCCAGCTGTTGCGCGCCCTGTTGCCGCGCATGAACAGCCTGGCCGTATTCAATGCGCTCGGCGAACTGCATTGGTCGAGCGAGATGTCGGTCGAACCGGCACTGACGGCGCTGGTGCCAAAGACCATCCGCAAAGCCGAGAGCGAGCCCGCCGTCAATGGCGAGCAGTGCATGGCGGGCAGCGAGCCGACCTATCTGTTCTGGCTGCGGCGCGATGACGGTACGGTGCCGGCGACGCCGTTCGCGGTGGTCGCGATCACCTTCAAACCAGCCAGTGGCGACGCCGAGCAGCGCGCTTTTTCCCTGGTGCAGGCGCTGGTCAAGCCCGGCATAGAATGCCTGCGGCGCGAACTAATGGCGCGCGACAAAATCCTGAATTTGAACAGCTCGCTGCTGGCGCAGGACAACGATCTCGACATGCTGCTGTCGATCACCGGCGGCACCGACAACAAGCCGGAGAGCGCCGGCGATTTCAAGGCCATCGTCAACCGCGCCACCGAGCACCTCAAGGTCGGCTTGTCGGCGCTGATCGTGCCCGAGAAGGGCATCGCGCTGGTGCAGGTGTCCGCCGAGTCGCCGATCGACACCGCAATCCTGGCCAAGGCGCACCGCCACCTGCTGTCGATGGCGCAGATGCGCCACAAGGCTACGATCGTCAATCGCATGGCGCTGACCATCGGCACCGCATCGAGTACCTACCGCGTGCTGGTGTGCCCGGTGCTGCGCGCCGATGGCAATACGATGGGCGTGCTGGCACTGTTTCGCAACGAATCGGAGCCCGAGTTCACCCCGCACTACGCCCGGCTCACCGAGCTTCTGGCGAGCCGCGTGGCTGCCATCATCGGACACAGCTACGACGCACTCACCAGCCTTTTGACCCGCCCGGCGTTCGAACAGCGCGTGGGCGGCGCGCTGCAGGAAGGCGCCGTCACCGGCAACGGCACCGCTACCGGCACGCAGCGCTGCTGGAGCGCGCTGTCGATCGACATCAATCGAATGCACGTGATCAACGACAACTACGGCATGCACATGGGCGACCGTGTGATCGCCCAGCTCGGCGAGCTGATTCGCACCCGCCTGCCGCCGGGCGCGATCGCGGCACGAATCTCCGGCGATCGCTTCGCCATCCTGCTGCCGGCAGCGTTGCAGGACGCGGCCAAGTTCGCCGAGGCGCTGCGGGCCGGAGCCGAGGACCTGGCGGCGGTATTCGGCGACGGCAAGATGCCGGTGTCGGTCAGCATCGGCGTA
This sequence comes from Steroidobacteraceae bacterium, assembly GCA_036262215.1. Taxonomy (GTDB): domain Bacteria; phylum Pseudomonadota; class Gammaproteobacteria; order Steroidobacterales; family Steroidobacteraceae; genus FEN-1191. The sequence goes on from DATAJH010000157.1 coordinate 21,543, forward strand.
TCGGCGGTCGATGCGCGCTCGAAGGAATTCGTGCACGCGTTCGCCGCGGCCGAGACCGCCTGCAAGGCCGCCAACGACCGCGGCCGCAATCGCGTCGAGCTGTACCAGGAAGCCGATGAGAGCATCGTGCGCCGCTTCACCGACATCAATCTCGTCGCCGATCTGCGCGCGGCGATCGCCGAGGACCGGCTCGAGCTCAACGCGCAGCTGATCGTGCCGCTCGGCAATCACGACGGGCCGCCGCATTTCGAGATCCTGCTGCGCATGATCGGCGAGAACGGCGAGATCGTCGGTCCGGATCATTTCATGTCGGCGGCGCATCGCTACCAGCTCATGCCGACGCTGGATCGCTGGGTGATCAAGCATGCGCTGGAGATACTCACGCCGCATGCCGAACTGCTGCGCAGCAGCCAGATCGTATTTGCGATCAATTTCTCCGGCCAGTCGCTGCAGGACGCCGATTTCACCGAGCACGTGGCGCGCATGATCGAGAGCAGCGGCCTGAATCCGTCGAACCTGTGTTTCGAGCTCACCGAGAGCGCCGCCATCGGCAACCTGAACCGCGCCGAGGTGCTGATGCGGCGGCTGCGCAAACTGGGCTGCAACATCGCACTCGATGACTTCGGTACCGGCCTGAGCTCGCTGGCGTATCTGCGCACGCTGCCGATCGGCATGCTCAAGATCGATGGCAGCTTCGTGCGTGATGTGTGCAAGGATTCGCGCGCGGAATCGATGGTGCAGACCATCGCGCAACTGGCGCGCGCCATGTCGCTCACCACCGTGGCCGAATATGTCGAGACCGACGAAATTCGCACCCGCATCACCGCCCTGGGCGTGGATTACGGGCAGGGGTTTGCGATCGGGCGCCCGGTGCCCCTGGTGGACGTGGTGGCCGAGCTGCCGTTGTACGCGGCCGCGGCGCACCCGAGCGGAGTCTGGCCGGCCAGCAACGCCGCATGAGCCGGCGCCGAGCCGTGGCTGGCATCCGCTGGCCGGCGCCCGGCGGGCGACTTTCCTATTTGGGTCTGCGGCCCCGGCCTTGTAATATCAGGCGCATGTCGCCGCGTGCACGTCTGACTCTGGCCCTGCTGGTGGGGCTCCTGCTCGGCTTGTCGCTATCGGTGACCTCCAGGGTGGTGGCCGATCGCAGCCCCGCGGACGGCAGGCCGCCGCCGGGTGGCACTGCCGCCCTGCCCTGGAAGGATGCGCGGCTGCTCGCGGAAGTGATGCAGCGCGTGCACGATAATTATGTCGACCCGATCGAAGACCACCAGCTGATGCAGAACGCCATTCGCGGCATGGTCGAGGCGCTGGACGATCACTCGACCTTCCTCAGCCCGGATGAATTCGAGGACATGAAGGTCAGCACCAGCGGCACCTACGCCGGCATCGGCGTCGAGGTGGTGCCGGGCAAGGGCGGCGTCAGCGTCGTAGGGCGCATGCCCGGCTCGCCGGCCGAGCGCGCCGGAATCCGCACCGGCGACGTCATCGTCAGGATCGACGGCGTCGCGGTCGACCCGGCCAATCTGGAGTCGGCGATCGCGCGCATGCGCGGACCCGAAGGCAGCCCGATCCGGCTGGCGGTGCGTCGCGATGGCGACGCCGCCCTGCTCGAGTTCCAGGTCGAGCGCGCCCACGTGCAGTTGCAGAGCGTGGCGGCCGAACTGCTGACCCCGGATTACGGTTATCTGCGCATCACCAGCTTCACCGATACCACCGCCGCCGAACTGGAACAGGCGGTGGCCAGGCTGGAGCATTCGCGCACCAGGAAACTCGAGGGCTTCGTCATCGACCTGCGCAACGATCCGGGCGGCGTGCTCGATGCGGCGGTGCAGATCGCCGATGATTTTCTCGAGCGCGGCACCATCGTCAGCGCCGAGGGTCGGGCCGCGGATGCGCAGTTTCGCATCGAAGCCAAGCCGGGCGACATCACCAACGGCGCCAGGCTGGTGGTGCTGGTGAACGGCGGCTCGGCTTCGGCGTCGGAAATACTCGCGGCTGCGCTGCATGACAATCATCGCGCCACCCTGATCGGCCGGCGTACCTACGGCAAGGGTTCGGTGCAGACCATCATGCCGCTGACCGACGGTCAGGCACTCAAGATCACCACTTCGCGCTACTTCACTCCCGCCGGAATCTCGATCAATGGCGTCGGCATCAACCCGGACGTGGCACTGGAGGGTCCGGAACAGCCGCCGGCCGACATGGACAGCACCGACAATCTGCTCGGCGCCGCCGCCGCCGCCGGCGCACCGACGCTGGCCGCACGCGATCCACAGGTGTCGCTGGCATTGCAGGCCTTGAGTTCGCACACCGGCGTGGTGGCGGCCGGTGCCAGCGCCGTCACGGCGCGTTAGTGGACAGTCGCGCGGCATGAGCCTGCTGCACAGCGCAGCCGATCTGGTGCTGCATCTCGATCGTCACCTGATCGAGCTGCTGATGCGCTACGACGTCTGGGTCTACGGCATTCTGTTCGCGGTCATCTTTGCCGAAACCGGCCTGGTGGTGACGCCGTTTCTTCCGGGCGACTCGCTGTTATTCGGCGTCGGCGCGCTCGCCGCCGTGGACCGCAGCGGCAGTCTGCAGATCGGCTGGGCGTTCGTGCTGCTGGCACTCGCCGCCATCGCCGGCAACTCGGTGAATTATGCAATCGGCCGCATGCTCGGCCAGCGCGCATTCAGCGGACGTCATCGATTCTTCAAGCTCGCCTATCTGCAGCGCACCGAGGGCTATTTTCGCCGCCACGGCGGCTTGACCGTGCTGCTGTCGCGATTCACGCCGATAGTGCGCACCTTCGCGCCGTTCGTCGCCGGCATCGGGCGCATGCCTTACCTGCGCTTCCAGGCCTTCAATATTGCCGGCGGCGTGTCATGGGTGGCATTGTTCCTGTTCGGCGGCTTTGCTTTTGGCAATCTACCCGTGGTCAAGAATAATTTCGGTGTCGTGACGCTGCTGGTGATCGCCGCCTCGCTGTTGCCGCTGCTGGTGGTGGCGTGGCGCGAGCGCGCCGTCAGCCGCGGCGCCGGCCCGGGTAGTGCCTGAAGGGCACGAGAAGCCATGGCGCACGAGACACGCGGTTATGCGCATCGGGTGGATATTCGAGCCGGGATTGCCGATGTCTGGCAGGCGCTGATCGACCCGGCGCTTCTTTCGCGCTGGTACGGTCCGCAGGCGCGTGTGGATGCGCGCGAGGGTGGCAGCTACTGGATCCGGGTCGATGCCGAGCTGATACGCGAGGCGCATATCGACGTCTACCAGCCGCCGCGCCGGCTGCGGCTGATCTACATGCCACAGCCCGGGCTGCCGGGCGACGACGCGGTCATGATCGACGACTTTCTGCTGCACAGCGAGGCCGCGCCGGCCGGCAAAAGCGGACAACTCACGATTTTGAGACTGCTGGGCTCGGGCGTTCCGGAAGGGGCGGCCTGGGATCCGATGTATCTGCGGCTGCGCGGCGGCTGGGAGCGCGGGCTGCTGCGCCTGAAGGTGCTGCTGGAGCCTGGGCTACCGCCCAAGAAAACCCCCGGGCAAAAACCGCTGACCGCGCCGAAGAAATAACGATCCGCCTGCGTGACCAATCCCGACCCCATCACCGCCGACGTCCGCACCGAACTGACCTGGCGCGCTCTGGCGCTGGGGGTGCTGATCACGCTGGTTTTCACGGCGGCTAACGCCTATTTCGGTCTCAAGGCCGGGCTGACCTTCGCCACCTCGATTCCTGCCGCGGTAATTTCCATGGCGGTACTGCGCGCGTTCAGCGGCTCGACGGTACAGGAAAACAATATCGTGCAGACCGTGGCGTCCGCCGCAGGCACGCTGTCGGCGATCATATTCGTACTGCCCGGGCTGGTCATGCTCGGCTGGTGGACCGGATTTCCGTACGGAGTGTGCTTCACGATCTGCGCCCTGGGTGGGGTGCTGGGTGTGATGTATTCCATCCCGTTGCGCCGCGCGCTGGTCACCAATTCCGACCTGCCGTATCCCGAGGGAGTGGCGTGCGCCGAGGTGCTGAAAGTCGGCGCCCATGGCGAGGGCGACGAGGCGCAGCGCGGCGTGGCCGCAAGCCGCGCAGGCCTGCTTGCGATCCTGGTTGGCAGCGTTGCCTCGGCCGCTTTTGCCGTCGTGGTTGCGACCCAGGTTTTCGCTGGCGATGTGGCGCAATACTTTCGCGTCGGCTACCGCAATGCCACCACCGGCTATGACTTCAGCTTGTCGTTTGCGCTGTTTGCCGTCGGTCACCTGGTTGGCTTGTGGGTCGGTGTGGCGATGCTGGTTGGCGCGGCGATCGCATGGCTGGCTGCGGTTCCCTACCTGACCAGTATCCATCCGGCGGCGGGCGCGGCAGCAGATGTGGCGCAAGCGGTCTGGAGCCATCAGGTGCGCTTCATCGGTGCCGGCACCATCGGCGCCACAGCCATCTGGACCCTGATCGAGCTGATCAAACCGGTGGCGACCGGCTTGCACTCCGCCATGGTGGCCTCGCGGGTACGCAGGGCGGGGCTGGCATCCACACTGCCGCGCACCGAACGCGACATCCCCATCGGCATCGTCGCCGGCGTCACGCTGGTGTGCATGCTGCCGATCGGCTGGCTGCTGGGCAGCTTCAGCGTCGCCAGCGGCCTGGGCAGCCAGGCTGCCATCCTGGTAGCGGGCGGTATCGTCTATATCGCGCTGATGAGTTTTTTCGTGGCCGCCGTCTGCGGCTACATGGCAGGCCTGATCGGTGCCTCCAACAGTCCACTGTCCGGGGTTGGAATCCTGGTCGTGGTTGGTGCCGGGCTATTGCTGGTGATCAGCGTTAAATCCTCGGTGCCGGTCACGGCCGCTCCCGCGCTGGTCGCATACGCATTAGTGGTGACAGCGGTGGTGTTCGCCGCCGCGACGATCTCCAACGACAACCTGCAGGACCTGAAGACCGGCCAACTGGTCGATGCGACGCCGTGGCGGCAACAGGTGGCGCTGATCGTCGGGGTGGGCGCCGGCGCCGCCATCATTCCGCCGGTGCTCGATCTGCTCAACCACGCCTACGGCTTCGCGGGCGCTCCCGGAGTGAATGCTTCGCGGGCGCTGGCGGCACCGCAGGCGGCACTGATATCGACCCTGGCGCAAGGCGTCATCCAGGGCAATCTCGACTGGAGCCTGATCGGCAGCGGCGTGCTCATCGGCGTGGGACTGATCGTGCTGGATGAAAGCCTGCGGCGCACCACGCGGGCGTACCTGCCGCCGCTGGCCGTCGGACTGGGAATTTATCTGCCTACATCCACCACGCTGATGGTCGTGGTCGGAGCCGTGGCCGGTTGGGCTTACGACCGGCGCGCCGATCGCACGGCCAATCCGGCCGCTACGCGCCAATTGGGCGTGCTGCTGGCCTCGGGAATGATCGTGGGCGAGAGCCTGGTCGGGGTGCTGCTCGCAGCCGTGGTGGTGTTTTCCGGCCGCGCCGCACCGCTGGCGCTGGTGGGAGAGACATTTGCCGACCATGCCATCTGGGTGGGAGGCATCGCCTTTGCCATCTCGATGATCGCCCTGTATCGCTGGCTCAATCGCCTGAGCGGCCCGATCAGCAAACCGCCCGCTCTTTAAACCCCGCATCGCCGGCCACGCATCGCCGGCACGGCAGTCAAGCTCGCTGCGCCGTGGCGGCTTACTGTACCCCGGCCATCCAGCGGCGCATCAGTGGTAACGACAGCGCCAGCAGCGCCGCGCTGGCAGCAGCGAACCAGAAGATGAACATGAACTGCCCCGGCATCGCTGCCAGGTTGGTCGCATCGAAGTCTCCGGCAATGCGGCCGGCGAGCAGATTACCCAGCGACAGGCTGACGAAGAAGATGCCCAGGCTCTGGCTGACGAAACGCGCCGGCACCAGCTTGGTAGTGACCGACAGGCCGACCGGACTCAAGGCCAGCTCGCCCCAGGTGTGCAGCAGGTAGGTGACGGTGAGCCAGCCCATGCCCACCATGTGACCGCCAGCCACCAGCCGCGCGGCCGCGGCCATCACCACAAAACCCAGGCCCATCCCCACCAGGCCAAGGATGAACTTCAACGGTGTGGACGGTTCCCGATGGCAGCGCGCCAGCCAAACCCAGAGCGCGGAGAACAGCGGACCGAACACCACGATGAATATCGGATTGAGCGACTGAAACCAGCTGGCCGGCACCACCATGCCTGCCAGGTGACGGTCGGTATAGCGCTCGGCGAACAGGTTCAGTGACGAACCGGTCTGCTCGTACCCGGCCCAGAACAGTGCCGAAGCCAGGAACAGTACCGCCAGCGCCAGCACCCGCAGGCGCTCGATGCGCGTCAGGCCGGCTCCGAACAGCAGATAGGCGAAATACAGGATGGCGATGGCGAGGATCGCCTGGGTCGTTACCACCTGCAGCGCCACCGGGGCCACGTGCAACCGGCCGCTCCACAGCAGGAACACCAGCAGTGCGATCAGCGCACCTGCCAGGCAAATCCAGCGCAACGCCGCGCGCGGCACTGGGCCGCGCAGCGCGGCATCGCTCGAGGCCGACATCGGCGCCAGACCCGCATCTCCCAGCAGCTTGCGCCCCCAGAGAAACTGCAGCACGCCGGCGCTCATGCCCACGGCGGCGGTCATGAAGCCGGCCGGCCAGCCGTAGCGCACTGCCAGCAGGCCGGCGATCAGCGGACCCAAAGTCGCGCCGACGTTGATGCCGACGTAATAGATCGTGAAGCCGGCATCACGCCGGGCGCCGCCTTCCGGATACAGCTGCGCCACGAGCGCAGAAGCACTGGGCTTGAGCAGTCCGGTGCCGATGACGATCACCAGCAGGCCGAGGAAAAACACCTGGGTCGACGGCGCGAACCCGAGCAGCAGATGGCCCAGGGTGATCACGATGCCGCCGATCAGCACCGCGCGCTGGCTGCCGAGCACCCGATCGCCGATCCATCCTCCAGGCAGGCAGGCAAGAAAGGTACCGCCGACGTACATGCCATAGATGGCAGCGGCAGTGCGGTCGTCGAGCCCGAGGCCGCCGTGCGCCACCTGGTCCACCAGGAACAGGATCAGCAGCGCCCGCATGCCGTAGAAGCTCAGCCGCTCCCACATCTCGGTGAGAAACAGCGTGGCTAAGCCCGCGGGATGGCCAAGGATGGTGCGGCCGGTGGCGCGATTCAAACCGGGTCCTGCGCACTCGCTTCAGCGGCGGCGCTGCTGCGACTGAGAATGGCGGCAAACAGAATGCCGCCCTCGAACAGCAGGTACATCGGTACCGCCATCGCCGTCTGCGACATCACGTCGGGCGGGGTCAGGATCGCCGCGATGATGAACACGATGATCAGCACGTAGCCGCGCATCGATCGCAGTTTCTGCAGCGTGACCAGGTTGGTGAGCACCAGCAGTACCACGGCGACCGGGGTCTCGAACGCCACGCCGAAGGCGACGAACAGCGTCAATGCGAACTGCAGGTAGTTGCTGACGTCCGCCATGAGCATCACGTTGTGCGGCGTGGTGGCGATGAAGAAACGGAACACCAGCGGAAATACCAGGAAGTAGGAAAACGCTACCCCGAGGTAAAACAGCAGGATCGCCGTCACCAGCAGCGGCACCGCGAAGCGCTTCTCGCGCCGGTACAGGCCAGGGGCGACGAACGCCCAGAGCTGAAACAGCACGTACGGCATCGCGATCAGGAGGCCTGCGACCAGCGCCAGCTTGAGCGGCGCGGTGAAGGTCGCCGTCACCGTGGTGGCGATCAGCTTCTGGCCGGGCGGGAGCTTGGCCACCAGCGGCGTCGACAGGAAATCAAAAATCTGATTGGCGTAATAGGCGCAGGGCAAAAACGCGATCAGCACGGCGATGGCCGCCCGCAGCAGTCGCGAGCGCAGTTCGAGCAGGTGCGAGATCAGCGTGCCTTCCGGCAGCGAATCATCCGGTTCGCTCATGCGGTTCCAGCGGCGGCGACGCCGGTTGCGGCTGTAGTGCGTGGGCGTCGGTGGCCGCGGCATCGGTGGCCGGCGCGACAATGTCCGGCACGATCGTCACGGTCGGCGGCTGCGGCTGCGGCTGCGGCTGCGGTGTGGTCGCCGCGGCGGCCGGGGGCGGCTGCGCGGTGCGCAGATCGGCGCTGCGCTGCAGCGCGTCGGCCTCCTGTTCCAGCTGCTCGCGGAACTGGCGTGCCATGGCGCGTGCGCGCCCGACCCAGCGGCCGACGGTGCGCGCCAGCCGGGGCAGCTTCTCCGGTCCCAGCACTACCAGCGCGATACCGAAGATCACCAATATTTCGGAAAAATCGATCCCGAACATGGCGCGCAGCGAAGCTTAAGGTGCCGCCGTCAGGCGCGCGGCGCGGTCTTGTTTTCGCTGTCCTGCCCGGGCTTGCTGGCCGCCACCTCGGGAAACTCGGCGTCCTTGGCTGCCGGGGCGGGAATCTGTTTGGCCGGTTCGTCGGTCTCGCTCTCGTTCATCGCCTTTTTGAAGCCGCGAAACGCCGAGCCCAGGTCCGATCCCAGCGATTTGATCTTCTTGCCGCCGAAGACCAGCAGTACGATCAGCAGGATGATTAGCAGGTGTTTGGGGGCAAACAGATCCATGGAG
>DATAJH010000158.1:0-6034 GCA_036262215.1 Steroidobacteraceae bacterium
TCGAGTCGCTGGTCACGCGTCCGCTTGAAGGACTGCTTGCGGGCGCAGAAAACGTCGAGGCCGTGCGCTCCACCTCGAGCCAGGGCCTGTCGGCAATCCAGGTGGTGTTCGGTCGCGAGGGCGATCCGTACCGGCAGCGCCAGGTCATTACTGAGCGGCTGGCTGACTCCAGTTCGCTGCTGCCCACCGGTGTCGGTCCGCCGCTGCTGTCGCCGTTGAGTTCATCGATGGAATATCTGCTGCACTTCGGGTTCACCAGCGAGCGCCTGTCGCCGATCGAATTGCGCGACCTGATCCGCTGGACCATCAAGCCGCAGATCCTGGCGGTGCCGGGTGTGGCGCAGGCGCAGATCTTCGGCGGCGACTCGCGCGAGCGGCAGCTGCTGGTCGACCCGCTCAGGCTGCAGGCGGCCGGGGTCACCCTGGACGATGTCGATGACGCGGTCCGGCGCGGCACGCAACTGATCGGCGGCGGCTATCTCGAGACGGCGACGCAACGCATCGTGCTGCAGGCGCAGCCGCCCGGGGCCTCGCTCGAGTCGCTGGCGCAGGCGGTGGTGGCGACGCCCAACGGTGCACCGCTGCGCATCGCCGATATCGCCACAGTGAGGGACGATGCGGCGCCGCGTTTTGGCGACGCGATCATCGGCGGGCGCCCTGGAATCCTGGTCGAGACGTCGACGCAATATGGTGCCAACACGCTCGACGTCACGCACGATCTGGAGCAGCGCCTCGAGACCCTGGCGCCGGAACTGGCGCTGCGCGGCGTGCAGTATCACCGCGCGCTGCTCCGACCGGCGAGTTTCATCGAGAGCGCAATCTCCAAGCTGCGCAATTCGCTGCTGATCGGCGCGGTGCTGGTAGTAGTGCTGCTGCTGGTGACGTTTCGTGACTGGCGTGGTGCCTTCGTGTCCTTCAGCTCGATTCCAGTGTCGCTGCTGGCGACCATCTGGATACTCACCAGCCGCGGTCTGTCGCTCAATACGATGAGCCTTGGCGGCCTGGTGGTGGCACTGGGCGTGGTGGTGGACGACGCGGTCATCGACGTGGAGAACATCACGCGCCGCCGCCGCGGCGCACCCGCGAGCGTGGATGTACGCGCGTTGCTGCTCGGCGCCTCGCTCGAAGTCAGGCGGCCGGTGTTCTATGCCACTGCGGCGGTGGCGGTCGCGTTCCTGCCGATCCTGATGCTGTCGGGTCTGCAGGGCGCATTCTTTCAGCCGCTGGCGACCGCGTTTCTGGTGGCAGTCGGCTTGTCGTTGCTGGTGGCAATGAGCGCTACGCCGGCACTGTGCGCGCTGCTGATGAACAACTACACACCGCGCGCGGAAGCCGCATGGCTCAAGCGCTGCAAGCAAGTGCAGCAGTGGGCCATTACGCGCCTGCAGCCGCGTCCGGGCCTGGTGCTGGCGGCGGTGCTGTTGTTCGGGGCGGCCGGCGTGCTGCTGCTGCCGCTGCTCGGCTCAAGGCTATTGCCCGATTTTCGTGAAGACTACCTGATCGCGCATGCCGCGCTGCGCCCCGGCATCTCGCTCACCGAAACGTCGCGCGTCGGGCGGCGTATTGCCGAACGCCTGGCCGGGATTGCCGGCATCAAGAGCGTGGCCGAACAGATCGGCCGCGCGGAAAACGGCCAGGATCCGGATGCGCCGAATAAAAGTGAGTTCGAGATTCAGCTCGACCGCTCGCAGGGAGTGACCGCGGAACAGATCGAGGCCAGGGTGCGGGCAGTGTTCGATGACTTTCCCAATCAGCTGGTGGAAATCTACTCGGTGCTCGCCGAGCGCATCGGTGAGACGCTGTCGGGCGAGGGTGCGCCGTTCTTCGTCAGCGTGTTTGGTCCGGATCTGGACGCCGACGATCAGGTGGCAGGCGACATTGCCGAGGTGCTGCGGCAGTGGCCGCAGAGCGGCACCGTGCGGCTGGAGGTGCCTCCACGGCAGCCGGAGCTGCGCATTGAAATGCGACCCGATCAGCTGGCGCTGTACGGCCTTGCCGCGGCCGACGTACTGAAGACCATCAACGCTGCGTTCCATGGCACCGTGGTCGCAGAACTCAATCAGTCCGATCGCAGCGTGCCGATCGTGGTGCGTGTCGCCGGTGTCGACGGCACACCGCAGGCGGTGCGCGATCTGGTATTGCGCGGCCGGCAGGGCGCGCTGGTGCCGCTGTCCTCGGTAGCGGCGCTGGACATGGTGTCTGCGCGCAGCCTCATCGACCACGAAGACGGACTGCGTCGCCAGGTGGTGGTGGCCAATCCGAAGACCACCGATCAGTCCGGCTATGCCCGCGCTGCGCGCCAGGCGGTCGCCGCCAAGGTCAAGCTGCCACCGGACGTGTATCTGCGTTACGGCGGCACCGCACCCGCGCAGGCCGCCGCTGCGCACGAGCTGCTGTTGCATTCGGCGGCCGCCTTGGTGCTGATCGTGCTGTTGCTGGCGGTTGCGTTTGGGCAGAGCCGGCATGTGATGCTGGTGCTGGTGGCGTTGCCGAGTACGCTGCTCGGCGGTGTGGCCGCGGTCGCTGTGACCGGCGGCTCGCTGTCATTGGGAGCCATGGTCGGATTCGTCGCCTTATTCGGCATGGCGGCCCGCAATACCATTCTTCTGATATCGCACTACGATCACCTGGTCACGATCGAGCATCAGCCCTGGAGCGTGGTGACCGCGCTGCGCGGCGCGGAGGAGCGCCTGACGCCGGTGCTGCTGACGGCGTTGCTGACCGGACTGGCGTTGCTGCCGGTGGCCATTCAATCGCGCCAGCCCGGGCATGAGATCGAGGGCCCGATGGCGGTGGTGATTCTCGGAGGCCTGGTGTCGTCGACACTGGTGAGCCTGATCCTGGTGCCGCCGCTGGCCGCACGCTGGCTGCGCTATCGCGATTCGGGCACTGGGGCGGTTTCGTAACACCGGCGCGTCATAGTGTAGCCTTTATGGCACCACCGGCCGTTTGCGCGTACAATTCCGCCCGTTAAGCCTTTGTTTGACAACAGCACCGACGTTGCGTTAGCACAACATTATTTGGCACGTTGCTTGCTGAGGGGGTTACGGGGTTCCTGCGCCCGAGCAGGTTGCCAGGTTGCAGCACCGCTGCCAGCCGGCGTCGCTAGAAGACAACAAATTTGGAGTCATTCAATGAAGAATATTTTTGCATCACATTGTTACCGAGGGGCATTGCTTGCCGGCGCCCTCGTGCCCTTGCTTGCAGCGCCCGCGATGGCGGTGGACTTTACGACTGCGGACGGCAAATACACTTTGTCGGTCGCCGGTAACGTCAACGGCGACTACGTGTATTCGAGCTGCCAGAGCAACACTGCGGGAAGTCCGGCAGCGGTAGTTGCTGGCGGTCTGGCCTGCGTCGGTGGCGGCAACGGCAATAGCGTATCGAGTGTCGACAACGGCCTGCTGCCCGCGGCTATCACCTTCGGTATCGTGACCACCCAGGACGGCATCGACATCGGGGCGCACTTTGGCTTCTATCCGGGTATCGTCACGCACACCGGTGGCGACCCGAATAACGCCAATGCCGGCGGCACTAACACCGCGTTGGGAACGGCCGCGTTGGACGTTCGGCAGGTGTATCTGACGTTCGGCAACAAGGACGTGGGTACGGTCCTGGTCGGTCGGCAGATCGGCCTGTTCGGCCAGGACGCGATCCTCAATGACATGACGCTGCTGGGCGTGGGCGGACCTGGCGGTGCAGCCTCGCCGGCGCCGGGTAATACGACGCTGGGTGGCATCGGCCTGGGCTACATCTACACCGACTGGCTGGCGCAGATGAACTACACGACGCCCGACTTCGCGGGCTTCAATCTGACCGCTGGCATCTTTGAGCCGCTCGAGTCGCTGACCGACCCCGCTGGCAGCACCCCGGAGACCAAGAAGGCGCCGGGCTTTCACGGCAAGGCCGCGTACACGCTGCCAATTGCCGATGGCGTGAAGTTCTATGCCTCGGCGACCTTCATCACTCAGGAGCAGGACTACGACTTCGGCGGCGGTGTGGACCCGACGACGCACGTCAGCTACACCGGTACTGGCTACGACATCTTTGCCAAGATCGATGTGCAGGACTTTGAAGCCTTCGGTTACTACTATCATGGCAGCGGCATCGGCACGACCGCCTTGTTCGTCAACGGGGCCGACGCCCTGGGCGCCAAGCGTGATTCGGATGGCTACATGGCCCAGCTGACTTACAAGTTTGGTCCGGCGAAGCTCGGCGTGAACTATGGCGACAGCAGGCTCGACCAGGCCAGCGGCGAAGTCGCACCGACGCTGGTCAGGAGCAACCGCAAGGCCACCGGCGGCGTTTATTACTCGGTGACGAAGAACCTGACTCTGCTGGCCGAGTACAGCAATGTGCGGAGTGAAGCGCAGAACGGCGGCAGCGACACTGCCAACACCTTCAACGTCGGCGCGTTCGTCGGATTCTGAAAAGCCGGCGGCGAGTTGATTTGAAGTGATCTGAACGGCGCGGGCGCCTCACAGTACCCGCGCCGTTTACTTTTTATAGAGGGCGAACCGCGATCGCGCGGTCGATCGCTAACCACGGCGATTGCGATCCGGGTGGCGGCCGCATCGACAGTGGCTGCAGCAGCGGTCTCCACGCGGCCGTTGCGAAACCACTGCACGCCACACAGCGTCGGCGACGCAGCATATCTTTTGCGCCGATGCAACTGAAGCGCGCTGTGTCATTTCTGGCGCAAGCTTGTAGCGAAGGCGACGCTCGGGCCCTGAGAGCTGCCGTCGTACTCTTCCCACACCGCAGATAAGGCTATGATACTGACCGCGCTCTAGTAGAATAGGGGCAAGCTGGCACGAGGCCTGCTAGGGGATGAACGGTCGCGACGCCATGCACGTGGCCGCGTCTGTGCTTGCAAGCGTGGACGGGCGGGGTGGTGGTAGTGCTCACCGTTACAACGATAGAACGATACAACGAGATTTGAGGAGAACTGCGTATGCTATTCGAACGTGAGGGAAGGCTATGGACGATTTGTGCCATTCTGGCACTCGGAGGGTCCTGTGCCGCGGCAATCGGAGATGAGGTCACCGACCGCGCTAAAAATCCCGATCTTTGGGCGGCGCCGGGCGGCGATCAGGCCCTCACGCGGCACAGCCGGCTGAAGGACATCAACACCACCAACGCCAGCAAACTCCAAATGGTGTGGTCGCAGTCGAGCGGCACGCTGCGCGGACATGAAGGACAGCCTCTGGTTGTCGATGTTGGCGACACGCCGATGATGTACATGGAAAGCGGATGGCCGAACATCATTCAGGCACTCGATCTGACCGATCCGGATCACCCGAAAGAGCTCTGGAACTACAAGAAGACCACCAATCGCGATGACTCCGCGGTACCGCGCGCCTGCTGCGACACAGTCAACCGTGGCATGTCCTATGCCGACGGCAAGCTCGTGTTCGGCACCCTCGACGGCTTCGTGATCGCGCTGGATGCCAAGACCGGCAAGGAAGTCTGGGTGGTCAAACATGCGTACCCGGATAAGGGTGAGACCATCACTCCGGTGCCGCTCATTGCAGACGGCAAGGTTGTCATCGGTTTCGGCGGCGATGAGTTCGCCGCGCGCGGCCGCCTGACCGCCTACGACCTGCAGACCGGCAAGAAGATCTGGGAGTGCCAAAGCACCGGCAGCGACAAGGATGTGTGCCTGACCAAGGACACCAACAAGGCGCATCCGGAATACGGCGTTGCTGGCAAGGATCTCGGCATTTCGACCTATCCTGGCGACGAATGGATGCGTGGCGGCGGAGCTCAGTGGGGCTTCTACAGCTACGATCCGGACCTGAAGATCGTATATACCTCGACCGGTAACCCCGGCCTGTGGAGCCCGTCGTATCGCTGCAAGTACAAGACGCACGAAGAGTGCAACAAGGGCGACCAGGACAATAAATGGTCGATGACCATTTTCGCGCGCAAGATCGACACCGGTGAGGCCGTCTGGGCCTACCAAATGACACCGTTCGACCAGTGGGACTACGACGGCATCAACGAGAACATGCTGGAAGACCTGACGGTCGAC
>DATAJH010000159.1:0-22429 GCA_036262215.1 Steroidobacteraceae bacterium
GGCGTGTATCCCCGCCCAGCGCTTCGAGCGCAAGCACCCGCCCGAGGTCCTGAATGATGCCGGTGAACATGCGGTCTATACCGGCGCCGCCGGCGCCACCGGCACCGCCGTCAGGCGCAGATCCGGCCCGACCGGCTTGCATTCGCTGAACTCCAGTCGCATGCGCTGCTCGAGCTGCGAGATCTCCGGCAATTCTACCAGCGCCCGCGCCGTGGGCCCGAGCAGACTCGGCGCCAGATAGACGATGAACTCGTCCACCAGCCGCGACTGCAGCAACGCACCGGCCAGTCGGGCCCCCGCCTCGACCCAGATTTCATTCGCCTCCAGCTGTGCCAGCCGGCGCAGCACCGGTTCCAGTTCAAGGCCACCCTGGACGGCGCGTGCGGCACTCTCGACCCGCACCCCGCGGCGCTCGAATTCGGCGCGGCGCGCGCCGTCTTCGCTGGCGGTGAACACCAGCGCCGGACCTTCGCGGTCGAACATGCGCGCGGTTGGCGGCACCCGCAGCTCGCTATCGAGCAGCACCCGCAGCGGCTGGCGGGTGGCGCCCTCGACGCGCACATTGAGCGCCGGATCGTCGGCCAGCACCGTGCCGCTGCCGCTCAGCACCACCGAACTGCGGGCGCGAAACCGCTGCGCGTCCTGACGTGCGGCCGGTGCGGTGATCCAGCGGCTGGCGCCGTTGGCCAGCGCGGTACGGCCATCGAGACTCGCTCCGAGCTTGACCCGCACCCAGGGCAAGCCGGTGCGCATGCGCTTGAAGAACCCGGGGTTGAGCGCGCGCGCCTCCGCCGCCAGCAGCTCGCCGGCGGTATCGATGCCTGCCGCCCGCAATGCCGCCACGCCGGCACCGTTCACCAGTGGATTGGGATCGCCGACCGCGTACACCACGCGCCCGACACCGGCGCCGATCAGCGCCCGCACGCACGGCGCTGTGCGGCCGGTATGGGCGCAGGGCTCGAGCGTCACATAGGCCGTGGCTCCGCGCGCGGACTCGCCGGCGGCGGCCAGCGCGTGGACTTCGGCGTGCGCTTCCCCGGCGCGCTGGTGCCAGCCTTCGCCGAGCACGCGGCCGTCGCGCACCAGCACGCAGCCGACACGCGGGTTCGGGTCGGTGGTGTACAGCCCGCGCGCCGCCAGTTCCAGTGCACGTCGCATATAGCGGGTGTCACGTTCGCTCTGGGTGGCAACGCTGTCGGCGTGCTCATTCATGATTTGGATTTCACGCCCGCCGTGTCCCCTGGCAACAGCGGCAGCTGGTCGGAATCGCGCTTCTCCTCGCGCCGCCGTCGATGATGTCGCAGGCGCTCGACCTCCTCGCGAAACGCTTCGGCATCCTGGAAGCTGCGGTAGACGGAAGCGAAGCGCACGTAGCCGACCTCGTCCAGATGCCGCAGTTCCTCCATCACGAACTCGCCGATGGTGCGCGCCGGCACTTCGCGCTCGCCGAACACCCGCAACTTGTGACAAATGCGGCTCACGGCCTGCTCGATTGCCTCGGCGCTGACCGGGCGCTTCTCCAGCGCCTTGATCATGCCGTGGGCGAGTTTGCGCTCGTCGAACGGCTCGCGGCTGCCGTCGCTCTTGATCACTCGCGGCATCAGCAGTTCGGCAGTTTCAAAGGTGGTGAAGCGTTCGCCGCAGCTCAGACACTCGCGCCGGCGGCGAATCTGCCCGCCATCGGCGGCCAGCCGCGAGTCGGTTACTTTGGTCTCGACGTGGCCGCAGAAGGGACAATGCATCGACTGCCCGGGTCAGGGTTCAATCCGCGTATACCGGAAACCGTCCGCACAATTCGACCACCTGCGGCCGCACGCGTTCGATCGCGCTATCGGCGCAGCCGGCATCGAGGATGTCGGCGATCCAGCCGGTGACCTTGCGGATCTCGGGCTCCTTGAAGCCGCGCGTGGTCGCGGCCGGCGTGCCCAGCCGCAGGCCGCTGGCGATCATCGGCGGCCGCGGATCGTTCGGCACCGCATTCTTGTTGACCGTGATATTGGCCCGGCCGAGCGCCGCGTCGGCATCCTTGCCGGTGATATCGCGGCCGACGAGGCTGAGCAGCAGCAGATGATTGTCGGTGCCGCCCGAGACGATGCCGTAGCCGCGCGCGGCCAGCGCGGCGCACATGGCGCGCGCATTCGCCACCACCTGGCGCTGATACTGCTTGAATTCGGGCTGCAGCGCCTCGAGCAGCGCCACCGCCTTGGCCGCGATCACGTGCATCAGCGGGCCGCCCTGCGTGCCCGGGAACACCATCGAATTGAGCTTCTTGGTGATCACATCGTTGGTGCGTGCCAGGATCATGCCGCCACGCGGCCCGCGCAGTGTCTTGTGGGTGGTGGTGGTGACAATGTCGGCGTACGGCAGCGGGCTGGGATACTCCCCGACGGCAACCAGGCCGGCGACGTGCGCCATATCGACGAACAGCAGCGCCCCGACCTTATCGGCAATGGCGCGAAAGCGCGCCCAGTCGAGAACGCGCGAATAGGCCGAGAAACCCGCGACGATCATCTTCGGCTTGTGCTCCAGTGCCAGCGCCTCGACCTGCTCGTAGTTGAGCAGCCCGGTTTCCGGGTGCACGCCGTACTGGAACGCCTGAAACAGCTTGCCGGAGAAATTCACCTTGGCACCGTGCGTCAGGTGACCGCCGTGATCCAGGCTCATGCCGAGAATCACGTCGCCCGGCGACAGCAGTGCCAGGTACACCGCCGCATTCGCCTGTGAGCCCGAGTGCGGCTGCACGTTGGCATAGTCGGCCCCGAACAGTTTCTTCGCGCGGTCGATCGCCAGCTGCTCGGCGATGTCGACGAATTCACAGCCGCCGTAGTAGCGCTTGCCCGGATACCCTTCCGCGTATTTGTTGGTCATCGACGAGCCCTGCGCCTCCAACACCCGCGGACTGGCGTAGTTCTCCGAGGCGATGAGCTCGATGTGATCCTCCTGCCGCTGGCGCTCGCCGTCGAGCGCGCGCTGAAGTTCCGGGTCAACATCCTTGATGAGCAAGCGGTTCGAAAACATGTCTCAACTGCCTTTCGTGGTTAAGCGGTGATGCGAGCGGAAAGGCGCGGGATTGTACCCGAACACGTGCATTTCAGGCGCCGGGCAGCTCAGGCGGCGAGCAGAGCCTCCACCACCCCGCACCAGGTGCGGGCAATATTGCCGCGATCGTAGCCGCCGCCGCCCAGTGCCAGTACCCGGCCATGGCCCAGCCGGTCGGCCAGCAGGCATAATTCGCGCGCCGCGCGCGCATGGCAGGCGCTCGAGAGCTTCAGGTGCGTGATCGGATCGCCGGCGACGCTGTCGGCGCCGCACTGCAGGACCATGAATGCCGGCGCGTAGCGCTCAACGTGAGCGAGCATGGCCGGCCACACCGCGTTGAACTCCGCGTCGCCGGCGCCGGCCGGCAGCGGTACGTTGAGCTTGGTACCGGCGGCCGCCCCGCGGCCGATTTCGGCATCCGAACCGGTACCCGGATACAGCGACTGGCCGCTCTCGTGCAGATCGGCAAAGATCAGGTCAGGGTCGTCGTCGAAGGCATAATAGACGCCGTCGCCGTGGTGCGCGTCGATGTCCACGTAGGCGATGCGCGCCAGCCCGTGGGCGCGCCGCAGATGCTCGATCACCACGCCGCAGTCGTTGAACACGCAGAATCCGGCGGCCCGGTCGCGGGCGGCATGATGCAGGCCGCCGATGGGCACGAACGCACGCCGGCGCAGGCCCTGCATGATCCAGTCGGCGGCGGCAACGCTCGAGCCGACCACACAGGCAGCAGCCTCATAGACGCCGCGGAATGCGGGCGTATCGCCCGCGTCCAGCCAGCCGCTGCCCGACTGCGAGCGCTCCATGACGAACTGCAGGTACTCGGGCGTATGAAACAGCAGCAGCTCGGCCTCGGTGGCGTCGTGCGGCTCGAGCAGCGCGACGTGAGCGCCCAGACCGCGCTGCGCGAACTCGCGTTCGAACACGCCGTGGCGGTCCGGACCGAACGGATGGCCGTCGCCAAAGCCGTAGCGGGCCAACTGCTCGCCGAGCACGACTGCGACCTCTGGGCCTGGGGCGTTCAAGGGCTGCGCTTCGAGCTTTTGAGCCTGCGACACTGCAGACCGCGGCAAGATATCACACCGCAGTAGCACCGCACCTGCGCGTTCAATGATAATGCGCGCCCTCCTCAAGATGCTGATCTGGAGCCCCATGGCGCAATACATCTACACGATGAATCGGGTGTCGAAGATCGTGCCCCCCAAGCGCGTCATCCTGCGCGATATCAGCCTGTCGTTCTTCCCCGGCGCCAAGATCGGCGTGCTCGGTCTGAATGGTTCCGGCAAATCCACGCTGCTGCGAATCATGGCCGGCATCGACACCAGCATCGATGGCGAGGCGCGGCCGCAGTCCGGCATCAAGGTCGGATTCCTGTCGCAGGAACCGGAACTCGATCCGTCCAAGGACGTGCGCAGCGTCGTCATGGAGGGCATCGGCGGCAGCTTTGCGTTGCTGGAGCGTTTCAACCAGATCAGCGAGCAGTTCGCCGAACCGATGGACGATGATCAGATGAACAAACTGCTCGAGGAGCAGGCAAGACTGCAGGATGCGATCGACGCCGCCGGCGGCTGGGAGCTGGGCCGCAAGCTGGAGATTGCGGCCGACGCGCTGCGCCTGCCACCATGGGAGTCGAACATCGCCCAGCTCTCGGGTGGTGAGAAGCGCCGCGTGGCGCTGTGCCGCCTGCTGCTGTCGCAACCGGACATGCTGCTGCTGGATGAGCCCACCAATCACCTGGATGCGGAATCGGTGGCCTGGCTGGAGCGCTACCTGGAGGAATATCCGAGCACCGTGGTCGCCGTGACCCACGACCGCTATTTCCTCGACAACGTCGCCAAATGGATCCTCGAGCTCGATCGCGGCCATGGCATACCCTGGCAGGGCAACTACTCCTCATGGCTCGAGCAGAAGGAGAAGCGCCTGGCGCTCGAAGAGCGCGAGCGCGAAGCGCTGCGCAAGACCCTGGCGCACGAACTGGAATGGGTGCGCGCCAATCCGAAGGCACGCCAGGCCAAGAGCAAGGCGCGCCTCGCGCGCTACGATGAACTCGCCTCCAGGGAGTTTCAGGAGCGCAACGAGACCAACGAGATCTACATCCCGCCCGGCCCACGGCTGGGCGACCTGGTGATCGAGGTCGCCGGCCTGCGCAAGGGCTTCGGTGATCGGCTGCTGATCGATAATCTGAATTTCAACCTGCCGCGCGGCAGCATCGTCGGCATCATCGGGCCGAACGGCGCCGGCAAGACCACGCTGTTTCGCATGCTCACCGGCGCCGAGCAGCCGGACGCCGGCGAGATCCGCATCAGTCCGACGGTGAGGCTGGCCTATGTCGATCAGTCGCGCCAGACGCTCGACGATAAGAAGACGGTCTGGGCGGAGATCTCCGGTGGCCTCGACATCATCAAGGTCGACAACTACGAGACGCCGTCGCGCAGCTACGTCGGGCGTTTCAATTTCAAGGGCACACAGCAGCAGCAGCTGATCGGCGAACTGTCCGGCGGCGAACGCAATCGCGTGCACCTGGCCAAGGTGCTGCGCGCCGGCGGCAACGTGCTGCTGCTGGATGAGCCCACCAACGATCTGGATATCGAGACCCTGCGCGCGCTCGAGGATGCACTACTGAATTTCCCCGGCTGCGCGGTGGTGATCTCGCACGATCGCTGGTTCCTGGATCGTATCGCGACCCACATCCTCGCCTTCGAGGGCGACTCGGAAGTGGTCTGGTTCGAGGGCAACTACCAGGAATACGTCGCCGACCTGAAGCGCCGGCGCGGCGAAGATGCCGCGCAGCCGCATCGGCTGAAGTACCGGCGTCTGACCGGCTAAGGCGCGCGGCGCATTATGTCCGGGCGTTATGTCTGGACGCCTCTGGCGCCTCTAGCACCGCCCCGGCGCCGTGCCACAGTGTCGCCATTCGGCTACACTGGCGGTGCAGACAACATCTATAGCGCCACCATGTCGGTCCATATCGATACCAGCGATCGGCTGCACCAGGAGCAGGCTAGCAGCCTGGCGCTCACCTGCCCGCACTGCCTGGTCCTGGCTCACGTGACGCCAGAGGCCGTGCCGCGCTTCTCCGACCTGAGCGCCGCACGCCCGAAGCAGATCGGCATCGTATTTCGCTGCGACGCCTGCAATGCCCCGATCTTCCTGCGCTTCAAGGTGCGCAACTACGGCCCGGCGCGCATCGAGCTGTCATCGCAGTTCAGCGAGATCGAACGCCCGAAGGAGAAATTCAGCTTCACTTACCTGCCGGAGGATGTGGAGACGATGTTTCGCGAGGCGCTGCTGTGCTACTCGCACGGTGCCTTCAACGGCTTTGCCACCCTGTGCCGCCGCACTATGCAGGCTGTGTTCGCCAACAGCGGCGAGGCCGGCCGGTTGCGCGTGTTCGATGAGCTCAATGAAGTGCGCGACATGGCGCAGGTCGACGCCGCGAGTTTTGCCTCGATCAAGCGCGTGATCTTCGGCACCGACGCTGATCCGGCCCCGGCCATGCCGACGCTCGACGACGATCAGTCCGGATTGCTGCTCGAGGTCATGAAGGATCTGCTGTACCAGTCCTACGTGCGCAAGGGGCGTCTGCAGCAGGCGATGGTGGTACGGCGCTTCTTCTCCGATGAAGCCGATCGCAATGCCAGGGCCGAGAGCAACGACGCCAGGTCGCTCGAGAGCAGCCGCATAGAAGGGTGATTGCCCGCGCCGGGTGCGCCTTCAGCCCAGCCACAGCCGCGCATTGCGGAACATGCGCATCCAGCCGCTGTCTTCACCGGCGTCGTCCGGATGCCAGGAGTTCTGCACCGTGCGATACACGCGCTCGGGGTGCGGCATGGTGATGGTCGCACGGCCATCGGCTGTGGTCAGTGCGGCAATCCCCTGCACCGCCCCGTTGGGATTGGCCGGGTAGGCCTGCGCCACCTCGCCGCGGTTGGTGATGTACTGAAAGGCGATCAGCCGCTGCTCGCGGCAGCGCTGCAGGTCGTGCGCGGATTGGAACTGCGGCTGACCCTCGCCATGCGCCATCGCCACCGGCAGGCGCGATCCGGCCATGCCCGCCAGCAGCACCGATGGTGAGTCGGCGATGCGCACCAGGCTGAAGCGCGCCTCGAACTGCTCGCTGCGGTTGCGCAGGAAGCGTGGCCAGTGCTGCGCGCCCGGAATCAGTTCCCTGAGCAGCGCAAACATCTGGCAGCCGTTGCACACGCCGAGCGAGAAGGTGTCGCCGCGGGTGAAGAAACGCTCGAAGTCGCGCCGCGTACGTTCGTGAAACAGGATGGAGCGCGCCCAGCCGCCGCCGGCTCCGAGCACGTCGCCATAGGAGAATCCGCCGCACGCGACCAGGCCCGAGAAACCCTCGAGCGTGCGTTCACCGCCAAGCAGATCCGACATGTGCAGGTCATGCGCCTCGAAGCCGGCACGATCGAGTACCGCTGCCATCTCCAGCTGACCGTTGACCCCCTGCTCGCGCAGCACCGCGACCCGCGGCCGCGCGCCGGACGCAAGCAGCGGCGCCACGACATCCTGCTGCGGATCGAAGCTCAGCTGCTGCGACAGCCCCGGGTCGTGCGCATCGAGCATCGCCGCCATTTCCTCCTCGGCGCATTGCGGGTCATCGCGCAGCCGGCGCATCTGATACGAGGTCTCCGACCATGCACGGCGCAGGTCGATCCAGGCCTCATCGAGCAGTGCCTCGCCGCTGCGGATGCGCACCCGCATTTCCGCCATCGGCGCTCCGATGACCTGCACGCAATCGGCCACATCGTAGCTGGCGAGGCAGTCCAGCACCGCACGCTGTTGCGATTGCAGCACCTGCAGCACGGCGCCCGGCTCCTCTGCGAACAGCGGCGCAAGTGCACCGCCCGTGCCCGCGGCCAGCGTGACGTCGACACCACAGTGGCCGGCAAAGGCCATCTCCGCCAGCGTCACCAGCAATCCACCGTCGGATCGATCGTGATAGGCGAGCAGCAGCCCACGCGCGCGCAATTCGATCAGCGCCGCCGCAAAAGCGGCCAGCAGCTGCGGATCCTCGAGGTCGGCGGGCTCGCCGCCGGCGGCATTGAACACCTGCGCCAGACAACTCATGCCGAGGCGGTTGCGGCCGCGCGCCAGATCGATGAGCAGCAGCGCGGACGGACCCCGATCCAGCCGCAGCACCGGCGTCAACGTGCGGCGCACGTCGCGCACCGGCGCGAATGCCGAAATGATCAGCGAGATGGGCGCCAGCACGCTGCGGGTGTCAGCGCCGTCCTGCCACACCGTCTTCATCGACAGCGAGTCCTTGCCGACCGGAATGGCGATGCCCAGCGCCGGACACAGCTGTTCGCCCACCGCGCGCACCGCGGCGTACAGTGCCGCGTCCTCGCCCGGCTCGCCGCATGCCGCCATCCAGTTGGCCGACAGGCGCACGTCGCTCAGGGCGGCGACATCGGCCGCCATTATGTTGGTGATCGCCTCGCTGACCGCAAGGCGCGCGGCGGCGGCCGCATCGAGCAGCGCCGCGGGCGTACGCTCGCCGATCGCCATCGCCTCACCGGCATGGTGATGGTAGTCGGCCAGCGTCACCGCCACATCCGCGACCGGCACCTGCCATGGACCCACGAGTTGATCGCGGCTGACCTGGCCGCCGACGGTGCGATCGCCGATCGTGATCAGGAAGGTCTTGTCGGCGACCGCGGGCAACCGCAGCACGCGGTAGACCGCCTCGCGCAGTCCCACGGTGCGAAAGTCCAGCTGGCGCCGTGGCGCCGGCAGGCTGTGTGCCACCCGGCGCATGCGCGGCGGCTTGCCGAGCAGCGATTCGATCGACATGTGCACCGGATGGTTGCCAAACTGGCGATCGTGCACCACCAGCACGCCATCGTCGGTAATCTCGCCGATCGCCGCCGATGGACAGCGCTCGCGCTGCGCGACGGCGTTGAAGCGCGCCAGGCTTCCGGGCTTGAGCGCCAGCACATAGCGCTCCTGGGCCTCATTGCACCAGATCTCGAGCGGCGACATGCCGGGCTCGGCATTGGGTATTTCCCGCAGTTCGATCCGCGCGCCGCGCTGACTGTGGGCCACGGCCTCGGGGATGGCATTGGACAGCCCGCCCGCCCCGACATCGTGAATCAGCTCGATCGGATTGTCGGCGCCGAGCGCCCAGCAGCGATCGATGACCTCCTGCGCCCGGCGTTGCAGCTCGGCGTTGGCGCGCTGTACCGAGGCAAAATCCAGCTCCGCGGCAGAGCTGCCACTGCCGACGGACGAGGCCGCGCCGCCGCCCAGGCCGATCAGCATCGCCGGGCCACCGAGCACCACCAGCGTGGCACCGACCGACACGGCGCTCTTCTCCACCTGTGAGCGGCGCACGTTACCGAGCCCACCCGCGAGCATGATCGGTTTGTGATAGCCGCGCACCCGCCCCGCAGGGTCGCCAGGCAGCGCGCTTTCCAGCGTGCGGAAATAGCCGCAGATATTGGGTCGGCCGAATTCGTTGTTGAATGCGGCCGCTCCGATCGGCCCTTCGAGCATGATGTCGAGTGCCGAGGCGATGCGCGCGGGCCTGCCGATGCTGCGTTCCCACGGCTGGATGAAATCCGGGATCAGCAGGTGCGACACCGAGAAACCCGCCAGTCCCGCCTTGGGCTTGGCGCCACGGCCGGTCGCGCCCTCATCGCGAATCTCTCCCCCGGAACCGGTGGCGGCGCCGGGAAATGGCGAGATCGCGGTCGGGTGATTGTGCGTCTCGACTTTTATCAGAATGTCGATCGGCTCGTCATGACCGCGGTAGATGCGGCTCGCCGGATCAGGATACCAGCGCGTGCCGTTCACCCCTTCGATCACCGCGGCGTTGTCGCGATAAGCGGATAGCACCCCGAGCGGTGCGTGGCGGTAGGTGTTGCGGATCATCGCGAACAGCGAGTGCTCACGCTCGCAGCCATCGATCACGAATTGCGCATTGAATATCTTGTGGCGGCAATGCTCGGAGTTCGCCTGCGCGAACATCATCAGCTCGACATCGGTGGGATCGCGTCCGAGTGTGCGGAACGTGTCGAGCAGGTAGTCGATCTCGTCGTCCGCCAGCGCCAGACCCAGGCGCTGGTTGGCATCGATCAGACCGCTGCGGCCCTCACCCAGCTCGATGAACCGCAACGGCCGCGGCTGATGGCTGGCAAACAGCCGGCTCGCGCACTCGACATCCTCGAACACCGCCTCGGTCATGCGGTCGTGCAGCGCTGCGGCCAGCGCCGCGCGCCCGTCAGCTGTCACGCTGCGCTGCAGCTCGAGCGTGTAGAGGATGCCGCGCTCGATGCGTCGCACCCGGCGCAGGCCACAGACATGCGCGATGTCAGTGGCCTTGCTCGACCACGGCGATATCGTGCCGGGTCGCGGCACCACCAGCAGCTGCTGCGATCCGATCGCGGGCGCCGCCACCCCGGGCCGCTCGCCACCATCGTCGAGCAGTTGATCGAGCAGTGCGCCCTCGCGGGTGTGCAGCTCGGTACTGCAATCGACGAAATGCAGAAACTGCGCCTGCAGCGCGCGTACCGCCGGCTCCAGGGCCTGAAGGCGCGCGAGCTGGCGGGCGATGCGGAACGCGGATAGTGCTGACGACCCCGGCAGCTTGAGCATCAAGTCTTCTTCGGTCGCGGGTCCATGGCCGACGGCGGCAGCAGCGGCGCCGGAAACTGCGCCACGTTGCTGCCCTCGAGCGCGACGATCTTGCTGACACCCTGCTTGCGCACCTCGTCGATACGAATGACCGACTGCAGCGGCAGGTAACTGCGCTTGACGCCGGCGAACTCGCTCTTGACGCGTTCCTCGCCCGGGTCCAGCACCACCGAGGAGCGCTCGCCGAATACCAGCTCTTCAATTTCGACGAACCCGAATAGTGCGCCGTGACTGACCTTGCGCGCATAGACCTCGTAAACCTTGCCCTGGTTCACGAATATGACCTTGAAGATATGGTTCGATGGCATCGTAGGAATTCGCCGGTGGCAGCCTTTTTTGAACGGCGCAATGCTCAGAACCCGCCGCAGGCCTATTATATGGGTTACGCGCACCGAACCTAGAGCAGTTCAGATGGCCCTGAAGCTGACCATTATCGAGGACCAGAGCGGCCAGCCCGGCCGGGGCGGCAGCATCGTATTCGGCGTCGGCGGCGGCGGTATCGGCCGGGCGCACGATAACGACTGGGTGCTGCCCGACCCGCAACGCTACCTGTCGGCCCATCACGCACGCGTGCAGTTCCGCGACGGCACCTACTACCTGCTCGACACCAGCACCAACGGGGTGTACATCAACGACGGCACCGCACCGCTGGGTCGGCGCAACGCCTACGCGCTGCACGACGGCGATCGGCTGCGGCTGGGCGACTACCAGCTCTCGGTCAGCATCGATACCGAACGCGGCGAGGCGCCGGAGGCGGTTTCCATCTTCCCCGTCAATCGCGACCCGGCGACGGCCAGCTCCATGGTTGCCCGTGGCGACATCGGTGTGGAACTCAATGTGCGCGACCTGCTGCGTCCGGAGGCAGCGCCCGGCAATCGCATGGCTGCCGTGGACGCCTTCGGGCAGTCTACGCTGACCGAGGATGCCGGCCTGCTGGCTTTCGACACCGGCCAGCGTACCACCTCGGTCGAGCAGCGGGTCACGGTGCCGGCGGAACGATCGGCCCGGCGCGAACCGCGCCCGGTCGATCGTTCGACGGAAAACGCGGCGGGAATCGAAGCCTTCTGTCGCGGTGCCGGCATCGACGTCAAGCAGCTGCCGGCGGATGCATCGGCGCGCATGCTGCAGCTGGCGGGGGTACTGCTGCGCGAGGCACTGCTGGGCTTGAAAGGCCTGGCACTGGCGCAACGCGAAATCCGCGACCAGACCCACATCAAGGTCGGCAAGGAGGATCCGCAACACATCGGACTGACCGGCCTGCCGGTGGACGATCTCATGCTGCGGCTATTGATCGGTCACGATCAGCGCGACCTGGATGCGGTGCAGTGGGTGCGCGACATGCTCGCCAGCACGCGCCGGCACGATCTTGCGACGATGCGTGCCCTGCACACCGCGCTCGGCGAATTTCTCGCGCGGCTCGATCCCAGGGCGCTGGCCCAGGTCGATGGCCGCGCCACCGGCGCGGCCGCCGGCAATGGCGACTCCTCGGGTCTGGCGGCGCGTTTTCGCAGCATCACCGAGATGCCGGCCGGCAAATTCCCGCACCTGTTCGCCGAGGCGTTCTCGCGCGCCTTCGTTGCCGCCTTCAGGCAGAACAACGGCGAGCACTCCAAGTCCTGATGGCGGCCGCGCAACCGGCGCCAGGCGCGGCGCTACGGCTGCCCGGCGCGTACCCTGACCACGGCGCCGGACAGGATTGAATCCGGCGGATTGAGAATGATCTGGTCCGTTGCCGCAACACCGCTCAGGATTTCCACCACGGCGCCGTAATCGCGGCCGATGGTCACGGTGTTCAGATGCACTTTGTTGTCCGAATCGACCGCCGCCACGTGCAGGCCGTCGGCGCGGAACAGCAGCGCGTTGGATGGTAGCCGCCAGGTCTTCAGGCCCGCCGGCAGCGGCAGATGGACCTGCGAGTACGCCCCGGGCAGCAGCTCGCCGTTCGGGTTTTCGGCATCCAGCTCGGTCAGCAGGGTGCGCGTCGTGACGTCGATCGATCCGGCGGTGCTGACCACCTTGGCCGGATGGCGCAGCTCGGGCCGGTCCACCGTGGTCAGGTCGGCCGACATTCCGGGCCGGATCCAGCTGGCATAGGCCTGGGGCACCTGCACGTAGACGCGCAGCCGGGTGGTCGAGCTCATATGAAACAGCTCCTGGCCGGTGGTGCTGCCCTCAGTCACCAGCGCTCCGACGTCAACCTTGCGTGCGGTCACGACGCCCTCGAACGGAGCGGTGATGCGGTTGAAGCCCTGCATCTGCTCCAGGCGCTGCAGATTCTGCCGCGCCGACTCGGTCTGGGCCTTCTTGGCCTCGGCATCGCCGACCGCATTGTCTACGTCCTGCTGCGCGACCAGACCGGTCTTGCGCAGATCCTGGAAGCGCTGGGCGGTGGTCTGCGACAGCCGGTTATTGGCATCGGCGGTGGCAAGATCGGCCTTTGCCTGGCGATACTGCGCATCCACCTCGGGCGTCTCGATTTCCGCCAGCAACTCGCCGGATTTGACGTGCTTGCCTATGTCCGCGTACCAGCGCTTGAGA
Source organism: Steroidobacteraceae bacterium (assembly GCA_036262215.1). GTDB lineage: Bacteria > Pseudomonadota > Gammaproteobacteria > Steroidobacterales > Steroidobacteraceae > FEN-1191. The sequence continues at coordinate 13,228 of DATAJH010000159.1, forward strand.
TAGCCGCTGGTGCGCGCGTAGATCGGCGCGTCGGTAAACGCCTGCACGTCGCCCGGCAGCACCAGTTCATCGCCGGCGTCGGTGTGCTTGGGCGTAGTTACGAGCACCACCGGTACCGATGATTGTTGCGCTTCGCGCTTGAGGGCGGCACGGGTCTGCACGCGCGTGAAAATACCCCAGGCGGCGATGATGATCGCTGCCAGCAGCACGTACAGGGCGACGCGCTTGAGTCGTCGCAATGCCGCATGGTCGTCAGCTGTGGCGGTCATGTATGGCCGTGGTGGTCTAGGCGTGTGCGGCGCCGGCAGCGCGCCCAGGCTGGGTAAATCGGCTGTGAATGACGGCAAACACCACCGGCACGAACAGCAGCGTCGCAAACGTGGCAAACATCAGTCCACCGATGACCGCGCGCCCCAACGGCGCGTTCTGCTCGCCACCCTCACCTAAGCCCAGCGACATCGGCATCATGCCGATCATCATGGCCAGCGCCGTCATCAGCACCGGCCGGAAGCGCACGAACCCGGCCTCCAGCGCGGCCGCCATCGCGCTCGCTCCCGCATCCATGCGTTCGCGCGCAAAGCTGACGATCAGGATGCTGTTGGCGGTGGCCACGCCCAGGCACATGATCGCGCCGATCAGTGCCGGCACGCTGATGGTGGTGCCGGTGACGAACAGCATCCACACCATGCCGGCCAGTGCCGCCGGCAGCGCGCTGATGATGATCAGCGGATCGAGCCAGCTCTGGAAGTTCACCACGATCAGCAGGTAGATCAGGATCACCGCGCCGATCATACCGAACGCCAGGCCGTTGAATGAGGTGCGCATGGTCTCCATCTGACCGCGGATCGTCAGATCGCTGCCGCGCGGCAGTTCGTGCCGGGAGGCATCGACGATGCCGCGCACCGCCGTCGCCACCGTGCCCAGATCGGTGCCGTCTACCGAGCCATAGATGTCGATCACCGGGCGCCCGTTGAAGTGGCTGACCACGGCCGGGCCGACCCCGCGGCTGACGGTGGCGAGGCTCGCCAGCAACTGCTGCGAGCCGCCGTTGCCGGTGGTGATCGGCGTGGATGTCAGGTCCTGCAGCGACGTCAGCCGATATTGCGGTGCCTGCGTGGTGACGTTGTACTGCACGCCGCTTTTGACGTCGACCCAGAAGGTGGGCGCGGTCTGCTGGCTGCCGGAGAGGGAAATCAGGACATCGTTGGCGACCTGCTGCTGCGTCAGTCCGACCTGCGAGGCATTGGTGCGGTCGACGTTCACGTTGAACTGCGGGTAGTCGAAGGCCTGCTGGATGCGCAGGTCAGCCGCGCCGGGAATGGATCTAAGCTTCGCCAGCAGGTCGTTGGCAAAGCTGCGGTTGCCCTCGATATTAAATCCCACCACCTGCACGTCGAGCGGCGCGGGCAGGCCGAAATTCAGGATCTGATTGACGATGTCGGAAGGCAGAAAGGCGAACGTGGTGCCCGGAAACTCATCGCGCAACTGCGCGCGCAGCGTGCGTACGTACTCGGCTGTGGGCCGGCTGCGGCCCGCGCGCAGCGCAATCATGATGTCGGCATCGCCCGGACCGACCGGCGCCGAGGTGCTGTAGGACAGGTTGATACCGCTGTACGGAACGCCGATGTTGTCGATCAGGCTGTCCAGATCATGCGGCGGAATGATCTGGCTGATCCTGGCCTCGACCGCATCGCACAGCCTGGCGGTCTCCTCCAGTCGCGTGCCGCTGCGCGCACGCAGATGCAGTCGCACCTGACCGGCATCGACCGTCGGGAAAAAGTCGCGGCCGAGCCACGGCAGCAGCAGGAACGCCGTGGCACCGATCACCATGAACGCCAGTGTGAAGGCGAGACTGTGCTGCAGGGCGGTGCCGAGCAGTTCGTGGTAGCCGTCGCGAAAGGCGGCAAAACGGTGCTCGAAGCCACGCTGGAACCGCTGCAACAGGTTGCTGGGCGGCGCCGCCAGGTGCTCCGGCACATGCTTCTTGAGCCAGTACATGGCCAGCGTCGGCACCAGCGTTCGCGACAGCACGTAGGAGGCGAGCATCGCGAACACCACCGCCTCGGCCAGCGGCACGAACAGGAAGCGCGACACACCCGATAGCAGGAACATCGGTATGAACACCACGCAGATGCACAGTGTCGATACCAGCGCCGGCACCGCGATCTGGTGCGCGCCGTCGAGGATCGCCGGTTCGACTTCCTTGCCCTGCTCCAGGTGCCAGTTGATGTTCTCGATCGCCACCGTGGCGTCGTCCACCAGAATTCCGACCGCCAGTGCCAGTCCGCCCAGGGTCATGATGTTGATGGTCTCGCCGATCGCCGACAGGCAGATGATCGAGGCCAGTACCGACAGCGGAATCGAGATGGTGATAATCAGCGTGCTGCGCCAGGAGCTCAGGAACAGCAGGATCATCAGGCCGGTGAGAGCGGCGGCGATGATGCCCTCACGCACCACGCCGTTGACCGCGGCGCGCACGAACAGCGACTGATCGCCGGTGAGCCCGACCTGGAAATTCTCCGGCAGCTGCTTCTGGATGCCGGGCAGCAGGCGCTTGATGTCCTCGATGACCCGCAGCGTCGAGGCGCTGCCGGTCTTGAGCACCGACATCAGCACCGCGTGCCGGCCCGCCACGCGCACCAGGTTGGTCTGCGGGCTGGCACCATCGTGCACGTTGGCGACATCGCGTATGAACACCACCGTGCCGTTGACGGTGCGAATCGGTGCGTCGTTGAGATCCTCGGGCTTGAGCGGGCTGGAGTTGAGCTTGATGTTGTATTCGATGTCGTCGATCTTCTCGGTGCCCGCCGGAATGATCAGGTTCTGCAGGCCGATCGCGTTGCTGACGTCGACCGCCGACAGACCCTTGGAACGCAGCGCCTCCGGATCGATGTCGACGGCTACCTGGCGCTGCTTGCCGCCATACGGAAAGGGCAGCGAAGCGCCCTGCACCGTCGCCAGTCCCGGGCGGATGACTGAATTTCCGAGGTCGAACAGGGTCGCCTCGGACAATGTGGTGCTTTCCAGTGCCAGCTGCAGAATCGGCACCGTCGAGGCGTTGTAAGCCAGGATGAACGGCGGCGTGGTGCCCGGCGGCGCCTGACGCAGCAAGGCCTGCGACACGCCGGTGATTTGCGCGTACGACAGGTCCTCGTTGACGTTCGGCTGGAAGAAGTACTTGACCACCCCCATGCCGGGCAGCGACTGCGATTCGGTGTGTTCGATGTCGTTGACGGTGGTCTGGGCGTAGCGCTCGGCGTTGGCAACGATGCGATTCGCCATGTCCTCGGGCGGCAGGCCGGTGTAGCTCCAGATAGTGCTGACCACCGGAATGTTGATCGCCGGAAAGATGTCAGTCGGCGTACGCAGGATGGTGAACACGCCGAGCAATACGATCAGCACCGCCAGCACGATGAACGTGTAAGGCCGTCGCAGCGCAAGTCTTACGATCCACATCGTTTAAGCGTTCCCGAACTGACAGCGGACGAGACCCGGTCCGGCAGGCAGTACCGGCCGAACAAGCACTATCCGCGACTGGATGCGGGTATTATGCCCGCATCGTCCACGCCGCGCAGCAGCGCGGCCGCAGGCCCACACGCGGCCAATGCAGCGACATTAAAATACATTAACGTCTCACCGACACGGCGCGCGCAAGCTGTGCGCCTGACAAGTCATGACGCGCTCGCGTCGATGTCAGCGGCGGCTGACATGAAGAAAATTATTTGGCGGAGAGGGTGGGATTCGAACCCACGTGCCGGTTTAACCCGACCATCCGATTTCGAGTCGGCGCCGTTATGACCGCTTCGGTACCTCTCCGGGAAAGACTGCTATTCTAACGTAGTGATGAACGCAATGAGACCAAAGCTTCCGGATCGCCGCCGGCTGCGGCACCAATGCCGTGCGCGAGAGCTCATGGCCGCGGTGGCGGCCGCGCTGCTGCTGGCGGGCTGCGCGCAACCGCAGAGCGCGTTGCAGCGCATCCGTGCCCGCGGTGAACTGCGGGTGGTCACGCTCAACGCCGCCACCAGCTACTACCTCGGCGCGCAGGGACCGCAGGGATTTGAGTACCGCCTCGCGAGCGCATTCGCGCGCCAGCTGCAGGTGCGGCTGGTGATGCAGCCGCTGCCGGATGCGGCGGCCATGCGCGCGGCGCTGGCGGATGGCCGTGCCGACCTGGCGGCGGCGCAAATCAGCCCCGATGCGCAATGGCTGCAGACCGGCCTGGCGACCGAAAACTACGATGAGATCGCGCAGCTGGTGGTGCAGGATCGCGGCAAATTGCATGCCCACGACACGAGCGCGTTGCGTCTGGCAAATGTCGTGGTGCGCGACTGCAGTCCGCAGCTCGATTTGCTGCGCGCGATCAGGCGCGACGCCATGACGGACCTGTCCTGGACCGCGCTCAAGGCTGATCAGCCCGATCCGCTTCAGGTGGTGACCGACGGTGATGCCGACTACGCCGTCGTCGATGCCAACGAATTCGAATTCGCGCGCCATCTTTATCCCGATGCCACCGTCGCCTTCACGCTGCCGGACGCGCGACCGTTGAAGTGGATGGTGCGGGCCGACGCGCTGGACCTGGCGCAGGCAGCGAACGGCTTTTTCATCAGCGCCAAGGCTTCCGGCGAGTTCGCGCGCATCGCGCGCGATGCGAGCCTGGAGGCGCGCGGGTTTGATTATGAGGACGCGATCCGCTTTCGAGCCGACATAAGCGCACGCCTGCCGGAACTGCAGGCCATGTTCGAACAAGCTGCACAGAGCACCGGACTTGACTGGCGGCTGCTGGCCGCAGTCGGCTATCAGGAATCGAAATGGCAGAGACAGGCGGCGTCGGCCGACGGCGCGCTGGGCATCATGATGCTGACCAGCGACGCCGCCACCACCGTCGGGGTCAAGGATCGCTCCGATCAGTGGCAGAGCATCCTCGGCGGTGCCAGGTACCTGGCGCAGGTTATCGACACTATTCCCAACCGCATCGGCGAGCCCGATCGCACCTGGCTGGCGCTCGCGGCCTACAACGTTGGCTACGGACATCTGGAGGACGCGCGCGTGCTGGCGCAGATGCGCGGCAAGGACCCCGACTCGTGGAACGACGTACGCGCGCAGCTGCCGCTGCTGGCGCAGGAGCAATGGTATTCGCGCGCCCGGCGCGGCTATGCGCGCGGCTGGGAGCCGGCCAGGTTCGTCGATCAGGTGCGCCAGTATCTGGCGGTGCTCGAATGGTCCGGCACCGGCACGGTCGCGCGCCTGCATGAGCCCGCGGCGCTGCCGCTGGCGCCATCGGCTACGGAAACGCGCCGCTTCAATTAGACCGGCGCTGTTCGAAAAAATCCCGCAGCAGCGTGCCGCACTCATCGGCCAGCACGCCCCCGAATACATCGACGCGCGATTTAGCGCCGGCGAGCTTGAACACATCGACCAGGCTGCCCGCCCCGCCCGCCTGGGGATCGAAGGCGCCGAACACCACGCGCCGCACGCGCGCCTGCACCAGCGCCGAAGCGCACATCACACACGGTTCGAGCGTGACGTACAGCGTGGTGTCGTTGAGCCGGTAGCTGCCGGTGGCGCGAGCCCCGGCACGCAGCGCCTCGATTTCCGCATGTGCGGTCGGATCGCAGGCGCCGATCGGCCGATTCGCGCCGGTGGCGATCACCGCTGCGGCGCGCACCAGCACCGCACCCACCGGGACCTCCCCGGCCGCCGCCGCCGCGCGCGCCAGCTCGAGCGCACGCAGCATGTAGTCGGCGTCAGCGGGCCCTAGCATGGCTTGCGCCGTGGCCCTGCGCCAGCTGCTGGCGCCGGTAGGTCCCCTGCTGCTCGAGCATCCAGCCCGGATATTCAGCCGGCAGCGCGCTGACCTTATTGAGCATGGTCAGTTCTTCATCGCTCAGCGTGAGGGCTGTCGCGGCGATGTTGTCGTCCAGCTGCTCGATCCGCTTGGCACCGATGATCACGCTGGTGACCGCCGCCTGGTGCAGCAGCCATGCGATCGCGATCTGCGCCACGGAGACTGCCCGCGCCTGTGCGGCCTGGCGCATCACCTCGATGCAATCGTAGGCGCGCTCGAGGTTCACCGGCGGGAAGTCGAATGCGACCCGACGGCTGCCGGCTTCGGCCTTGACGTCACGACCATATTTACCGCTCAGCAGGCCGCCGGCGAGCGGACTCCACACCAGCAGCCCAACGCCTTCGCTCAGCAGCATCGGCAGCAGCTCGCGCTCAAGGTCGCGTCCGGCGATGGTGTAGTAAGCCTGCAGGGATTCAAAGCGCGCCAGTCCGAGCCGCTCCGAGATGCCGAGCGCCTTCACCACCTGCCATGCCGCCCAGTTCGATACGCCGACATAGCGCACCTGACCGTGCTGCACCAGGCTGTCGAGCGCATGCAGCGCCTCATCGATCGGCGTCGCCGGGTCGAAGCCGTGGATCTGGTACAGGTCGATATGATCGAGCTGCAGCCGCTTCAGGCTCGCCTTCACGCCCTCCATGATGTGGAAGCGCGACATGCCGCGCGAGTTGACCGCCTTGGTTCCGGTTTCGCCGAGCACTTTGGTCGCGATCACAACGTTTTCGCGCGCTAGCTTGAGATTCCTCAATGCCTGGCCGGTGATGATCTCCGAGCGGCCGTCGGCATAGACGTCGGCAGTGTCGATGAAGTTGATGCCGGCATCGAGCGCGCGGCCGATCAGGCGGTCGGCATCGCCCTGCTTCAGATTGCCGATCTGGCCCCAGATGCCATCTTCGCCGCCGAAGGTCATGGTACCGAGGCACAGCTCCGAAACGAACAGCCCGGTACGCCCGAATTTCCTGTAACGCATGCGATCGCCTCCTGTTGCCTGCATTCCCGCGGCTGCCGCCGTGCCGCCGCCGGGCAGGCGCACGGGATCATCGGCCCGGCGGGCGACGACTCAAACTGGGAATCGGATATGCGAGTATGGACGCAGGCGGCCGCTGTTTGACAGCCCTTTGTCGTCAGCCGGTCGTCAGCCGGTCGCGCTCAGGCGGCCGTCTGTGCTGCGGGCGCCTGTGGCAGACGCAGCTTGTGCGCGGCTGCATCCCAGCGTCCATGCTGCCACATGGCCGCGACCGCGGCGGCGGGCACCGGCTGGCTGATCAAATATCCCTGCGCTTCGGTGCATCGCCAGCGGCACAGGGCATCCCACTGCGCCGCCGAGGCGACGCCCTCGGCGATGACCTTCAGCCCCAGCGAGCGGCCGATGCCGAGGATGTTGAACGCCAGATTACTATCGCCCTGCTCCTCGCCAATGCCGGATATGAAACTGCGATCGATCTTGAGAATATCCAGCGGCAGCCGCCGCAGATAGGACAGCGACGAGTAGCCGGTGCCGAAGTCATCCAGCGCGATCTGGCAGCCCAGGCGGCGAATCTCGGCCAGCAGTTTCATCGCCGATTCGGCATCATCGATCAGACAGCTCTCGGTGAGCTCAACCTGCAGAAACAACGGCTCGACCACCTGGCGGGTGCAGGCGCCGCGGATGCTGGACACCACATCGCCGGTGACCATCTGCTGTGGCGACACGTTGACCGCCACCTGCACCAGGCCAAGGCCCTCGGAACGCCATTGCGCGATCTGTTCGGCGGCCCGTTCGATCACCCAGTCCCCGAGCTGCGCGATCAGGCCGGTGCGCTCGGCGATCGGGATGAATATCGTCGGCGGCACGAACAGGCTCTTCTGGTGCTGCCAGCGCAGCAGCGCTTCGAAGCCGACGATGCGCCCATCGGGTATCGACAGCTTCGGCTGATAGTGCAGCTCCAGCTGCTGGCGCTCGATCGCGTGGTGCAGCTCGTACTCGAGCCGCGCCTGTTCACGGGCGCGCACCACCGCTGCCATGATGGTGCCGGGGCCACCGTCCTCGCTCATCGAAAAGTAATCGCAGGCCAGGCTGGCGGCCTTGAGAATCACGTCCGGACTCGATCCGTCCTTGGGCCAGGTCGCCATGCCGATGCGGGTGTTGATCAGCTTGAGCCGCTCATCGGCGGTGATGGCGCTGCGAGTGGCTTCCAGCAGCCGGCTCAGCGGTCCGACCATGCTCTGATCGTCGGTCATATCGGGAATCAGCACCACGAACTCGCCGCCGGCCAGCCGCGCCAGCACCTGTTCCTTGTTCGGGTTGATGCGGATGACGCCCGGCACATTGCGCAGACTGGCCTCGATGCCTTCGGCGAACGCGCGCAGCAGGATGCCGCCGGTCTCGTAGCCATGATGGCTGTAGAAGTCCGCCAGCCCCTGCAGCCGCAGCAGCAGTATCGTGCCCTTCTTGTAGTCCTGACCGATGCGCATGAGTGACTGCAGCACCCGATCGCCGTGCCGCAAGCCGAGTGTCGTATCCAGCAGGCGGTTGGCGGCATCGGCGGTGGATCTGGATTCCACCGGCGTGACGTCCTGAATCACGAGGTCGAGCCGCCGCGGTGGCGTGCCTGGGGTGCCCAGGGTCGGATGACCGGTGAGCCGCACGCGCCGCTTGTGGCTGCGATCGATGCGGATGTCGTACTCGGCTTCAAAACCCATGCCCGACTCGAATGAACCGCTGACGGTGTCGAGCACCCGCTGGCGATCGGGTTCATCGCAATGATCGAATAATTTCTGCCAGTGAATCGGCTGCAATCGGTCGCGGCGGCTGACCGCGCTCGCAGCGCCCGGCAGCGCCAGCAGCGCAGCCAGCGTGTCATTCACGCGGCAACTCTGGCTTTCGGTGTCGATCGTCACCAGTTCAACGCGGCTCAGCTGCAGCAGCGTACCGAGCGCGGACCGGTCGCGCCGCAGCGTGGCCAGCGTCAACAGTTGCTCCAGACGATCGACCACGACCTCCCAGTCGAATGGCGCGACGAATTGCGCGGCCAGCTGCGCGGGCATCACGGGGAGCGGCTTGCCGCTGAGCAGCACCAGGGCCGGTGGGTTGCTGGTCGCGGCCTCGAATAATTGCGAGCACAGCGCAGCTGCATCCTGGTTCGATGCGTCGGCGACGATCAGAACCACGGCCGGGTAACCGTTGGCAATGGAGGCGGCAGCCGCCCCGGCTTCCTTCAGCTGCGACAGCGGATAGGCCAGTCGCGCCAGCGATTTCTTCGCAGCGCGTCCGTCCGCTGCCCCGGTCGGATCCAGAATCAACAGCGGCGGCTTTTCGCCGGCGACCAACATTCCATGTCACCCCTGATTACTGGCGACAATGTATACCCCGCGTGG
>DATAJH010000160.1:0-6665 GCA_036262215.1 Steroidobacteraceae bacterium
GCCGGGACTGCGGCGGGCTTGGGAGCGCTGGCGGCGCTCGCGACACCGCCGGCCGGCGGCTGGTTGGTCAGCGCGCCCGGAATGCCGCCGCTGGCGGTGCTGCCCGAATGCGATATCTCCTCCGCATTCTGCTCGCTGCGCACCACGCCGCCGTCGGGTTTGTACTGCTCGTGCGCCTCCTCGACCGCGCCGGCGTCCAGGTCCACGGTGACCTGCGCGTGCACCCGGCCGTCGCCCACCAGCGGCGCGATCAGCTGTTCGATGTGCTGGATGTAGCTGTCTTCAACCCGATGCGCGGCCTCGAACTGCTCGGCCGTGACCGCGGCCTCGGAGTTCTTCGGCGACGACAGCAGCCGGCCCTGCTGGTCGACCACCGTCACGTTATCCGAGTCCAGTTCCGGAATGCTCGATGCCACCAGGTGCACGATCGCCGACACCTGTTCGGCCTGCAGCCGGTTGCCGGGACGCAGCTGCAGCAGCACCGATGCGCTGGCCGGACGCCGATCGCGCACGAAGGCCGATTGTTGCGGCAATGCCAGGTGGATGCGTGCCGCCTCCACCGCCTGCAGCGATGAAATGGTGCGCGCCAGTTCACCTTCGAGGGCGTACTGATAGCGCGCGTTCTCCATGAACTGACTGACGCCGAAGCCGGGATCCTTGCTCATCAGCTCGACGCTGGCGTTCTTGCCCTGCGGCAATCCCTGTCCTGCGAGCTGCAGGCGCGCGTCGTGCACCCGTTCCGCCGGCACCATGATTGCGCCGCTGCTGCCATCGAGCTTGTATTCGATCGACGCGGTCTGCAGCGCCTGCACCACGCTGCTGGCATCGGAGTCGGACAGATTGCCGTACAGCAGGCTCCAGTTCGGGCCGCGCCACCACAGCACCACCGTGACACCGGCCGCGACCGCGGCAGCGATGCCCAGCAGCAGCATCAGCGGCCGGAGATTGAGACCGACGCGGCCGGAGAAAGCCGCAGTCTGATTATTCGCCATAGACTGTTCCCATCAGCCGATCAGATCGACATGTTCATGATGTCCTGGTACACGCTGACCAGGCGGTTGCGTACTTCCGTCAAGGCGCGAAACGAGACCGAGGCCTTCTGGCTCTCGATCATTACGCGCGCCAGGTCGACCCCCGATACGCCGCGCTCCCAGGCATCGGCCAGGGCGCTGGCACTCTGTTGACTGTGATTCACCGAATCGATGCCCTGCTTGAGCAGTTCGCCAAAAGCCGGGCCGGACACCGCAGCGGTGCTGCCGGGCGCGCCCACCGCGGCAGGCGCGGCCGGCTTGACGCCGGCTGCGGCCTGCAGCGACATGGAACGGATCTGTGCCAGCACCTGATCGATGGCGATGTTGCTCACGCTGCGCTCCCGGCCGCCTGCAGCTCACCCGACAGGTCAACTCCGGCGGCGCGCAGCCGCGCCAACTTATAGCGCAGGGTGCGGGCGCTGATGCCGAGCTGCTCGGCGGCGCGCTCGCGGCTGGCATGTGCACGCAGTGCCTTGAGAATGATCTGGCGCTCAGCCAGCGCCAGCGAATCCGCCAGCGCCCCCGACGCCGCCGCATCGTGTGGCGGTAGTGCCATCGACGCGGCCTGTGCCGCGCCGCTGCTGCTGATCGTGCCAGCGGGCTCGAACGCAATGTGGGCGGCGCGAATCAGGTCGCCCTCGCACAGCACCAGCGCACGCTGCATGACATTTTCAAGTTCACGAACGTTTCCGGGCCACTCATAGGTCAAAAGCAGCTGCGCCGCGTCTGGCAACAACGCCGGTATGCGCGCGCCGGGCTTGCAATACGAGGCCAGCAGGCGCATCGCCAGCGGCAGCACGTCGTCACGGCGCGCGCGCAGCGGCACCGGCGTCAGCGGAAACACGTTCAGGCGGTAATACAGATCCTCGCGGAAGCGTCCCGCGGCGACGTCACTGCGAAGATTGCGGTTGGTGGTGGCGATGACACGCACGTCCAGCCCGATGGTCGCTCTGGCGCCCAGGCGCTCGACCTCGCGCTCCTGCAGTACCCGCAGCAGTTTGGCTTGCAGCGACAACGGGATCTCGGAAATCTCATCCAGCAGCAGGCTGCCGGCCTGTGCCTGCTCGAACTTGCCCGGATGGGCGGCCTGCGCTCCAGTGAACGCACCGCGCTCCCAGCCGAATAAAATCGCCTCCAGCATGTTCTCCGGGATCGCCGCGCAGTTGACCGCGACGAACGGCTGCGCGGCGCGCAACGAGTGGCGATGGATGTAGCGCGCCAGCACCTCCTTGCCGGTGCCGGACTCGCCCGCGATCAGCACCGTGCATTCGCTGCGGGCGACGCGGCGCGCCAGCTCCATCAGCCGCATGGAGACCTCGGCGCAGGCGACGGGCTCGTGAACGTACATTGAAACTGTCATTGCCTCTTCAACTTCGTCGTGTTGACGAAGACAGGAGCAATTTACGTGCCGGCTTCAATCTGTGACGCGGCTCACGATGGCGGGGGATTGCCGCCGCGGCAACGTCAAGTTTCCGACGCCGCCGTATCACTGCCGGCAAGCGAATACTTGCGCAGCTTCTCCACCAGCGTGGTACGCCGCAGACCCAGCAGCCGGGCGGCCTGGGCCACCGTGCCGCCGGCGATGCGCATCGCGCGCACGATCAGCCGTTGCTCGAGCGATTCGAGGTAGCCGCGCAGGTCGAAATCGCTCGGGATTTCGTCCAGCAATGCGTCGGCCAGCTGCGGATCTATGGTTGAGCGCTCGTCATTGTCCGCCTCGCCGTCCTGCGCCAGCGCGTCCAGCGCCGGTCCGAGCACGCTGATCGCCGGGGCCGAGGCGATCAATTCCTCGCCCACGGGCGCATCATGGCTGGCCGCGTGGAAGTCCAGCGGACGGTAGCGCGCCGGCAGATCGGCAATGGTCACCGCCCGGGTGCCGCACTGAATCGACATGCGCTCGATCAGGTTGCCCAGTTCGCGTACGTTGCCGGGCCAACGATAGGCTTTCAGCGCCTCGATGGTGGCGCCGGCGAACTGCACCGGCGGCCGGCCCGCGGCGCCGATGCGCTGCACCAGATCGGCGACCAGCAACGGCAGATCCTCGCCGCGATCACGCAGCGGCGGCATCTCGATCGGTACCACGTTGAGGCGATAGAACAGATCCTCGCGGAACGTGCCCTTGGCGATGGATTGCTCGAGATCGTGATGCGTCGCCGCGATGATGCGTACGTCGCAGCGCTGCGAGACGCAACTGCCGACGCGTTCGAACACCCGCTCCTGCAGCACCCGCAGCAGCTTCACCTGCATGGTGGGATTCATGTCGCCGATCTCGTCGAGGAAGATGGTACCGCCCTCGGCGATCTCGAACCGGCCCTTGCGGGCAGCCAGTGCCCCGGTAAAGGCGCCCTTCTCGTGCCCGAATAATTCGCTCTCGAGCAGCTCCGCCGGTATGGCGCCGCAGTTGATCGGTACGAAGGTACGCGCCCGTCGCGGCGATGACTGGTGGATGGCGCGTGCCACCACTTCTTTGCCGGTACCGGATTCGCCGAGGATCAGCACGTTGCTGTCGAACGCGGCCACCTGGCCAATCAGATGATTGACGTGGCGGATGAGCGCCGAGGTGCCGGTGGGAAGAATGGCGACGCTCGATGCCGCTATCTCGTACGGATGGCGTGCAGCGGCATTGACGAATGCGCCTGTCAGGGCGGCTGATTCAGCCATGGACTTATTGTTCCCTCGCAATGTCGAAGGAACAGACTAGTTTTTGGGTTATGGAAAAAAGAGGGATTACGTCACACTGGCCCTGAGCACAGCGTCGCAATTTCCCTAATATGAGAGACTCATACCCGCGCTTTGCGTGCATCGGCAACGTGCCGCCGATGGCGCACGAACGCGAGCCGCTGAATCAGTTCGGCCACGCCCGCCGATATGCCGACGAATTTCACTTTCGCCGTGCTGCCGTCGAGGGCGGTGACCTGCGCCGGCAGTTCCAGCGGCTGCGGCAGCGAACTGCGCAGCTGCACGCGCAGCAAACCGTGCCCGTCCAGCGGCGGCGTCTGGCCGATACAGGTCCAGGAGGCGCCGAGGCTGTTGAACAGCACACTGGTCGCAGGCGGCATACGGTCTTTCGACACCAGTTTCGCCAGCAGCTGCATCACCAGGTTGAGCTTGAAGTCGAGGCGCGCGATCTCCCCGGCCAGCGGCCCCAGATCTTCGTTGTTGTCGCGCGCCGGATGCTCCTCGATCGCCAGACAAGCCTGAAGCAGCAGCAGATTGGCTTCCTCCAGGCCGAGCAACTCGAACCGATCCGGTGGTTCCCACATCGTCATCCACTGCACCGGCAGCACGTCCTGATACGCCAGCTCGTTGTCGAGTACCACGGTATCGAGTGCTTCGTGCATGGGGGCTCCTTGACGCACCGATGCGGGCATGCGACCGCAGTGTTGCTATTCTACGCGCTCGGGGGCACCGCCCGCGTCATTTGCCGAACCTCGGGGCCGATGGCGATCCAGGCGCTGCGGATCTCCGCCAGCAGGCTCAGCACCTCGGCGATACAGGCGGGATTGTTGTCGACATTGGCGCGCGCCAGCTGGCGCATCATGTAATCGTAAAGATCGCTCAGGTTCTGGGCGATGGCGCCGCCGCGGGCCATGTCGAGGCAGCCGCGCAGCTCGGCGATCAGGCTGATGCAGCTATGCAGCAGCTTCGCCTTGCGTACGATATCGCCGCGCTCGATGCAGCCGCGAGCCGTGTTCATGCGCTCCACGGCCCCGTCCATCAGCATCAGCACCAGGCCGTGCGGATCGGCGTTGGCGACACCACCGTGTACCGACACGCTCTGGTAAGCCGCCAGCTTGGAATTTCGCGCATACGAGCTCACGCCGCCTGCTCCATCGATCCTTGATGGTGCATATAACGGCCGCGCTGGCCGCAACTTGAGGCTGCGCGGCGCGCGCCGCCGCACGCCGTCAGGCCTGGGGCACGCCCTGCACCAGCGGCAGGCTGGCGAATTGCTGCGACAGGTAGGCGGAAGTGGTCTGCAGCGAGGACAGCAGCACGTTGAGAGCCGAGTACTGCTGCGTCAGGCTCGCCGTCAGGGCGGTCATCTGGTCGTTGAGTTGATTGGTCTGCGTGGTAAGCGCGTTTTCCTGCTGCACCAGCGTGTTGCTGGCCGAAGCGAAATCTCCGGTGGAACCCAGATTGGCGGTGATCTGGCTATTGAGCACCGTGGCCACCCCGGCCGCGCCGCTGAACAACTGGCTCACGGCGCCGAAATTGGTCGACAGCGCATTCGTCAGCGTGGCGTTGTTGACGCTCAGGCTACCGTCGGAATTGGTCGTGATGCCGATGCTGGCAAGCGAGTTGTACGTCGACGATCCGGTGTTTACGACGCTGTAGAGCGCCTGCTGGATCTGATTGGTGGTGCCGGACAGCAGCGCATTGCCCAGCATGGGTCCGGCGGTGTTGGTGCTCGCATCGTAGCTGCCGAGCGGCGCAATCGCAGTCACCATCGTGTTGTAGGCGGTCACGAAGGCGCTGATGTTGCTTGCTATGGTGCTGGTGTCGTTGCTGACGCTCAGGGTGGCATTGCTGCCGGCGCTGGTGGTGCCCAGCAGGTTCAGCGTCACGCCATTCAGGGCATCGGTCACCGTATTGCTGGGACTGGTGTAGTCAACACCGGCGATGCTGAAAGCTGCATCCTGCGGGGCCGCCTCCTGGGTGTAGTTGGCGGCATTGCCGGTGCCGTAGGTCAGGGCGGCCAGGCCGTCGCCGCCGTCGGTCTCCGTCACCTGAATCGTATTGGCGGCACCGCTCAGCGACGAGGACAGTACCAGGTGGGCGCCGTCAGTGCCCTGCAGCACCGTGGCGGCGATGCCCGGATTACCGGCGGCGGAATTAATGGCCGCGGCAATGCCCGCGAGCGTGTTGTCGCTGCCATCGATGGTCACATCGAAGCTGGTGGTGCCGAGCGACAGCGACAGCGTGCCGGTGCCCACTGTGGCCGCAGTGCCACCGGCGAACGCGTTCGACAGCAATTGCTGCGCCTGCGCCAGCGCGGATACCGTCACGTTGTAGGTTCCGGCCGCCGCGCCGGAGTCGGCGGTCGCCGTGAACGCCGTCTGATCGGTGCTGTTGGCGGTCTGCACCTGGAACGCCGTAGGCGTGTCCAACGAACTCAGCGATGACTGAAATGTCGCCAGCGCGCTCTTGAGGGTCCCGAGCGCGGAAATCTGCGTGCTGACCGCCTGCGTCTGCGTCGAGATCAGCGCCTGTTGCGGCGCCGCCGTTGCCGCCACCAGCTGCGACACCAGCGAGCTGACGTCGATGACGGAGCCGCCGGCCGCATCGGCGCTGGAGTTGCTCGCGATCGAGACCACCGGTTGTCCCGTGGTGGTATCGCTGGTGCTGCTGGTCGTGGTCATCGCCGCTTATCCGTTCAAGCCTCTATAAAAAAATCCGAGGGTGGGCGCCTTGCGGCGCCCACCCTCCATCGTCCTATCAAGCCGCACCTTGCAACCAAGGTGCGTCATTTGCTTACGGCAGCTTCTGGAGCAGGGTCAATATGTTCTGCGGAATCGTATTGGCCTGCGCCACCATCGCCGTGCTGGCCTGCTGCAGAATCTGCGCCTTGGACAGATTCGAAGTGGCCTGCGCGTAGTCGGTGTCCTCGATCGAGCTGCGGGCGCTCGTCAG
>DATAJH010000161.1:0-8451 GCA_036262215.1 Steroidobacteraceae bacterium
GGGTCATCGCCTGCGCTGAGCTGTGGCTGGCCTGAAAAGCGGCGCGGGTGAGCTGATGGGGTGCAGACGCTTGATTTCCTTAATATCAACCCCACAGAAAGTAGCAAGGATTGATGCCCATCCGGCATGGATGCGGATTACACTTTAACCTCACGGGTCAAGGTCTTATGCGCCAGGACAAACTTACCAGCCGATTCCAGGCCGCGTTGGCGGACGCGCAGTCGCTTGCGGTCGGCCGCGACAACCAGTTCATCGAACCGGCACACCTGCTGCTGGCCATGCTCGAGGCCGAGGGCGGCGGCGTACGGCCGCTGCTGATCAAGGCCGGCGTGGACGTCAACCGCCTGCGCACCCAGCTGGGCGACATCGTCGATCACCTGCCGAAGGTCGAAGGCCATGGCGGCGACGTGCAGGTGTCACACGATCTGACCCGGATGCTGAACGTCACCGACAAGCTGGCGCAGCAGCGCGGCGACCAGTACATCGCGAGCGAGCTGTTCGTGCTGGCGGCGGTGGAGGATCGCGGGGCGGTCGGCAAGGCGCTGAAAGAGGCCAAGGCGACACGCGCCGCGCTCGACAAGGCGATCGAGGAGGTGCGCGGCGGCGACAAGGTCGATGATCCGGCGGCGGAAGAGAAGCGCCAGGCGCTGGAGAAATACACGGTCGACGTCACCGCGCGTGCGCGCGCCGGCAAGCTCGATCCGGTGATCGGCCGCGACGATGAGATTCGCCGCACCATCCAGGTGCTGCAGCGGCGCACCAAGAACAATCCGGTGCTGATCGGCGAGCCCGGGGTCGGCAAGACCGCGATCGTCGAGGGCCTGGCGCAGCGCATCGTCAACGGCGAGGTGCCCGAGGGTCTGAAGAAGAAACGCATCCTGGCGCTCGACATGGGCTCGCTGGTCGCCGGCGCAAAATTCCGCGGCGAGTTCGAAGAGCGGCTCAAGGCGGTGCTCAGCGATCTGGCAAAGCAGGAAGGACAGGTCATCGTCTTCATCGACGAGCTGCACACCATGGTCGGCGCCGGGCGCGCGGAAGGCTCGATGGACGCCAGCAACATGCTCAAGCCAGCGCTGGCGCGCGGCGAACTGCATTGCGTCGGCGCCACGACGCTCGATGAGTATCGCAAGTACATCGAGAAGGACGCGGCGCTGGAGCGTCGCTTCCAGATCGTCATGGTCGAGGAGCCCAGCGTCGAGGACACGATCGCGATCCTGCGCGGGCTCAAAGAGCGCTACGAGGTGCATCACCACGTCGACATCACCGATCCGGCGATCGTGGCCGCGGCGACGCTGTCGCACCGCTACATCACCAACCGGCAACTGCCCGACAAGGCGATCGACCTGATCGACGAGGCGGCGGCGCGTATCCGCATGGAGATCGACTCCAAGCCCGAGGCGCTGGATCGCCTAGAACGGCGGATCATTCAGCTCAAGATCGAACAGGAAGCCCTGAAGAAAGAGGAGGACGAAGCCTCCAAGCGCCGGCTGTCGACGCTGCGGCAGATGCTGAACGGCCTGGAAAAGGAATACGCCGACCTGGAAGAGGTGTGGAAAGCCGAGAAGGCCGCGCTGCAGGGCGCGTCCACGATCAAGGAGGAACTGGAGCAGGCGAAGCTCGAGTTCGAACAGGCGCGACGTGCGGGCGACCTGGCGCGCATGGCCAAGCTGCAGTACGGCAGCATTCCGGAACTCGAGAAGCGGCTGGTGGATGCGCAGCGCGCGGAGCAGTCGACGCCGCAGCTGGTGCGCAACAGCGTCACCGAAGAAGAGATCGCCGACGTGGTGTCGAAGTGGACCGGCATTCCGGTGTCGAAGATGCTCGAGGGCGAGAAGGACAAGCTGCTGCGCATGGAGGAGGCGCTGGAAAAGCGCGTGATCGGCCAGGATGAGGCGGTGCGCATTGTCTCCAACGCCATCCGGCGCTCGCGTGCCGGACTGTCGGATCCGCGCCGGCCCACCGGCTCGTTCATGTTCCTCGGCCCCACCGGCGTCGGCAAGACCGAGCTATGCAAGGCGCTGGCGGAATTTCTGTTCGACACCGAAGAGGCCATGGTGCGGATTGATATGTCCGAATTCATGGAGAAGCACTCGGTCTCACGTCTGATCGGAGCACCCCCGGGCTATGTCGGCTATGAAGAGGGCGGTTACCTCACCGAGGCCATCCGACGCCGCCCGTATGCGGTGGTGCTGCTCGATGAGGTCGAGAAGGCGCACCAGGACGTGTTCAACGTGCTGCTGCAGGTGCTGGATGACGGTCGCCTGACCGACGGCCAGGGGCGCACGGTCGACTTTCGCAACACCGTCATCATCATGACTTCGAACCTGGGCTCGCAGGTGATCCAGGAAATGGCCGGCGAGGGCAACTACACGCGCATGAAAACTGCCGTCATGGAAACCGTGCAGCAGCACTTCCGGCCCGAGTTCATCAACCGCATCGACGACATCGTCGTATTCCATCCGCTGGGCACCGAGCAGATCCGCGCCATCGTGCAGATCCAGATCGGCTACCTGCGCAAGCGCCTGCTCGATCGCAACATGGAGCTCGACCTGGATGACAAGGCGCGCGATCTGATCGGCGAGGCGGGTTTCGATCCGGTGTACGGCGCAAGGCCGCTCAAGCGCGCCATCCAGCAGCAGATCGAGAATCCGCTGGCGCAGCGCATACTGCGCAACGAGTTCATGCCCGGGGACCGGATACGCGTGACCGCCCGCGGCTCGGAGCTGGTGTTCGAGAAGAAGCGCGACATGCGGGCCACAGGGTAGGTACCGTCAGCGCGCCTTGACCGGATACGGCGAGCCGTTGCGATGGCTGTAGCCTTTAACGCCCGGCTCGGCGACCATGTCGATGTCGGGATAGACGCAGCGGTCGCGGGGGTCGGAGTTACCAATTTCCAACACCTTGGCGGGGCGGTCGGATTTGTTGACCAGGTGATGACCGTCCGGATCGCCGGACCTGAAGGCGGCGCAGTCGCCGGCACGCAGCGTCTCCTCACCGTCGTCGGTGACCAGGGTCAGTTCGCCCTCCACGACCCAGACGAACTCGTCCTCGAGGCTGTGCCAGTGGCGCTGACTCGACCAGCCGCCGGGCGGGATCGCCGACAGGTTGACGCCAAAGAGTGTGAGCCCGTGCGAGCGGCCCAGCCGCTGGCAGGTCTGGCCGCGGCAGGGCAGGTCGAAGGGCGCCGGATAGTTTGAGCCGTCTTCGGCAGCAACAGCGGCAAGGTCGATTTTTTTCATGAGTGCGATGTCCGGAAATCTGTTGGCGCGGCACTGCCCATTCTAAAGGACCAGGCATGACGATGATCGATCTGAAACGCCATGTTGTCGACGTGCCGGATTTTCCGCGCGCGGGAATTCTGTTTCGCGACATCACGCCGCTGCTGCGTAAGCATTTCGATGCGACGCTGGATGCCATCGACGCGCTGTTCAGCGAACCGGAGTGGCAGCAGATCGACGCGCTGGCGGGCATCGAGGCGCGCGGGTTCGTGCTGGCTGCGGGACTTGCCGCCCGGCGGCACAAGGGCTTCGTGCCGATCCGCAAGCAGGGCAAATTGCCGCCACCGGTGGTGTCGGCTGCCTACGCGCTGGAATATGGCAGCGCGGTGCTGGAAGTGCAGGCGGGTCACTGCCGGCTGGCGCTGATTGACGATGTGCTCGCCACCGGCGGTACCATGCGCGCGGCCGCGGAGCTGGCGACACTTGCCGGCTATCAGGTGCAGAGCCTTGCGGCGCTGATCGATCTGCGCCTGGTCGGGGATTTCATCTGGAATGAGCTGCCATTGCGCTGTGTAATGCGGTATGACTGAGGCTGCCGCCGTCTATAATCGTTTCGTGTCGCCACCGTTTTCGCTGGAAAAATATGCCGTTTTACGAATATGAATGCAGCAGCTGCCGCTACTACTCGGAGGTACTGCAGAAGATCAGCGACAAGCCGCTGAAGAAATGCCCGTCCTGCGGCAAGAACACCTTCAAGAAACTGATCTCGGCGCCGGTGTTTCGCCTCAAGGGTTCGGGCTGGTACGAGACCGACTTCAAGACCGACAAGGACAACAAGCGCAATCTAGCCGGCAGCGAAAAGGAAGACGCGCCGGCCAAGAGCGAGAGCGCCACCGACAGCAAGACCGAGACCGCGGCTGCCGGGGCTGATGCCAAGACCGAGAGCAAGGCCGAGGCCAAAACCGACGGCAAGAGCGAGTCCAAGGCCGATGCCAAGAGCGGCGCCAAGGGCGAAACCGCAGCGTCGACCCCCGCCCCCAAGCCGCCGGCAGCCACCACTCGAAACATCTCCGGGCGCGCCGCGGCCGGCAAGAGCGCCGCGTCCAAGCGCGCCCGCCCGGCCAAACGCAAGGCCGGCAAGCGTCGGGGCGGCCGTTGAGCGGTGACGGCATGCGGCGGTTCGTGCGCCGCTATGCGATAGCCGGGCTGCTGGTATGGGTGCCGATCGTGGTGACCGTGCTGGTGGTGCGCTTCATCCTCGATCTGATGGACCAGACGCTGCTGCTGCTGCCGGCATCGGTGCGGCCCGAAACGCTGTTCGGAATACACATACCGGGACTCGGCCTGGTGCTGGCGGTGCTGCTGCTGATCTTCACCGGCATGCTGGTCAGCAACATCATCGGCCGCAGCCTGGTGGGATTGTGGGAAGACCTGCTGAATCGCATCCCGTTCGTGCGCGCACTGTACGGCGGCGTCAAGAGTTTCTCGACCACGATCCTGTCGAATCAGGGCAATTCGTTCAAGAAAGTGTTGCTGATCGAATACCCGCGCAAGGGCATCTGGAGCATCGGCTTTCAGACCGCGGGCGACCTGCCGCTCATCAGCTCGCACACCGGCGAGCCGCAGGTGTGCGTGTTCATTCCGACCACGCCCAATCCGACCTCCGGTTTCATCGTGATGGTGCCGCGCTCGCAGGCGATCGAGCTCAACATGAGCATCGATGCGGCGATGAAGATGATCGTGACGCTCGGCGTGGTTGTGCCGCCGGCGCCCACACCCTAACATTCGCGCCCCATTCTCCACGATGACAGGCCGATGCGGACCCATTACTGCGGACAGGTCAACGAGAATCTGACGGGGGCGACGGTCGCGGTCGCCGGCTGGGTGCACCGCCGGCGCGATCACGGCGGCGTGATCTTCATCGACCTGCGCGACCGCGAGGGCCTGGTGCAGGTCGTGTTCCACCCGGATCAGCAGGCGATCTTCGTCACCGCGGAAAAACTGCGGCATGAATTCGTGATACGGGTACGCGGCACGGTGCAGCTGCGGCCGGCCGGGACCGTCAATGCCAATCTGGCCTCCGGGGCGGTGGAGATCGTGGCGAGCGAGCTGGAACTGCTGAATCGATGCGATCCGCTGCCGTTCCAGCTCGACGAGGCGGTCAGCGAAGAGGTGCGCCTGCGCTACCGCTACATCGATCTGCGGCGCGAGCTCATGAACCAGCGCCTGCGGCTGCGCCACCGGATCACGCGTTCGATGCGCGGCTACCTCGACGCCCAGGGTTTCGTTGACATAGAAACCCCGATGCTCACCAAGGCCACGCCCGAGGGCGCGCGCGACTACCTGGTTCCGAGCCGTACTCATGCGGGCAAGTTCTTCGCGCTGCCGCAGTCGCCGCAGATCTTCAAGCAGCTGCTGATGATCGCGGGCTTCGAGCGCTACTACCAGATCGTGCGCTGTTTTCGCGACGAGGACCTGCGCGCCGATCGCCAGCCGGAATTCACCCAGCTCGACGTCGAGACCTCGTTCCTGTCGCAGGACCAGATCATGCAGCTGATGGAGGGACTGGTGGTGACGCTGTTCCGCGAGGTGCTGGGGGTCGAGCTGCCGCAGCCGTTTCCGCGCATGAGCTACGCCGAGGCGATGCGCCGCTACGGTTCGGACAAGCCGGATCTGCGCGTGACGCTGGAGCTGGTCGATGTCGCCGATCTGGTGAAGGACTGCGACTTCAAGGTGTTCTCGGCGCCGGCGAAGGATCCCGGCGGCCGCGTCGCCGCGCTGCGCGTGCCGGGCGGCGCTGCGCTCAGCCGCAAGGAAATCGACGAGCACACCGCCTTCGTAGCGCGCTACGGCGCCAAGGGGCTGGCCTACATGAAGGTCAACGAGCGCGCGCGCGGCCGTGACGGCCTGCAGTCACCGATCATCAAGTTCCTGAGCGATGCGGCGCTGGCGGGGATCGTCGCGCGCAGCGGCGCTGCCGACGGCGATCTGATTTTCTTCGGCGCCGACAGCGCCGCGGTGGTCAGCGACGCGTTGGGCGCGCTGCGGCTGAAAGTCGCGCAGCAGCTGAAGCTTGCCGGCGAGGGCTTCCGGCCGCTGTGGGTGGTGGACTTTCCGATGTTCGAATGGGACGCGGAAGGCCGGCGCTGGGCCGCGATGCATCACCCGTTCACGTCGCCGCAGACCGACGATCCGGCGCTGCTGCAGTCCGACCCGGGCGGTGCGCTGGCGCGTGCCTACGACATGGTGCTCAACGGCTCGGAGATCGGTGGCGGTTCAGTGCGCATATTCAGGCAGGAGATGCAGTCGGTGGTGTTCGGGCTGCTGGGTATCGAACCTGCGGAGGCGCGGACCAAATTCGGCTTCCTGCTCGATGCGCTGCGCTTCGGCGCGCCGCCGCACGGCGGCATCGCCTTCGGCCTGGACCGGCTGGCGATGCTGATGGCCGGTGCCGACAGCATTCGCGAAGTGATTGCGTTTCCGAAGACGCAGACCGCCGCCGATCTGATGACCGATGCACCGACCGAAGTCAGCGAGGCGCAGCTGCGCGAGCTGCACATCCGGGTGCGCACTCCGCCGCCGGCATGACCGATGCCGGCCGCGGTCGTGGTGTTCGTGCACGGGTTATGGATGACCGGTGCCGAATCGATGCTGCTGCTGCGGCGCCTGGCGCTCGAGCGCGGCTATGGACTGAAGGTATTTCGCTATGCTTCGATGGGTGCGCCACCGGCACATATCATCGCCGCGCTGCGCAATACCATCGCCGCGGTCGAGGCGCCGCGGGTGCATTTGATCGGGCACAGCCTGGGCGGCCTGATGATCCTGCGCTGCCTGGAGCGCTACCCGATGGCGCAGCCGGGGCGCGTGGTATTCCTCGGCACGCCGGCGGCCGGCTCGCGCGCCGCGCAACGGTTCGGTAAATCGGGTCTGGGACGCCGGCTGCTCGGCGCGGCGAGCGCCGAGGAACTGCTGCGCGAGCGCGCCGCGCGCTGGGACATCGGGCGCGAACTCGGGGTGATCGCCGGCACCATGCCCTTGGGTTTTGGGCGATTGCTGCTAAAGTTCGGCGAAGACAATGACGGCACGGTCGCCGTCTCCGAGACGCGGGTAGCCGGGGCGGCGGCATTCCTGTCGCTGCCGGTGACGCACTCGGGCATGCTGTGGTCGGCCCAGGTGGCGCGCGAGGCGGGGAGTTTTCTGGAATATGGAAGTTTCGGAAGATAAATCGGCGGCTGCCGCCGTGCTGCGATGGTTGCGCTCGCACCTGCGTGCGCTGGCCATCGTGGCAGCGGTGCTGCTGCTGTATACACTGGCGGGCTTCCTGCTGGTGCCGCGCATTGCCAGGAACCAGGCCATCAGCTACGTGCAGCACGATCTTGGCCGCCGGCTTGCCATCGGCTCACTCACCTTCAATCCGTTCTCGCTCGCCATCGAGATCCGCGACCTGGCGCTGAGCGAAGCCGACGGCTCGCCGATCGCGAGCTTCGCACTGCTGCGCGTCAAGTTCAGCGCCACCGCCTCGCTGCTGCACCGGGCGTGGACCTTGGCCGAGGTGCGGCTGGAACAGCCGGTGGTCAACACGCTGGTCAATCGGGATGGCTCGCTCAATCTCGCCGGGCTGGCCCCGCCAGCGGTGCCCAAACCGGCTGCGCCCGA
This sequence comes from Steroidobacteraceae bacterium, assembly GCA_036262215.1. Lineage (GTDB taxonomy): Bacteria > Pseudomonadota > Gammaproteobacteria > Steroidobacterales > Steroidobacteraceae > FEN-1191. Next base: position 7,875 of record DATAJH010000161.1, read on the forward strand.
GCCGACGTCGAGCTCGGTGCCGGCGCTGCGCATCGGCGCCCTTACCGTCACCCGCGGTCAGGTGCATTTCGAGGATCACAGTCGCGGGGCGCCGTTTACTGCGACCTTAAGCCCGATCGAGTTCGCGCTGACGGATTTTCGTACCCAGCCGCAGTTCGAGAACCGCTATCGCTTCAGCGCCGCCACCAGCGCCGGTGAGCAGCTCGACTGGTCCGGAGAATTCTCGGTGCGCCCCCTGGGTTCGAGCGGAGAGTTTGCGATCACCGCGCTCAAGGCCTCGACCATCGCCTCGTATCTTACCGACACGCTGCCATTTGCGATGAGCAGCGGCAGCATCGATCTGCAGGGCAACTATCGCCTGGTCGCGGGAGGCCAGACCAGCCTGTCGCTGCGCTTGCCGAGCCTCAAGGTACACACACTTGCCATTGCTCCCAAGGGGGCGGCGGCCGAACCGTGGATTCAACTGCCGGAAATCGATGTCGCCGATACCACGATCGGGTTGTCGGAGCGCCAGCTCGGGGTCGGTGAGGTGACACTGCAGAAGCCGTCACTGCAGCTGTGGCGCGAAGCCGATGGC
>DATAJH010000162.1:0-3050 GCA_036262215.1 Steroidobacteraceae bacterium
CCGGCGCGCGTCATCATGCAGGACTTCACCGGCGTGCCGGCCATTGTCGATCTGGCGGCGATGCGCGAAGCGATGACGCGCCTCGGCGGCAACGCCGACGAGATCAACCCGCTGGCTCCGGCCGAGCTGGTCATCGACCACTCGGTGCAGGTCGACAGCTACGGCAGCGCGCATTCGCTGGCCGACAACAATCGCATCGAGTTCGAGCGCAACGGCGAGCGCTATGCTTTCCTGCGCTGGGGCCAGTCGGCATTCCGCAATTTCAAGGTGGTGCCCCCCAACACCGGGATCGTGCACCAGGTCAATCTCGAGTACCTCGGACGAGTGGTATTCGAAAATACCGACGCCGGTAAGCGCCAGGCGTACCCGGACACGCTGGTCGGCACCGACTCCCACACCACCATGATCAACGGCCTCGGCGTGCTGGGATGGGGTGTCGGCGGCATCGAGGCCGAGGCTGCCATGCTCGGCCAGCCCGTGACCATGCTGATCCCGCAGGTGGTCGGCTTTAAACTGGTCGGCAGCCTCTCCCCGGGCGCCACCGCGACCGATCTGGTGCTGACCGTGACCGAGAAGCTGCGCAAGCACGGCGTGGTGGACAAATTCGTCGAATTCTTCGGCGATGGCCTGGCGAATCTGCCGCTGGCCGATCGCGCCACGATCGGCAACATGTCGCCCGAATTCGGCAGCACCTGTGCGATTTTTCCGATCGACGAAGAGACGCTGCGTTACCTGCGCCTCTCGGGCCGACCTGCGGAACTGATACAACTGGTCGAGGACTATGCGCGCGCCCAGGGCCTGTGGCGTGTCAACGGTGCCAAGGCTGCCGACTACACCGATGTGCTCGAACTCGACCTGGGCAGCGTCGAGCCCAGCCTCGCCGGCCCCAGCCGGCCGCAGGACCGGGTGCCGCTGCGAATCGCCAAGGAAACTTACCGCAAGCACCACGAGCGCATGGCCGAGGAACGCAGTCGCAAGAATCCCGCGGCCGCCGGCAAGGCGCCGGTCAGTGTCGACGGCAATTCCTTCGAGCTGCGCGACGGCGCGGTGCTGATCGCGGCCATCACCAGCTGCACCAACACTTCCAATCCGTATGTGCTGATCGCCGCCGGACTGCTGGCGCGCAATGCACACCGCCTCGGCCTGAATTCCAAGCCCTGGGTCAAAACCAGCCTTGCCCCCGGCTCGCGCGTGGTCACCGACTATCTGGAAAAAGCCAAGCTGCTCGACCAGCTGGCCAGCGTCGGTTTCAATCTGGTGGGCTACGGCTGTACCACCTGCATCGGCAATTCCGGCCCGCTCAAGCCCGAAATCTCAGCCGGCGTGAAAGCCGGCGACATCATCGGCTGCTCGGTGCTGTCCGGTAATCGCAACTTCGACGGCCGCGTGCACCCCGAGGTCAAGATGAACTTCCTGGCATCACCGCCGCTGGTGGTCGCCTACGCGCTCGCCGGTTCGCTCGATGTCGACCTCAACAACGAGCCGCTCGGCACCGGCGCCAACGGCCAGCCAGTATATCTGCGCGATGTCTGGCCGGCACCGGCCGAGGTGGCCGACTACGTGCAACGCAATATCAATTCCGACATGTTCCGCCGCAGCTATGGCAGCGTGTTTGCCGGCGACGAGCGCTGGCAGAGCATCAAGGTGCCGGCGGGCAAGATCTACGCCTGGGACCCGAAGTCGACCTATGTCAAGAATCCGCCCTACTTCGACGGCATGACCATGCATCCGGCGGCCGTCGGCGCGATCGCCGGCGCGCGCGCCCTGGCCTTGCTGGGCGACTCGGTGACGACCGACCACATATCGCCTGCCGGCAACATCGCCAGGACCAGTCCGGCAGCGCGCTATCTGATCGAACAGGGCGTGCAGCCGGCAGATTTTAATCAGTACGGGGCGCGCCGCGGCAATCACGAAGTCATGATGCGCGGTACCTTCGCCAATATCCGGCTGCGCAATCTGCTGTTACCCGGCACCGAGGGCGGAATCACCGAGTACCTGCCTACCGGTGAACAGATGAGTATCTACGATGCCGCGATGCGTTATAAGGCGGACCGCACGCCGCTGATCATTCTGGCCGGCAAGGAATACGGCACCGGTTCCTCGCGCGACTGGGCCGCCAAGGGCACCATGCTGCTGGGCGTGCGCGCCGTGATCGCCGAGACCTTCGAGCGCATCCACCGCTCCAACCTGATCGGCATGGGCGTGCTGCCGCTGCAGTTCATCGACGGCCGCAACAGCCAGTCGCTCGGCCTGAGCGGACGCGAGAGCTATGAAATCACCGGCTTCAACGGTGTCGACGCCCGCAGCGCCATCGTCGTCGCCACGCCGGCCAACGGCATACCGATCCGCTTCGAAGTGCGCGTGCGCATCGATACACCCAAGGAGCGCGAATACTTCCGCCATGGCGGCATCCTGCCGTTCGTGCTGCGTCAGCTCGCGGGCCAGAGCCGCGCCGCCTGAGCACGTCGCCGGACGCGTGTGCCTTGAATAGCGGCAGCCTGGCGGTATTTGACCTTGACGGCACCATCACCCGGCGCGACACCCTAGGGCCGTTCCTGTGGGGTTATCTGTGGCGCCGCCCCTGGCGGCTGCCACGAGCGGTGCTGGCGCTGCCCGCGGCTGCGGGCTTCATGTTCCGCCGCGATCGCGGCGCCTTCAAGGGCGCGGTGATTCACGCCCTGCTCGGCGGCGCCAAGCACGCCAGCCTTGCGCGCTGGGCCGAGCGCTTTGTCGGCGCATTGCTGCATCGAGGCCTGTACGCCGAGGCGCTCAGCGCGATCGCAACGCATCGCACGCGCGGCGACCGGTTGCTGCTGATGTCCGCCAGCACCGATCTGTACGTGCCTCGCATCGGTCAGGCACTGGGCTTTGACCAGACCATCTGCACTGAGGTTCGCTGGCGCCCGGATGGACGGCTCGACGGCCGGCTGGCGACCGCCAATTGCCGCGGCGAGGAGAAGCGCCGCTGTCTGGCGGCGGTGATCGCTCGCGAGTCGCCCGGCCGCGTCTACGCCTACGGCGACAGCCGTGCCGATCTCGCCCACATGCAG
>DATAJH010000163.1:0-8776 GCA_036262215.1 Steroidobacteraceae bacterium
CCCTTGGGCGGCGTGCCGCCCGCGCCCGGCGCGGGCGGCACGCCGCCCAAGGGCGCAAAAAAGAAGGCTGCGGCAACACCAATGCCGCCGCGGCCGGTGGCGAAAGCCGCGGCCAAGTCAGCCGCCAACGCCTCGACCAAATCGGTGCTGAAGCCGCCGGCGAAGAGCGCCGCCGGCGCGGCGCGACGCTCCCCGACGACCAAGAAAGCCGCCGGTGCCGCCTAGGAAACCGGCCTGACGGCCGGCTGCTTCAGACCAGCGGCGCGGCGTGCGGCCACCGGAGGCTTTGGCGCAGGATGGGATGTTGATCGATCAGGCGCTTGGATGAAATATCGCCACAGCTTCCATGCCGGAAACTTCGCCGACGTGCACAAGCACGTGGCGTTGCAGGCGCTGTTGCGCGCCATGCAGCGCAAGGACAAGGGTTTCCTGTATCTGGACACTCACGCCGGTGCCGGCCGCTACGATCTGTCGGCGCCAGAGACGCACCGCGGTGCCGAAGCCAGGCACGGCATCACGGCGCTGATGACCGGCAGTGCCGTGGCCGGGTCCGCGGAGATCAACGACTACCGCGACGCGGTGGCGGCACTACGGGCCGAGATCGGCGACGCCCACCTCTACCCCGGCTCCCCCTGGCTCGCCGCGCACATGCTGCGGGCCCAGGATCGCGGCATCTGCTGGGAGATCCTGCCGGCCGAATGTCGCGCACTGGAGCGCGCGCTCGGCGGCTTTCGGCGCATGCGGGTCGAATGCGCGGACGGTGGCGGGCAGTTGCGCGCGGTACTGCCGCCACGCGAGCGACGCTGCCTGCTGCTGATCGATCCGCCCTACGAAAACCCCGCGGCCGAGCTGGACCTGGCGACGCAGACCATCATCACCAGCCTGCAACGGCTCGCCAACTGCGTGGTGATGCTGTGGTATCCGATCAAGGACGAGCGCACGCTCACGCCCTGGCTGGCTCGGGTCGAGCGCGCGCTCGCCGCTCCCACGCTGAGCCTGGAGCTGTGGGTTTATCCGCGCGATTCGCGCGTCGGTCTCAATGGCTCCGGATTGCTGGTGGTCAATCCGCCGCATCAGTTCGGGCAGCGCGCCGCGCTGTGGCAGCAGGAACTGCACGCTTTGCTGGATAAAGTACCGCACGGCGGCAGCACGGCGCACTGGCTGGTACGCGATACCGACATCGATCATGCCAGCGCCTGACCGCTATGCGGTGATAGGTCATCCGATCGCGCATAGTCGCTCGCCGCAGATCCATGCGCTGTTCGCACGCCAGACGCAGCAGAACATGATCTACGATGCCATCGACGTGGCACCGGAGCAACTGGCGCTGCGACTGCGGGAGTTTTTTGCCAGCGGCGGGCGCGGCCTCAGCGTCACGGTGCCGCACAAGGAAGCGGTGATCGCATGCTGCGCCAGTTCCAGTGCCCGCGTGCGAATCGCCGGCGCGGCAAACACCATCGTGCGCGAGCCGGCGGGTGCGCTGCGCGCGGACAATACCGACGGCGCCGGCCTGGTACGCGACCTGACGCACAATCTGGGCATCGCCGTGGACGCGCGGCGCGTACTGCTGCTCGGCGCGGGCGGCGCGGCGCGCGGCGTGCTCGCCCCTTTGCTCGAGCTCAAACCGCGTGAACTGGTCATCGCCAACCGCAGTGTCGAGCGCGCGCTGGCGCTGGCGAGCGCCTTTGCGCCGTTGGGTGCGGTGCGCGGCAGCGGCTTCGCGCAGCTCGATGGCATCCATTTCGACCTGATCGTGAACGCGACCGCGGCCAGCCTGCAGGGGGAAATCCCGCCGCTGCCGCCGAGTGTGCTTGGCGCCACGACGATCTGCTACGATCTGTTCTATGCCGGCAACGCCACCCGCTTCACGCAATGGGCGCTCGAACACGGCGCGGCGCAGGCCCACATGGGACTAGGCATGCTGGTCGAGCAGGCCGCCGAATCGTTCTATCTGTGGCGCGGCGTTCGGCCTGACACGGCACCGGTGTTGTCGGCACTGGCGGCGCGGATCCGGCACTGACGCGCCATGCCCGCGCGCCCTCCCACGCCGATGAAATCCATTGCGATGCTGTTGCTGTGCGTGGCCGCCACGGCGCCGGGCACCGCCGCGATGGCCCACAGCGCGCATGCTGCGCGCACCGGCGCCCGCGTCGTCGTTGCCACCGACGCGGGGATGATGGCGCTGGCCGATGATTACTTCGATCACTTTTACTTTCCGAGCAACCCCAGCACCGCCACCAGCGATGGCATCCACCGCTACGACGACCGGCTGGAGGACTTCGGCCGCGCCGAGGTGGAGCGACAGGTCAAAGTGCTGCAAGGCTATGAGCGCCGTTTCCAGGCGGTCGAGCCTTCCGGGCTGTCGGAGCGCGTGCGCGGCGACCGCGAACTGCTGCTGTCGAGTATCCGCAGCACCCTGCTGACACTGCGCACCATCCGACCCTGGGAGAAGGATGCCGACAGCTATTCGGCCGGCATTTCCGCCGCCGCATTGACGCTCATGCAGCGCGATTTTGCGCCGGCCAACGAGCGGCTGCGGCTGCTGTGCGCGCGCGAGCGGCTCATGCCCGCCGCCCTGCGCGCCGCGCGCGCCAACCTGCGCAACCCGCCGCGCATCTACACCGAGATTGCGATCGAGCAGCTGCCTGCGATCGTCAGCTTCTTCGAGGATGATCTGCCGGCCGCATTCAGTGCCGCCGACGATGCCGCGCTCAGGCGCGAATTCACGGCGATCAACGCGCAGGTGATCGCGGCGCTGAAGTCCTATCAGAGCTGGCTGACCGATGACCTGCTGCCGCGCTCGCACGGGGATTTTCGCATCGGCGCCGCCACCCTGCGCGCCAAGCTGGCGTATGACGAGATGGTCGACATACCGCTCGAGCGGCTGCTCGACATCGGCATGGCCGACCTGCGACGCAACCAGGCCGAATTCACACGCGTGGCCAGGGAGCTGGCGCCGGACAAGACTGCACAGCAGGTGCTGGCGGATCTGGCCGAGGATCATCCGGCGCCGGAGCAGCTGCTCGACAGCTTTCGCGCCACCTTCGATGGCCTGATCGGGTTCATCACCGAGCATCAGATAATCACCGTGCCATCGACCGTGCGGCCGGTGCTGCGCGAGACCCCGGCGTTCATGCGCGCGATCACCTTTGCTTCGATGGACACGCCGGGGCCGTTCGAAACCGTGGCACAGGAGGCCTATTTCAATGTCACGCTGCCGGATCCGGCCTGGGATGCGGCGAAAACCGCGGGCTTCATGGCACAGTTCAACTATCCCGTGATCAGCAATGTCGCGGTGCATGAAGCCTATCCGGGCCACTACATGCAGTTCCTGTGGATGCACCGCCTGGATGATCGCGTGCGCCAGCTCATCGGCGCCAACACTAACAGCGAAGGCTGGGCGCATTACTGCGAACAGATGATGCTCGATGAGGGCTATGGGCAGCCGGGCGTGGGTACCGCAGACCAGCGCCAATCCAGATTGCTGCGCCTGGGTCAGCTGCAGCATGCGCTGCTGCGTAATGCGCGCTACATCGTCGGCATCAAGCTGCATACCGGCCAGATGACGGTGGAGCAGGCGATCGATTTCTTCGTCAAGCAGGGCTATCAGTCGCGCGAGGTCGGCGAGGTCGAGACCAAGCGCGGCACCTCGGATCCGACCTACATGTACTACACGCTCGGCAAGCTGCAGATTCTCAAGCTGCGTTCCGACCTGCAGGCGCGCGAGGGCAGCAGTTTTCGCCTCAGGGATTTTCACGACGCCTTCATGCAACAGGGCTTTCCGCCCATCAAGCTGGTGCGGCGGGCGTTGCTGCAGGACGATTCGCCGACGCTGTGAGGATTGCCAGGTGTCCGCATGCCGCCCTAGCTTGATCATTCTGCTTTGCACGCTTGGCGTGGCCGTGCTGTCGGGCACGAGAGTGTCGGCGCAACAGGACGCCGACGGTCAGCAGGCCGCGACCGATGTCGATCCGCCAACCCGGGCAGCACGCCTCAGCTACGTCGAGGGCGCGGTGTCGGTACAACCGGCCGGCGTCGATGACTGGAGCGCGGCGACGATCAATCGGCCGCTGACCAGCGGCGATCAGCTGTGGAGCGACCGGGGTTCGCGTGCCGAGATCGAATTCGGTTCCGCGACGCTGAGCATCGCGGAAAACACCAGCGTGGCGCTGCTCAACCTGAGTGATGACGCCGTGCAGCTGCAGCTGAGCGCGGGCACGATCAATATCACGCAGCGCGATCCGGATCCGGCCGCATCGTTCGAGACCGACGCCCCCAACGCGTCGGTGTCGCTGGCGCGTCCCGGCGGCTACCGCATCGGCGTCGACGCCGCGGGCAGCACCACGGTGGCGATCCGCAACGGCCAGGCTCAGGTGATCACCAGTGCCGGCCAGTCGGTCATCCTTCGAGGCGGCCAGGGCGCTCAGTTCGCACCCAGTGGCGACGTCGATGTAGCGACCGTCGGTCCGGCCGACGAATTTGACCGCTGGTGCGTGCAGCGCCAGCAGCGCTGGCCACAGAATCAGGACACCACTCAGTACGTGTCGAGCGATGTCGTCGGCGCGCAGGAGCTGAACAACTACGGTGAATGGAGCCAGGAACAGGACTACGGTTACGTCTGGTATCCGACCGCGGTGGCGATCGACTGGGCGCCCTATCGCTACGGTCGATGGTTGTGGGTCACACCCTGGGGCTGGACCTGGGTGGACAGCGCGCCCTGGGGTTATGCACCGTTCCACTACGGTCGCTGGGCCTATCTGCATGAGCGCTGGGGCTGGGTGCCGGCACCGCCGCGCAGCCATGCCGTCTATGCGCCGGCACTCGTCGCCTGGATGGGTGGACCTGGGCCCGGACCGGGCGTCGGCTGGCTGCCGCTGGCTCCCGGCGAGGTCTACCTGCCCGGTTATCGCGTCAGTCCGCGCTACCTGCGCAACGTCAACGTCAGCAACACCACCATCCTCAACACGACTTACATCACCAACGTCTACCAGAATCCGGCACTGCAGAACCGCTATGCCAACCGCAACGCGCCACGCGCCCTGACCGTGGTATCCCAGAGCAGCTTCACCTCCGGTCAGCCGCTCCCGGCTCGTATCATCGCGCCGCCGCCGCAATGGCAGCAGGCCAATGCGACACCGCGGCCTCCGGGGATCGTGCCGGCACGCCAGAGCGTGCTGGGGCCGGCCGGCCAGACGCCGGTGCGGCGGCCGCCGATCGCCATCGCCAATCGTGTTGTGGTTGCCCGCCACGAACCGCCGCCGGCGCCGCCCTCGTTTGACCGTCAGATGGACGCCATGAGCGCCAACGGCGGCCAGGCGCTGGCGCCGGCGCAGCTGCTGCGTCTGCGCGGACCGGACAACCTGCGCCCGAACGTCGTGCTGGCACCGCACGTGGTGCCCGTCATGCCGGCGGCGCCAGTGACACCCACGACGCCCGGGACGCCCGCTACACCGACCTTCCACGCTTCACCGGCGCGACCGATAACGCCCGATCGGCACGTGATGCCGGTGACACCCGCTGCGCCGGCGTCACCCGCGCAGTCCGCTGCGCTGCCGACTCCCGCAGTACCGCCGCACGCGGTGCCGAACGACCGACGCGCGATCCCGGAACGATCACCGCAGTTTCAAGCACCGGTGCAAATTGAGCGCGAACCGTTGCCGCAGGCCGCGCCGCCATTGCCGGTGGTGACGCCGCCCCCGCCGCCGCCGCCGCCGCAACAGCCGCAGCCCAGGCAGGCGCCACAGGCGCACGCTCCGGATAAGGTCAAGGGCGAGCCACCCTGAACGCTAGCCATCCTCAGGGCCGGTCGATGTACTCAAACCTGCGGATCGAGCCAGCCGTCGTCGCCTTCGATCAGCCGCTGCGCTTCCCGCGGACCCCAGCAGCCGCGCGCATATTCATAGGCCGGTGTGACATCGCCGAGTATCGGATCGACCACCGCCCACTGCGCCTCGATCGCGTCCTGGCGACCGAACAGTCCCAGATCGCCACGCAGCGCGTCGCCCAGCAGTCGCTCGTAAGGCGTCAGCGCATCGCCGGGCTGGCGCGTGACGATCAGTTCCACGTCTTCGCCGGCCATGCGCTCGCCGGGCACTTTCACGCGCATGCCTAACGCGATCAACACCTCGGGATTCAGCCGCAGTCGCAGGTGGCTCGACAGGCTCGGCACCAGCTCGCCGAATACCTCACGCGGCGGACGCCGGAACTCGACCACGATCTCGGTGCAGGTGACCGGCAGGCATTTGCCGGCACGGATATAGAACGGCACATCGGCCCAGCGCCAGCTGTCCACATACAGCTTGACCGCGGCATAGGTCTCGACCTGGGAGTTGTCGGCCACCCCGGCTTCCGAGCGATAGCCGCGGTACTGGCCGCGCACCACACTGTTGGCGTCGAGCGGCCGGATCGCGCGCAGCACGCGCGACTTCTCATCGCGCATGGCGCTGGCGGCGTTATGCAGCGGCGCGTCCATGATCACGCTGCTCAGCACCTGCAGCAGATGATTCTGGATCACGTCGCGGATAGCGCCGGCTTCCTCGTAGAATTTGCCGCGGCCGCGCACGTCGAAATCCTCCGCCATCGTGATCTGCACGCTGCGGATGTAGGTACGGTTCCAGGTCGGCTCGAGAAAAGCGTTGGTGAAGCGGGTGTACAGGATGTTCTGCACCGGCTCCTTGCCGAGGTAATGATCGATGCGAAAGATCGATTCCTCGGGAAAGAACTGGTGCAGGATGACATTGAGTTCGCGCGCCGATTTCAGATCGCGGCCAAACGGTTTCTCCAGCACCACGCGCGCGTTGTCGGCGCATTTGGCGGCGGCCAGGGCGCCGACCACGGTCGCGAATACGCTCGGGGGTATCGCCAGGTAATGCAGCGGCCTTGCGGCGTCGCCCAGCGCCTGGCGCAGACGGGTGAATGTCGCCGCTTCCCGATAGTCACCATCGACGTACCCCATGAGCGAGGCAAGCTTGTTAAATGCCTGCTCGTCGTAGACGCCGTGCTGCTTGATCGACGCGCGCGCCTGCTCGATCAGTTTCTCGCGCGTCCAGCCGGAGCGGCCGACACCGACAATCGGCGCAGCCAGCTGCCCGCGTCGCACCAGCGCCTGCAACGCCGGAAAGATCTGCTTGTAGGCCAGGTCGCCGGTGGCGCCGAAAAACACGAACGCATCCGAGTGCGGAAGATCCACGCCGCTGCGCTCAGGCGGCCGGTGCGGCCGGCTTTTCCTGGTGCCCGCCGAACCCCAGGCGCATGGCCGACAGCGTTCGGTTGGCGAACTCGGATTCGCCGCGCGAACTGAAGCGCGCAAACAGCGCGGTGGCGAGCACCGGCACCGGTACGCCGGCCTCGATTGCAGCCTCCACGGTCCAGCGCCCTTCGCCCGAGTCCGCCACATGGCCGGCGAACTTTTCCAGCATCGGGCTTTCGGCCAGCTGTCCGGCCAGCAGATCGAGCAGCCATGAACTCACCACGCTGCCGTGCCGCCACAGCTCCGCGACCTGGTCCAGCCGCACATTCATGGCGCGCGGCAGCAGCGCACGCGTCGGCGCGGTCTCGGCGTCCGCGGCCCGGGCCTGCACCGGCTCGCTGGCCCGGTGCAGCAGGTTGAAGCCTTCCGCATAAGCCGCCATCAGCCCGTATTCGATGCCGTTATGGACCATCTTGACGAAGTGTCCGGCACCGCTGGAGCCGACGTGCAGGTAGCCGCGCGTCGCGGTGCTCGCGGTGACGCTGGCCTCGCCGCTGCTCTGCGCCAGTGCGGCCAGGATCGGGTCGAGCCGCTGCACCGCCTCGGTATCGCCGCCGATCATCAGGCAGTAGCCGCGCTCCAGGCCAAACACGCCGCCGCTGGTGCCGACATCGACGTAGTGCACGCCGCGCGGCTTGAGCTCCTGCTCGCGTCGCATGTCGTCGGCGTAGTGCGAGTTGCCGCCATCGATCACGATATCACCGGCCTTGAGCACCGGCAGCAGCGTCTGCAGCAATGAATCGACGGCAGCCGCCGGCACCATCATCCACACCACGCGCGGCAGCGGCAATTTCGCCACCAGATCGGTCACCGAGGTGGCCGCCGTGGCGCCGTCGGCCGCCAGTGCCTTGACCGCGGGCGCGCTGAAATCAAACGCCACGCATTCGTGACCCGAGCGCATCAGACGCCGCGCCATGTTCGAGCCCATGCGTCCAAGACCAATCATTCCGATTTTCAAGGGTAGCCTCGCGCTGTTTTATGCCCGATCGCCGTGGCCGGCCACAGGCGCCGTCCGCTCGATGCATCAGAGCACAAAAATCCCCGGCGGGAAATCGCCTAAAGGATGATGCCGCGGCGAGCCTTTCAGGCCGCAGCGCTCGGGGCGCGCTCGGCGACCGTGACGCGGTTGCGTCCGGCGGTCTTCGACTGATACATGGCGCGATCGGCACGGGCGATCATGGCCTCGAACTGCTCGTTTTCCCCGCAGGTGGCAAGTCCCAGCGACACCGTGACGTTACCGATGCTCTCGTCAGTGTCGGCGCGGCGAATCTTGCCGTGCTCGACCGCAGCGCGGATGCGTTCCGCCAGTTCGACCCCGCCGGCGCTCGAGGTATGCGACAGCAGCACGGCGAACTCCTCGCCGCCGATGCGGGCGATGGGACCGCGATCGCCGATAGCGCCGCGCAGCACGTTGGCCACCGCGACGATGACCTTGTCGCCCAGCAGGTGGCCGTGCGCATCGTTGATGGCCTTGAAGTGGTCGATATCGACGATCAGCAGCGTGCAGCCCTGCACACTGCCATGACC
>DATAJH010000164.1:0-6346 GCA_036262215.1 Steroidobacteraceae bacterium
GCGCGGCCGGCACGCGGCCGCTGGGCGCCGAACCGGTGGTGGCGCCGTTCGTGCGTTCCGACCGCAAGGTCGGCCGCAACGAGCCCTGCCCATGCGGCTCGGGGAAGAAATTCAAGCATTGCCACGGTGCGCTGGCCGGCACTCAGTGAGCGCGGCGCAGTGAGCGCGGCCGTGCGCGTGGTGGCGGCGGTGCTGCGCGATGAGCGCGGCCGGGTACTGATCGCGCAGCGCCCGGCCGGCAAGCACATGGCCGGGTACTGGGAGTTTCCGGGCGGTAAAATCGCCCCTGGGGAGAGCAGCGAGCAGGCGCTGAGGCGCGAGCTGGCCGAAGAGCTCGGAGTATCGCTGCGTCGCTGTCATCCGTTGCTGCAATTGCGGCATGATTACGCCGATCGCGTGGTCGAACTCGAGGTGTTCGCAGTCGACGACTATGCTGGCCAGCCGTCCGCTCTTGAGGCCCAGGCGCTCAAGTGGGTGGCGGCGGCCGAGCTTGGCGGCCAGGCGCTGTTGCCGGCCGACCGGCCGATCATTGAGGCACTGAATTCGAATCGATGAGATGAGGTGATCGCATATGGCCCAGGACAGCGGACTGCCGGATATTCAGCTCGATGGCGCCGGGCTGTATCGCGAGGACATGTTTACCGATCGCAAGGCCGGCACCATTCGCCGGCTGGTCCCGGTGACCGTGGATGGTCACACCGATCCCACGCGCAACGTGCTGTATTCGGGTCAGACGCAGCTGCTGACGCCCACCGGCGTGTTGCCGCTGGGCTTTGAAATCGAGGCGGATTCGCTCGAGGACGCAGTCAGCAAATTTCCCGCCGCGGTCAAGGAGGCCCTCGACCAGGCGATCGAGGAGGCACGCGAGTACCGGCGCGAGGCCTCCTCGCGCATCGTGGTGCCGGATGTTGGCGGGGGTCTGCCGGGGCCAGGCCCGTTGCCGGGCGGCGGCAAGATCAAACTCTAGGCAGTCACTGATCGCGCGGCTGCGTCGTGTCCTGCGGCGTCTCGCCCGAGCCTTCCGTCGCATCACCGGAGATGGCGTGCTGTTCGGACAGCCAGGCGCCCAGATCGATCAGCCGGCAGCGCTCGCTGCAGAATGGCCGTTGCGGAAACTGCTCCGACCATTCGATCGGGCGCCGGCAGGTGGGACACAGCAGGCATTGCGCCACGATTTACCCCGCCTCAGCTGCAGCACACCAGTGTGAAGGCGACATCGGTCTCGGTCTGGGTGGCGCGCTGCTCGATGCCGTTCCACTGCAGGAACCGCATGCTGCAGCGATAGTGACTGCCGCTGATCTCGGGATACAGCGGGCTCGCGGCGGGCAGGCAGATGCGCAGCAGCTGGAACGGCGCGTCGCGATCGAAGGTCACATTGAAGACGCCGGCGGTGGCCAGCTCCTGGCGGGCGCGACCGTTCTGTCTCGTGAGCCATAGCAGCTCGGCGATCGCATCACACAGCGGGCGTAGCAGTGTCAGCCAGCGGGCGAAGGCCTCGATGCGAGTCTCGGCCGGCTGATTGAGCCAGAAGAAATAATCCGGCAGATCGAATTCACAGGTGCCGCCGGGGATGGCGCTACGGTGCTTGATCGACGCCAGGAACTCGGAGTCGCGCAGCGGCTGCAGCCACGAGCCGCCGACCGCGCCCAGTTCCGCCCGCAGACGTGACAGGTTGGCCAACAGAGCACGCAGACGCGTGGCGTCGATGCCCTGGCGGTTCTGGAATTCGTTCAGCAGCGCCAGGTGGCGCTCGAGCTCCTTGACCACGTCGCTGCGGATATCGCCGCGCGTCAGAATGGCGAGCATATCGAGCAGGCTGCCCACGGCGGCACGACTGCCCCAGGGGCTGGCTTTCTCGTTGTGGTAGACCGCCTGGCTGTAGAGAAAATCCAGCCGCAGAAAAGTGCGCATCCGCTCGTTCAGCGGCTGCTCAAAGATCGAGGGCTCAGGCGCTGGCTCTGGCATGGTCGCGGGGTCGGGCATCCAGCTATTGTGCTTGACCGGCTCGCCGCACGTAAACGCCCTAGCGCTCACGGGCCGGCTGGCCATCGGAGGGATGGCCTGCCAGGCCGACTGGCGCCGCAAGCGCCAGATACATGTGATGCAGGGCCGCCACCTTGGGTGTCAAAGCCGCGGGATCGCCATCGTTTACGATCACGTCATTGGCGGCGGCGAGGCGCAGCTCGCGGCTGACCTGCGACGCCAGCATGGTCTGCGCCTGTTGCGGGTCGCAGCCGTCGCGCGCCTGCAGACGCGCCACCTGCAGACTCTCCGGACAATCCACCAGCAGTACGCGGTCGTATTGCGATCCGGCATGGGTTTCGACCAGCAGCGGAATCACATGGATCTGGTACTGGCCGCCGGCCTTTGCAGCCAGCAATTCGGTGCGCACGCGAATCGCCGGGTGCAGCAGCGCTTCGAGCTGGCGCCGGGCACGGCTGTCGGTGAATATCAGGCGGCGCAGCGCTGCGCGATCAAGACTGCCATCGGGGCGGCGCAGCTCGGGGCCGAAGTTTTCGAACACCTGCGCCAGCAGCCGCGTGCCCGGCGCCACGACGTCGCGCGCCACCTGATCGGCATCGATGACAGGCACTCCCAATGCGCCGAACAGCAGCGACACGGTGGTCTTGCCGCTGGCAATGCCGCCGGTCAATCCGACCCGCAGCGGCCTTGCTCCGGCCGGCGCTGGCTGACGCGCGTCCATCAGCCGTGCGCGGCGAACAGCCCTAGATAGCGGCTGACCATCTGCGGACCCCACAACATCGCCACCCAGCCGGCCGCGGCCAGAAACGGTCCGAACGGGATCGGGTTGCCGCGCTGCGCCCGCCGCAGGGCGATCAGCGTGAGCCCTGTGATCGCGCCCACCATGGCCGACAGCAGCACGATCGGCAGCAGCATCTGCCAGCCGAGCCAGGCGCCGAGCGCGGCCAGCAGCTTGAAGTCGCCGTAGCCCATGCCTTCCTTGCCGGTCAGCAGGCGGAACAGGTGATACAACGCCCATAGCGACACATAACCGAGGGCGGCGCCGCCGATGGCGCTCGCCGGGTCGCTCGGCAGCGCATGGCTGCTCGAGTTCCACCCGGCAAGACTTGCGAGCAGCCCCAGCCACAGCAGCGGCAGGGTCAGCACATCGGGCAGCAGCTGATGATCCAGATCGATGAAGGTCAGGGCGATCAGGAACCAGCCGACCAGCATGGCGCAGGCCGCGGGCCAGCCGAAACCAAATTCCCACGCCACCACCGCCGTAGTCACCCCGCTCAGCAGTTCGATCGCCGGATAGCGCAGACTGATCTTGGCCCGACAATGGGCGCAGCGCCCGCGCAGCAGCAGGAAGCTCAGCAGCGGGATGTTTTGCAGCGCGCTGATCGGCGCCCGGCAGGCCGGACAGCAGGAGCGCGGCAGCACGAGATTGAACGGCGGCTGAGGCGCCGGCGCGGCGGCTTCGGCAGCGACCGGCGGTTGCGTGCACTGTGCCTGCCACTGCCGCTCGAGCATGATCGGCAGCCGGTAGACCACCACGTTCAGGAAGCTGCCGACCGCAAGGCCCACAGCTGACGCCGCCGCGATGAATGCGACCGGCGATTGCGCCAGCAGGTCGAGCACGCGTTTAGCCGACGACGGAACCGAGCTTGAAGATCGGCAGGTACATCGCGATGACCAGGCCGCCAACCAGCACCCCGAGAATCGCCATGATCAGCGGCTCGAGCAGGCTGGACATGCTGTCCACGGCGGCATCGACGTCATCTTCGTAGAAGCTGGCGACTTTGCCGGACATGGTATCGAGCGCGCCGGATTCCTCGCCGACCGCGATCATCTGCACCACCATGTTGGGGAACAGGCCGGTGTTTTCCATCGCGCGCTGCAGGCGCTGGCCGGTGGCGACCTCGTCGCGCATTTTCATCACGCCGTCTTCGTACACGATGTTGCCGCAGGCTCCGGCGACCGAATCCAGCGCCTCGACCAGCGGCACGCCGGCGGCGAACATGGTCGACAGGGTACGCGCATAGCGCGCGATGGCGGCCTTGTTCAGGATCGGTCCGATGATCGGCAGCTTCAGCGACAGGCGGTCGAGCACCTGGCGCATCCGGCGTGAGCGCTTGTAAAAATAGATGAAGGCGTAGACCGCGCCGCCGACTATGATCGCCAGAAAGACGCCGTAGTGCTGCACGAATTTCGATAGGTTGATGATCATCTGGGTAAAGGCGGGCAGATCGGCACCGAAGCTCTTGAACAGGTCTTCGAACTGCGGAATGACGAAAATCAGCAGGATCACGGTCACGATGACTGCCACCACCAGCACCGCGGCCGGATAGAACAGCGCCTTCTTGACCTTCTTCTTCACCGCCTCGCTCTTCTCCTTATAGGTCGCGATCTTGTCCAGCAGGCCTTCCAGGGCTCCGGCCTGCTCACCGGCCTCGACCAGGTTGACGAACAGATCGTCGAAATACAGCGGATGCTTGGCGAGCGCCTCGTGCAGCGACGTGCCGCCCTCCACCTCGGCCTTGATCTCGAGCACCAGCTTCTGCATCGAAGGCTTGTCGTGGCCGGTGCCGATGATCTCGAACGCCTGCACCAGAGGGATGCCGGCCCCGAGCATCGTGGCCAGCTGGCGGCTGAAGATCGCGATGTCTTCCGGCTTGATCCGCCCGCCGGTGCTGAATGCCTTGGACTGCTTCCTGATGCGGGTCGCCACCACGCCCTGGCGGCGCAGGTCCGCCTTGAGCGACTGCTCGTTCTGCGCAACGGCGCGGCCCTTGATCCGCTGACCCTTGCGGTCCATGCCCTCCCAGTTGAAGGAGGTGTCCTTCCTGATAGTGCGAATTGCGGTGGTGGATTGCGCCATGGCTTGTATTTCCGTTTGCTAGCGAAATCACTCGATCGTGACGCTGTTGATCTCTTCCAGACTGGTCATGCCGGCCCGGACCTTCTCCAGGCCCGAGCGACGCAGGTCCCAGACCCCTTCTTTCGCCGACTGCCTGGTGATATCCAGCGCATTGCCGCCGGTCATGATAATGCGGCCAATCTCTTCGCTGACTTCCATCACCTGATACAGGCCGACGCGGCCCTTGTAGCCATCGGTGCAGCTGCTGCAGCCCTTGGGGCCGTAAATCTTGATGCCGTGGGCGATGTCGGATTCCTGGAATCCTTCCTTGCGCAGGGCTTCGGCCGGCACGTCGAGCGGCTGCTTGCACTGCGAGCACAGACGCCGCGCCAGGCGTTGCGCGATGATCAGGCTCACCGAAGTGGCGATCGCGTAGGGCTTCACCCCCATGTCCACCAGGCGCGTCAGGGTCTGCGGCGCATCGTTGGTATGCAGCGTCGACAGCACCAGATGCCCGGTCTGCGCGGCCTTGATGGCGATCTCAGCGGTCTCCAGGTCGCGCACCTCGCCGACCATGACGATGTCCGGGTCCTGGCGCAGGAAGGCGCGCAAGGCCGAGGCAAAGGTGAGCCCGACCTTGTTGTTGACGTTGACCTGATTGACGCCCGGCAGGTTGATTTCCGCCGGGTCCTCGGCCGTTGAAATGTTCAGATCCTCGCGGTTGAGGATGTTCAGCCCGGTATACAGCGACACCGTCTTGCCGCTGCCGGTCGGGCCGGTGACCAGGATCATGCCCTGCGGTTTCGCCAGATGCTTCAGGTACAGGTCCTTCTGGAACGGCTCATAGCCGAGCGCCTCGATTCCCAGCATGGCCTGCGAGGGATCCAGAATACGCAGCACGATCTTCTCGCCGTACAGCGTCGGGCAGCTGCTGACGCGAAAGTCGATCGCGCGGGTCTTCGACAGCCGCATCTTGATGCGCCCATCCTGCGGTACCCGCCGCTCCGCGATATCCAGCCGCGCCATGACTTTCAGGCGCGCGGCGATCTTGCCGGTGAGCTGCACCGGTGGCTGCGCGACTTCCTTCAGGATGCCGTCCATGCGCAGCCGCACGCGAAACATCTTCTCATACGGCTCGAAGTGCACGTCCGAGGCGCCGCGACGGATCGCATCCAGCAGCACCTTGTTGACGAAGCGCACGATCGGCGCATCCTCGACGTCGTCGCGGGTAACGCTGTCGCTGCCGAGTTCATCGTCGCCGCCGCTGACCTCGAGCGAGTCGAGGTCGATGGCCTCGTCGTCGCCCAGGCTCGGCATCTGGGTATCGAACTGCTCGATTGCCTTATCGAGCTTGCGCTGCAGCTTGTCGTCCTCGACGACGATGGCCTCGACCGCAAGACTGGTCTGGAACTTGATCTCGTCGATGGCGTGCAGGTTGGTCGGGTCGGCGACACCCAGGAACAGACGCTTGCCGCGCTTGAACAGCGGCAGCACGCGGTGTTTGGCGAGCAGCTTGTCCGAGAC
>DATAJH010000165.1:0-10238 GCA_036262215.1 Steroidobacteraceae bacterium
GGCGTGACAATTCCGATCCGAGCGGTATTGGGCAGACGCTGAACTGGGCGTGGGCCTGGCCCGCCAACCGCCGCGTGCTGTACAACCGGGCGTCCTGCGACCCGAGCGGCAAGCCCTACAATCCAGCCCGCACCCTGATCAGCTGGAACGGCACGGCGTGGAGCGGCGTGGACGTGCCGGATTTCAAGGTCGATGAAAATCCGGCCGGCGGCATGGGTCCGTTCATCATGAACCCCGAAGGCGTGGCACGTTTCTTTGCCCGCGGCGGCATGGCCGAAGGGCCGTTTCCGGAACACTATGAGCCGTTCGAGACGCCGCTGGGCTACAACCCGCTGAATCCGACGCAGCCCCAGGCGACCAACAATCCGGCCGCGCGCGTATTTCCGGATGATCGCGAGCAGTTCGGGAAAGCGGCGCAGTTCCCGCACGTCGCGACGACTTATCGGCTCACAGAGCATTTTCACTTCTGGACCAAGCACGCGCGCCTCAACGCCATCATTCAGCCACAACAATTCGTCGAGATCGGCGAAGCGCTGGCAAAGGAGATCGGCGTGGCCACTGGTGGGCAGATCAAGGTGAGTTCGAAGCGCGGGTTCATCCAGGCGGTGGCCATGGTGACCAAGCGGATCCGCCCCTTGAACGTCGACGGCAAGGTCGTGCACACGGTCGGAGTGCCGATCCATTGGGGTTTCATGGGACTAGCGAAGCCGGGATTTCTGGCCAATACCCTGACGCCGTCCGTCGGCGACGCGAACTCGCAGACGCCTGAATTCAAAGCGTTTCTCGTCAAAGTCGAGAAAGTCTAGGAGCGCCCATGCCGTTACAGTCCCTCGACGTGGTCCGCCGCTCGGCCACTACGCTTCCTTCACCGGAAGTGCGCGGCGCGCATACCGGCCAGGTCGCGAAGCTGATCGACACCACCAAGTGCATCGGCTGCAAGGCCTGCCAGGTCGCCTGCATGGAGTGGAACGATCTGCGCGACGAGATCGGCACCTGCACCGGTCATTACGAGAATCCGGCCGATCTCTCGGAGCACTCCTGGACGCTGATGCGCTATACCGAATACGAGAATCCCAAAGGCGATCTTGAGTGGCTGATCCGCAAGGATGGCTGCATGCACTGCGAAGATCCCGGCTGCCTGAAGGCCTGCCCCTCGCCAGGCGCGATCGTGCAATACGCCAACGGCATCGTCGATTTTCAGGAGGAGAATTGCATCGGCTGCGGCTATTGCATCGCGGGCTGTCCGTTCGACATTCCGCGCATCTCGAAGAAGGACAAGAAAGCCTACAAGTGCACGCTGTGTTCAGATCGCGTGGCGGTCGGCCTGGAACCGGCCTGCGTGAAAGCCTGTCCGACGGGCGCCATCGTCTTCGGTACCAAGGAGGACATGACTCAGCATGCGCAGGAGCGCATCGTAGATCTGAAGTCCCGCGGCTTCGATCAAGCCGGGCTGTACGATCCCGCGGGCGTGGGCGGCACGCACGTGATGTACGTTCTGCACCACGCGGATCAGCCGCTGCTTTACAGCGGGTTGCCCGAAAAGCCGAAAATCAGTCCGACGGTGGGCCTGTGGAAGGGCGTTACCAAGCCGCTGGCGCTGTTCGCGATGGCGGCGACCGCGGCCATTGGCTTCCTGCACTACATCGGCATAGGGCCGAACGAGACCGACGAGCAGGACGAGGAAGCCGCGCGCCGTGAACTGGAGAAAATGCCATGAGTTCGCGCGATCCAGAACGGATCGAGCGCTATGGCGCCACCACCCGCATCAATCACTGGATTGTTGCGATCAGCTTCGTGCTGATGGCGTTGTCCGGGCTCGCGCTATTTCATCCGGCGCTGTTCTGGCTGACCAATCTGTTCGGCGGCGGCCCGTGGACGCGAATCCTGCATCCCTTCATCGGCTGCTTCATGGTCGCCGCGTTCCTGCTGTTGAGCATGAAACTGTGGCGCGACAACATGCTGCAGCGGCGCGACTGGATATGGTTGCGCAAGATGGGCGACGTCGTGAATAACCGCGAGCAGAACCTGCCGGAAGTCGGACGCTACAATGGCGGTCAGAAGATCCTGTTTTTTACCATCATCGTGTGCCTTGCGTGCCTGTTGCTGTCCGGCATCGTCATCTGGCGCCAATACTTCTCCGGCTATTTTTCCGTCGACCTGGTACGCCTCGGTGCACTGGCGCACGCGTTCTTCGGCTTCGTACTCATCTGTGCGATCATCGTGCACATCTACGCAGGGATCTGGGTCAAAGGGTCGATTCGCGCCATGACGCGTGGCTGGGTCACGCCCGGGTGGGCCTGGAAACATCACCGCGCCTGGTTTCGCGAGGTGACCAAGGGCATCCAACAGAGGTAGAGTTGCGCCTGTCATGGCGCAACGCATCCTGCAGCCCGGCGAGATCGAAACCCTCGCACAGCGATCCATTCCCCGGGTTCGGTTGCCGGCTCGCGCGACGGTGTTTGCACGACGTGCGGCACGCCTGCGCCATCTCAGCACCGCCGCCGGCACCGGCATCGGCGACTACCTGCGCTTTCTCGCGGTGCTGGTGGACGCGCAGCACTCGGCGCTGGCGGATCTATCCGTGAGCATTCCAACGCCGGCACATATCGAGATGTCGGCCGGCCACGGCATGCCGCCCATCCAACCCTCCGCATGGCCGCGCACCGATGCGTGGTTTGAAACGCTCAAGAGTATTTGCGATGCGCTGTCGGTGCACGCGGAATTTCCATCGGGCGTCAGCGAGCTGACTTCCAGGATTCGCCGCGCAACGCGTGAGTGGCTCGAGGGCCAGGCGGACGCGTTGCTGCAGAGCGGAGATCAGGCGATAGACGGCGCGGCGGCGCCCCTGGTCATGGCATCGCTGCAGGTGCATTGGGCCGCGCTGGCCGCGTCCTTCACGGTCGAGGCAGTGCGAGCACTCGATGTACCGGGCCTGTGTCCGCTGTGCGGCAGCCAGCCGGTGGCGAGCGTGGTCTACGCGCAGTCGCCCTATCAGGGGTATCGCTATCTGCATTGCGCGCTGTGCGCCACGGAGTGGCACATGGTGCGCGTGCAATGCAGCCGATGCGGCGCCTCGGGCAAGAGCATTGCCTTCCAGTCCGCAACCATGGGTACGAAGCCGGAGAACGACGGCAGCGCGGCCGAGGCAGCGGTGCGCGCGGAGACCTGCGAGCAATGCCGTTGCTACCGCAAGATCCTTTATCAGGAGAAGGATCCGCAGGTCGAGCCGGTGGCCGATGACCTAGCCAGCCTGAGCCTCGATTTGCTGCTCGGCCAAAGCGGCTATCACCGCGCCAGCGGCAATCCGCTGTTGTGGCAGCCCAACGGGAAGTGACGTGCGGTCCCACGTCACGCCGGCGGGCGCAGCCGATATACCGTCACTGGATCGGCTGTTGAATGACGTCGATTTCGCACCAGCGCTGACGCGCTTCTCGCGAACTCAGGTGACTGCGGCGTTGCGCGAGACGCTGGCCGCATTGCGCCGGCAGGCCATGCTCGGCGAGCTGCATCGTGATGCGCTGAGCCCGCAGACGATTGCCCGGAGCGTCGACACGCGCTTGCAGCAGGATACACGACCACGTTTGCGGGCTGTGTTCAATCTGACCGGCACGGTACTGCATACCAATCTGGGGCGGGCTCTGCTGCCGGCCGCGTTGCAGGAGTCGGTGCAGCGCACCCTGAGCGCTCCGGTCAATCTGGAATACGATTTGAGCAGCGGCGGCCGCGGAGACCGTGACGATGTGGTCGAGCCGCTGCTGCGCGAGTTGACGGGCGCCGAGGCTGCGACGGTGGTGAACAACAACGCGGCAGCGGTGCTGCTGATGCTCAATACCATCGCCAGGCGGCGCGAAGTCGTGGTGTCGCGCGGCGAACTGGTCGAAATCGGCGGCGCCTTCCGCATCCCGGACGTGATGCGCAGCGCCGGATCAAAGCTGATCGAAGTCGGCACCACCAATCGCACGCATGCCTCGGATTACGCCGATGCCGTCAACGCCCGCACCGCATTGCTGATGAAGGTGCATACCAGCAACTACGCGATCAGCGGATACACTTCCTCGGTCGGCATCGGCGAGCTTGCTGCGCTTGGGCGCACGCACGGCCTGCCAGTGATCGTGGACCTGGGCAGCGGCAGTCTGGTCGATCTGGCGCGTTGGGGCCTGCCGAAAGAGCCGACCGTGCGCGAGGCGATCGCCGCCGGCGCCGATCTGGTCGCGTTCAGCGGCGACAAGCTTTTGGGAGGACCGCAGGCCGGTATCATCGTCGGGCGCGCGGACCTGATCGTGCGCATCAAGAAGAACCCGCTGAAACGTGCACTGCGTGTGGGCAAGCTGACCCTGGCCGCTCTGGAGGGCGTCTTGGCGCTGTACCGCGCGCCGGAGTTGCTGGCCGAGAAACTGCCGGTGCTGCACGTGCTGACGCGCACCGCGGCCGAGATCGAGAGCCAGAGCAGACGCTTGCTGCCGGCGGTGCAGGCGGCATTGGGTGGGGCGTTCGAAGTCACGGCGGCGCCGATGAACTCGCAGGTGGGCAGCGGCGCATTGCCGGCCGATCGGTTAGCGAGCTTCGGGCTGCGCGTTCAGCCATCGGGCGCGAGGCGCGCAGGTGTTGCTCGGCTCGAGGCCATGCTGCGTGCATTACCGCGTCCTGTCATCGGGCGCATCGCCGACAAGGCGCTGTGGCTCGACCTGCGCTGCCTGGAAGGGGGCGATGAAGCCGAATTTCAGGCGCAGTGGAGTACGCTCGGCCGATGATCATCGGCACTGCCGGTCACATCGACCACGGCAAGACCAGCCTGGTGCGCGCCTTGACCGGCATCGACACCGACCGGCTCAAGGAGGAGAAAGAACGCGGTATCTCGATACAGCTCGGCTATGCCTATGCTCCCGTGATCGGCAGCGAGACCTTAGGATTCATCGACGTCCCGGGTCATGAGCGGCTGGTGCATACGATGGTAGCCGGTGCCGGGGGCATCGATTTCGCGCTTTTGGTGGTCGCCGCGGACGACGGCGTGATGCCGCAGACGCGCGAACACCTGAGCATACTGGAACTGCTGGGAGTGCGTTGCGGTGCCGTGGCGCTCAGCAAAATCGATCGCGTGGAGGAGGCGAGATCCCTGGCGGTGGCGGCACAGATAAGAACCCTGCTGGCCCCCACGGCGCTGCACGATGCGCCGCTGTTTGCACTCAATGCCGCGGTCGCCGACGACCCGGGTGTGGCCGCACTGTGTGCCCATCTGATGGGTATCGCGGCGAGCTGGCCGATGCGTTCCGAGGCTGGCTTGTTTCGCCTCGCCGTCGACCGCGTGTTTACTCTGCCGGGTCGCGGTACCGTGGCCACCGGCACGGCGCTGGCGGGACGCGTTCACGTGGGCGATACGGTCAGCGTGATGCCGCTCGGCGCGCCGGCACGGGTGCGCAGCATTTACGCACAAAACCGCGAGTGCGAATCCGGCCGGGCGGGGCAGCGCTGCGCGTTGAATCTGGCCGGCATCGACCGGACGGCACTGACGCGTGGTGACTGGTTGGCCGATCCGCGCGCGCTCCATGCCAGTACTCGGCTCGATGTGCAGCTGCGCTGGCTATCGGGAAGTGCGACGCTGGCAAATCGGGCGCCGCTGCATGTGCATCTCGGCACCGCGCATCGGGTGGCCCGTGTGGTGCTGCTGGAGACGAACGAGCTGAGCGCAGGCAGCAGCGCGCGCGCGCAACTGGTGTTCGATAGCCCCCTCTGTTCGGTTGCCGGCGATCTCTTCATCGCACGCGACGCCCAGGCGCGCCATACCGTCGGTGGGGGAGTGGTCATCGATCCCGATGCCCCCGCGCGCCGTCGGCACAGCCCCGAACGGCTGGCCTACCTGGCCGCCATTCAGCGTCTGCTGCTGGGTGAGAGCATTTTGCCGTTGCTGGAAAATTCCCCACACGGCGTCGACTTGCGGCAACTGGTACGCCTGTGCAGTGTTGCGCCGGAACGCATCGTATTGCCGCCCC
Source organism: Steroidobacteraceae bacterium (assembly GCA_036262215.1). Taxonomy (GTDB): domain Bacteria; phylum Pseudomonadota; class Gammaproteobacteria; order Steroidobacterales; family Steroidobacteraceae; genus FEN-1191. Next base: position 5,988 of record DATAJH010000165.1, read on the forward strand.
AGGCGCTGATCGTCGGTCCGGCGGGGAAGGGCGTGGTGATCCTGGATGCGCATTGGCAGGGCCTGGGCCAACGCGCGCTAGACGCGTTGCACGCTTTCCATCAACAACACCCCGACGAGCCGGGGATCGATCGGGGGCGTCTGCGGCGCATGAGTGCACCGACCATTGCCGATCCCGTCTGGCGCGCGCTGATCGACCAACTCGTGCAGCAGCAGCAGCTGCAGCAGAGTGAATACTGGCTGCACCTTCCGGAACACCGGGTCAGCTTGAGCGAGCGCGAACGCGAGCTGGCGCAAAAACTGCAAATCGCCCTGGCCGCGGGGCGTTTCGATCCGCCGTGGGTACGAGAGCTCGCGCATGCCGTGCCCGCCGACGAGGAGGAAGTCAGACGGGTGTTGCGCAAGTGCACAGTGCAATGTGAAGTCTATGAGGTAGTGCGCGATCTGTTTTATCACCGCGACAGCATTCGCGCATTGGCTCAGCAGCTGCACAGTCTGTACCAGCAGCACGGCTTGGTCGAGGCCGCCGACTATCGCGACTCGATCGGGCTGGGCCGAAAACGTACCATCCAGGTTTTGGAGTTCTTCGACCGCGTTGGCTATACTCGACGCACCCCCCGGGGACGGGTGCTGCGTGCCGACAGCAGCTGGCGTGAAGCGAACCTGATGTAATCATCGCGACGCGCTGACGGCGGCAACGGAAGGCATGCGCATCCGGTGGTGCGGCCGGGCTTCAAACCCGGTGGGGGACGTCAATCGTTTCCCGGTAGGTTCGACTCCTGCTACCTTCCGCCATCCGGCGATGCGAGGTTCCATGAGCGCGCAGCCATCAACGCAACCGCGGCCCCGATTGACGTCGCTCTCGCACGGCGGCGGCTGCGGTTGCAAGATTTCCCCAGCGGTGCTGGCGGATCTGCTGCAGGGCGCGTTGCCGGGCGCGCGTTACGCCGATCTGCTGGTGGGCACGGATACTGCCGACGATGCCGCCGTGTATCGGTTGAACGACCAGCAAGCCATCGTCGCGACCACAGATTTTTTTATGCCCATCGTCGATGATCCATTCGACTTCGGGCGTATTGCCGCGACCAATGCCCTGTCCGACATCTACGCCATGGGTGCGCGTCCACTGCTGGCGTTGGCCATAGTCGGCATGCCGATCAACGCGCTGCCGCACGACTGCATTCGCGACATCCTGCGCGGCGGCGAGTCGGTGTGCGCACAAGCCGGCATCCCCATTGCCGGTGGACATAGCATCGATTCCCTGGAACCCATTTATGGACTGGCCGTCACCGGAGTGATCCACCCGGAGAAAATCAAACGCAACAGCCGTGCACGGGACGGCGACCTGTTGGTCCTGGGCAAGCCGCTCGGCGTCGGTATCCTGTCTGCCGCTTTCAAGAAGGATCTACTGGACGACGCCAGCTACCGGGTGATGATCGAAACGACGACGCAACTCAATCTGCCCGGCCCGCAGCTTGCGAATCTGGCCGGCGTGCACGCCATGACGGATGTAACCGGTTTTGGATTGCTGGGCCATCTGCTCGAGATGTGCCGGGGCAGCGGTCTGGGCGCGCTCATCGAGGCGGCCAGGGTGCCGTTGCTGCCTGGGGTATTGGCGCTCGCAGAATCCGGAATTGCGACCGGTGCTTCGAACCGAAACTGGCAGTCCTATGGCAAACAGGTACGAGCGCTCAATCCGATGAGCGCTTCCCGCCAGGCGATTCTGACCGATCCGCAGACCTCGGGCGGCTTGCTGGTTGCCTGCGACCCGGAAGAATTACCGGGCGTGCAAGCGATCTTCGAGCATCTTGGATTTGCCCGGGCGGCGGTAATCGGCCGCATGGTTGCCGGCAGTATGGAGATACAGATTGAGTGAGCCCGTGGCGGCGGTGCGTCTCTACGATAGGCGATTGACGCCGGCCACGCGCACTACGATCCTGCTGCTGGTCGCGATCGTGGGTCTTTTCTATGTGAAGTGGATGCCGTACTACCACAAGGCATTCCTCGCTTCAGCCAACCATTCCATCGGCAAATCGATGCTGATGGGCACTGCCGCGCAGCCGCCGGCGCCGTCGTGGCAGGCGGCGCTCGACTACGCCCTGGCCTATGGAAAGGCCATTTGGCAAGCGATGGTTCTGGGATTACTGCTGGGGTCCGCGCTGCAGGAATTTGCGCCCAGAGCATGGATTGCACGGGTGCTTGGACAGGCGAGTTTTCGCAGCGTGGCGCTGGGCGGTCTGTTGGCGATTCCCGGCATGATGTGCACCTGTTGCGCGGCGCCGGTGGTGATCGGATTGCGACGTGCGAACGCGTCCGCGGCCGCGGCGACCGCGTTCTGGCTGGGTAACACCGTCCTGAATCCGGCGGCTCTGGTATTTATGGGATTCGTGCTGGGCTGGAAATGGTCGGGCCTGCGCCTCGCGTTGGGCATACCGCTGGTATTCGGCACCGGGTATCTGATCAGCCGACTGTCCCGACCGGATGACATTGCGGCGCTGCGCACGCAGTTAAGCCAGGCAATCGCCGAATCCGCGCCCGAAAGCCCATCGATCAGGGGCTGGATCACTCGATTTGCACGCCTGGTGATCGGACTCATTCCGGAATACCTGGTGCTGGTTCTGATTCTGGGTGCCACCCGCGCCTGGCTGTTTCCGATCGCGGGTCCCGCGCTCGGCAACGATCTGGGGTGGATCGCCCTGATGTCGGCGGTCGGGCTGCTGTTCGTCATTCCCACTGCGGGGGAAGTGCCCATCGTCCAGGCTATGCTGGCCTTGGGCGTTGGCGCCGGGCCTGGCGCGGCCCTGATGATGACTCTGCCACCGGTCAGTCTGCCGTCGCTCGCCATGACGGGAAAAGTGCTGTCGATTCGCGTGTTGGCGATGATATCGCTGGTCGTGTTGGTGACAGGCATCGTGGCTGGGTTGCTGGCGGTGCTGTTAAAGTTCTAAAAAAGCCCAGCAAGGCCGTGGCACACCCGGTGCAGCCGCCTGCCGGCACGCGGCCCACAGGGATTTCATCACACGCCTAACAATCGGCAACTGCTGGACAGGTGACCGATGCGGGCGCACCTTAGCGCAAACATGCAACAGCCCCTCACTCTGCACGATCATTCCGCCTGACCTTGGACGGCACCGTATCGGGAGGCGGGGACCAGTTCAAACCCGCCGTGAGTCCTGATCCGGGGTCGCCAATCGCGAGCGAAGCTTAGCCAGAAAATCAGCTTTCGGAACATGAAAGACTTGCGTACCGGCAACTTGTGGCTGGCTATCGTGCCGATGCTGATCGCCGTCACGGTGCTCACTACGCTGGCGGCCGCGAGTATGTATGCGCTGTCGGGCGTACGTGCATATGTTGGAGGAGAGGGTCTGTGGTCCAAAGCGCAAAAAGACGCCATCTATTATCTGGTGCGCTACGCGCACTCGGCGGACGCGTCGGACTATCAGACATACCAGGCGGCGATCGCCGTCCCTTTGGGTGATCGGAAGGCACGGGAAGCGCTCGATCGCCCTGCTGCGGCCGTGGACTACGGGGCCGCTCGACGCGGGTTCCTGGAAGGCAGGAATGACGCAGCGGACATCGACTCGATGTCTGCAATATTCGTGCACTTGCGACATCTGCCTTACATCGCTAATTCCATCGATATCTGGGCGCAAGCCGATCGCCTGATCGAGCGCATAATGTCGAACGCGGTAGAGCTGCAGGCCGCAGTCCAGGGATCGCGGGATCCGGCGCGGATTGAAGCAATTGTCGCTCGATTGCAATCGCTGAACGAGCAACTGCGCCCGCTCGAATACGCATTCTCGTACACCCTCGGGCAGGCCTCGCGCTGGGCAACCCGTCTGCTTGTCATCGTCTTCATGATCCTGGGGGCGGTGATAGCGGTGATGGTCACAGCCGCCGGCCTGGTGTACGGCCGGGAGTTCAGCCGTACGATGAGTGCCGACGCGGCACTGCGCGAGAGCCGGGAGGTGCTGTTGCTCGCCATGCGGGGCGGGCGCATGGGTGCCTTTGTGTGCGATCTCGCCACGAACGAGGTCTGGTGGAGTCATGAGCTAGAGGAGCTGTTCGGACTGCCCGCGGGAGGGTTCCCGGGCACCGAGGCCGCTTTTCTGGAACTGGTGCATGACCAGGACCGCGCGCCGTTCAAACAGGCAGTGGAGGGGGCAATTGCCACCGGCACCGATTATGCGATCGAATTCCGCTTCCGTCGCGGTCCCGACTCTTGGCGCTGGATGGACGGACGCGGCCACGT
>DATAJH010000166.1:0-13945 GCA_036262215.1 Steroidobacteraceae bacterium
GCAGCTCGTAGCCGGCAATCTCGCGCATCCCGACCGGCCCGGCGCCCGCCGCGGCGGTGCAGCGCCATTGTTCACCAATCGCCGTCAGCGACAGTCCTTCGGGCGGCAGCGGCCAGTCGGGCGCCGGCGCTGCGCGTCGGCGCTGCCGTTCGATCCATTCGCGATGCTGGCTGACAAATTCGCTCACACGCCGCGGCGGGGTGCGTGGCGGCACGACTATCTCGACGCCGCCGCTGCGGAACACGCGTACGCTGAGGCGACGCGCGCGCGGACTTTGGCGCACCGACCAGCCGTGCTCGCTGCTGTCGACGTCCCAGAGCTGCAATTGTCGCAACATACGGTTCTGCCCGGCCATGCAGCTGCGATCATATCAGGCAGCGCCGCCTAGCATTACAGTAGCGCCATGCAGTGGATCGACATCGGCACCAACCTGACCCATGATAGTTTCGACCGCGACCGCGAGGCGGTAATCGAGCGCGCACGCCGCCACCGGGTGCTGCAGATGATCGTGACCGGCGCCAGCCTGGCGGGCAGTGCCGCTGCGATCGAGCTCGCCCGCGGCCATGAGGGCACGCTGTTCGCCACCGCGGGCATACATCCGCATCACGCCGCGCAGCTGACCACCGCCGATCTGCCGGAATTGCGCCGGTTGCTGGCGCAGCCGCAGGTGGTGGCCGCCGGCGAATGCGGGCTCGATTACTACCGCGACCTGTCGCCGCGCGATGCGCAGCTGCGCGCCTTCGAGTGGCAACTGCAGCTCGCGGCCGAGAGCGGCAAGCCGGTATTCCTGCACCAGCGCGACGCGCACCAGGACTTCGTCGCCGTGCTGCGCGAGCACCGCCGCAAACTCGCCGGCGCGGTGGCGCATTGCTTCACCGCCGCCGAGCGCGAACTCGAGGACTATCTGGCACTCGAATTGTCGATCGGTATCACCGGCTGGCTGTGCGATGAACGCCGCGGCGCGCATCTGCAGGCACTGGTACCGCGCATTCCGGCCGAGCGTCTGATGCTGGAGACCGATGCGCCATACCTGCTGCCGCGCGACCTGACGCCAAAGCCGAAGGGCCGCCGCAATGAGCCGATGTACCTGCCGCATGTGGCGGCGGCGGTCGCGGCCGCGCGCGACGAGAGCCTCGAGCAGTGCGCCGCCTACAGCAGCGCGAACGCGCGCGCGTTCTTCACCCTGCCGGCAGCACCGTCTTAGCTTGCGGTGATCGGTCGCAGCGAATAGTCGGGCCGCCGATGGGAGTGGGATGAGCCTATAGGGCGCATTTTTTGTAATTACAAAATGCGCCCTATAGGCTCATCCCACTGCAACCTTCCGGCCGTCTGACGGCGACCGATCACGGTGCCACGCGTGTGGCGCTCCAGGTGTAGTAATCGCGCGCCACTTCGCCGCCATGTCCGGCAAACGTTCGGCCGTTGGTGTCCTGAGGCTGCGCCTCGCCCTCGATGCGATCGCCCCGCGCCACACCTGAAAACAGGATTCGATACGGCGGCGGCCCCGGAAAAATCACCGTGAACGACAGCTCCGGACCATGCACCGAACCGGACAGCGGCAGGCTGCCGCGCGCACTGCCAAAGCTGCCATCGAGCACCTGGCCACTTGGCTGCAGCAGCACGGTGGCCTGCTCGGTGCCGATCCGGCCGCGCCAGGACAGCAGCCACCGACCGGCCACCCCGTGCTCCGGGCGAGCACAGCCGGCCAGCGCGGCCAGCAACACCGCACTAATGCTCCGACGAACGTGGTGAGAAATGGAATGCATCCCACAGGTCACTCAGCGCCGGGCTGTTGGTCGGTGCATAGGGATTATCGCGGCGCGTCATCGGATTCGGGAAGTTGTCGCGGCTGCGCGCCGTGATCGGTTTGAGCCGCCAGTTGCGTTCGATGAATTTGATGATCGACACGTGATCGGCGTAACCGTGATTGACCAGTCCGCCGTCGCTGTAGGGCGACACGATCAACAGCGGAATGCGCGGTCCGTCACCGAAGAAGTCGAGCGGCTGGATATAGCCGGAGTCGTAGTAGCCACCGCCTTCATCAAAGGTAACGAACACCGCCGTATCCTTCCACAGCTTCGGATGCGCCTGCAGCTGGTCGAGGATCTTCTTAACGAACCCCTCGAACAGGTCCAGCTTCGACGACGCCGGATGGCCGTCGACAAAACCGCTCGGCTTGACGATCGACACCGCCGGCACTGTCTCCTCGGCAATGTCCTGGTAGAACGCATCGGTATCGTGAATGTGCGCCTGGCGCAGCCTCGGGTTGCTCATGATGTCGGTTGCGTATTGAAACGGATTGCAGACGATGCAATAGGCGTCGTAGGGATTGGAGCCCGCCGGATCGGTCAGGTAGATATTCCAGCCGCCACCGAAGTAGCTGAACGAGATATCGGCCTGCATCAGCACGTCGCCGATATGGCGCACCGACGTGGGTGGAATGGTGAACGCGGAATACCGGCTGGCCGGCGTGCCGTCGGCGTTGAAGGGCGGATTCATGTTGTTCAGCAGATAATAGTGCCCCGGTTCACAGCGTGGATTGATCGGCCGCGGCAGCGACTCGAGGTAATTGACCACCGCGGGTACACCCGGCTGCCGCAGGTCGGCACAGGCGCTGTAGCTGCCGCCGGTATAGCCGTCCTCGTCATACCAGTTGTCGGTGCCGGCCTGCGGATCTGGATTCTCGATCTGGTTGGCAGGCGGCGTCGCGGGGTGACCGTGTCCATCGCTGTACCAGATGGCATCGGCGAAGCCGAACATGATCTCGTTGGCGCCGGTGCCGCCCTGCACCGGCTGATGCATGTTGTCGCTCAAGGTGTAACGATCGGCCAGTTCCTTCAGGTATGGGGCATCGCCGCGCTGCATGTTATAGAACTCCAGCGCCGTCGATCCCTCACCTGTGGAGATATTCGTGACCGGCAATGGCTGCGGCTTGCCGTTGCTCCCCTCGCCCACGCTCACTTCCACCCAGGCGAACAGATCATTGCGGCAGCCACTTGGATTGGCCGCGCTCGCATGCTCCACGTTGCAATCGCTCTGCTGCCACATCTGGTAGAAGCGATGCACCGGACTGGCGGTGTAGTCGTCGTACTTGACCGCGGGCGTGAGTTGAAACACCCCCGGTCCCAGATTCTCGTAATTTGCAATGCGGGTATCGATCACATCGGCCGGCAGCCCGGTGGCGCCGGTGAGCAGGAGCGGATAGTAATCGTCCGCCAGTCCGTGCTCCGCGGCTCGAGCGGCCCCGATGGTCGCAAACGGCGCCGGCTTGGTGTCGCTTGGCGCAGCAGGGGCATCATGGGTGCCGGGCGGCGGAACGTTCAGATAGGCGAATGCCTTCGCCGGACTGATCGAGTAGCGCCGCGTGTCGGTCGCCGCTCGCTGCGCCGAGGCGGCGTGGTTGCGCCCCGGTGTGCCGTCGCTGTTCACGATGCCGCGCGACAGCAGGTTCGATACGTGTTGTCCCGGGCGCGGCATGTAGGTCGCGTAGACGTGGTCGAAGCCTCGATTCTCGCCGATGATCACGATGACGTGCCTGATCGGCGACGCGGTGTCTTTGTCATGCAGTCCCGGGCCGCCGCTGCGGTTACCGGCATCGGCTGCTGGCTGCTGCGCATGTGTCAGCGCGATTACCAGCAGCGGCAGCGCGGCTGCCATGGCGGCCAGCGGCGCATGCGGTGCCAGTCGCGTACGCCTTTTTCCGGGACGCGTGAGCTGCACAGCCATGCCCTAAAGCCCGCTAGATCGCCGCCTTCGGCGAGGCAAGCTTGCTGGGTGTCACCGACTTCTGGATCACTCGCCAGGCCGGCATCCAGCGCTCGAGCATGGTGCTCATGGCCTGACGGTCCGACGCCGGAAATTCCGCCCGCAGTGAATCGAGCATCAGTGTGTGACGCGGTAAACCCTTGGGAAAGCGGCCGCTGGGGGTGAACACGGCACGGCCCTCGATCGGTAATTCCGGCGCCAGCGCCCGCACCGCCGCAATTCGATCGTACAGCCCGGTCTGCGGGTTGGGAAATGTATAGCGCAGGGCGCGCTGCATCACGGTCCACTCGGTCATCTGATCGCCGCCGAAGATGTTGCCTTGCACATCGCGCATATCGATCACCACCAGTCCGCGTGCGGTCAGCAACAGAAAATCCACATGCAGGGTGCTGCCCTGGCCGTCCGGCACCAGCACATCGCGCAAGTGCTCAAAGCCGCAGTTGGTGACCGCCAAGGTGCGTGCCGCGCGCACGCGACGGCGCCGGATCCAGCGCCATAGCAGCACCAGGCCGGCAAGCGCCGCGGCGCCGGCGATGGCGGTGGCGGCGAATTCCAGACTGATGGGCGGCAGAGAGTCCATAGGTTACAGCGCGCTATTGAGAGCATCCAGCGTCGGCTCGATCTCGATGCGGCTCGAGGGCCGATCGAACAGTCGCGCCAGATTCTGCGGCATCGTGAGCGTAGCGCCAATCAGCGGCTCGATGGTCTCACGAAACTTGGCCGGATGCGCCGTAGCCACCAGCACCCAGCGCCCGCGGGCGCGCTCATCCGGCGCAAGCCGCGCATAGGCTTCCGCCGCGACCGCACTATGCGGGCACCACACCCGGCCGTAGCGCTCGTAGTCGACCCGAATCCGCCGGCGCGTGGCTTCATCGTCGATCGATACCGCGCGCAACGCGGTACGCATCGCGGCCGGGTCCGGAAACAGAGCCACCAGCCGCTCCAGATTGCTTGGATTGCCGACATCCATGGCCGAAGACATGGTAGCCACACTGGCACGTGGCCGCAGTACGCCCTGCTCGAAATAGTCCGGCACGGTGCGGTTGGCGTTGTGCGCCAGCACAATCGAATCGATCCGCGCCCCAAGATGCCGTGCCCAGACACAGGCGGTGGCATTGCCGAGATTGCCGCTCGGAATCACGAACGACGCCGGTTCGCCATGCTGGCGCAGGCACTTCAGGCTTGCGGCCCAGTAATACACCATCTGCGGCAGCAGCCGGCCGAGGTTGATACTGTTGGCGGACGACAGCTCGAAGCGCCGGCGCAGTGTCGGATCGCCGAGCGCCTGCTTCGCCAGTCGCTGGCAGTCATCGAAACGCCCGCGCACCGCCAAACTGACCACATTGTCGCCCCAGCATGTCAGCTGCTGCTCCTGCGTGGGCGACACCAGGCCTTTGGGATACAGCACCGCGACTTCGATGCCGCTGTGCTTATGAAATGCCGCGGCCACGGCGCCGCCGGTATCACCCGACGTGGCCACCAGGATTTTCAGCGGCCGGCTCGCCCCGCGACGCACCCGCGTCAGCGTCGCCGCCAGAAACCGCGCGCCGAAGTCCTTGAACGCGGCGGTCGGACCATGAAACAGTTCCAGCACTTCCAGGCATCCGCTGTCACCGAGCGTGAGCAGCGGCGCGGGAAAATTAAACGCCTCGCGGGTGATCCCGGCCAGCTCGACCGCCAGCCCATCGCCGGCCACGAACGGTCGCAGCAACTCGAGCGCCAGTGCCGGCAGATCATCGGCATCCGAACCGGGCGTCAATTTGGGCCAGTCGGTCGGCACATACAGGCCGCCGTCGTCGGCCAGGCCCTGCGTGAGCGCGGCGCTGAAGCCGGCCCGGTGCAGCGGGTTGCGTGTGCTGGCGAATAACATCAGCCGATGACGTGGGCGCCGGAGGCTTCAAGCGCGATGACCCAATGGTCGCTTTGCAGACCATGCTGCGAGAACTCGAGCACCATGGCTTCACGCACCGCCTGCGCGTGGTGCGCGAGGCACCACGCGAACACCGTGGGCCCGGCCCCCGAAATGGAGCAGCCGAGCGCCCCGGCGGACAGTGCCGCGCGACGTACCTCGCCAAAACCGGGGATCAGCGCGGCGCGTTGCCGCTCGATCACGACGTCCTCGAAAGATTCGCGCAGCATATCCAGATCATTGGTGTAGCAGCCGGAGATGAAACCGGCAAGATTGGCCGTTTGCCACACAAAATCCGCCATCTCGACACTGCCCTTGAGGATAGCGCGCGCCTGGCGCGTTGACAGGAACATATGCGGATGCACGATGACGGCGCGGATCGCGCCCGGCACCGGAATCTGCTTCACCCGGGGATGGTCGATGCCCACCGTGAGCACCAGGCCGCCGTACAGCGACGGTGCAATATTGTCCACGTGCATCGAACCGCTGGCCACCGCCTCACCCTGCATGGCGTATTGCAGCAGCTCCAGTTGCGTGCGCGGTTGCGGCAGCAGCGCGTTGGCCGCGACCACCGCGGCTACCGCCGAGGCTGCCGAACCGCCCAGGCCGGAAGCCAGCGGAATGCCCTTGTCGATCTCCAGCTCGAAGCCGAAACCCGGCGGCTGCGCATCGTGCAGCGCCATGACCGCGCGGCCGGCAGTGTTCTTCGCCGCCTCGAGCGGCAGATCCTGCACCACGCCGCGGACGGCCTTGATCGTCACGCCGGGCGCCGCGGTGCGCCGCACTGTCACGCGATCGCCGATTGCAGCGACCGAAAAGCCGAGAATATCGAATCCAATGGCGACGTTACCGACCGATGCGGGCGCAAAGGCGGTGGCGACACTGCGGCCCGGCGCTGCGGCGGCGCGGCTCACAGGCGTGCTCCCAGATAGGTGGTCAGGCGCAGCAGATCGGCGAACACTCCGCCCGCGGTCACCGCAGGACCTGCGCCCGGTCCCTGCACGATCAGCGGATTATCGCAGTAGCGCGCGGTGGCGAAGCGCACCACGTTGTCGGTCAGTGCGATGTTGGCGAACGCGTGGCGCGCTTCGAGCTCGACCAGGCCCACGGTGGCGCGGCCATTGGCCGAGACCGCACCGACGTAGCGCAGCACCTTGCCGCGCGAGCGTGCTTCCTCATAACGCTGCTTCATCGGCAGGTCATAGCGCGGCAGGGCCGCCAGAAACTCCTCGCTGCTGCCGGCAACCAGCTCCTGCGGCACCAGACTGGCGATTTCCACATCGCTCATCTCGAGCGGCAGGCCCATCTCGCGTCCCAGGATGATCAGTTTGCGCGCGACATCGGTGCCTGACAGGTCATCGCGCGGATCGGGCTCGGTGTAGCCGCGCTGTTTGGCCTCGCGCACGATGGCCGAGAACGGCGTGGTGCCGTCATAGACATTGAACAGGTAGGCGAGCGTGCCGGAGAAAATACCTTCGATGCGCGCGATCTCATCGCCGGTTTCGCGCAGGTCGCGCAGCGTCTGGATCACCGGCAGGCCGGCACCGACCGTGGTCTCGTACAGGTAATTCGCGCCGCTCTCGCGGCGCGCGAGCTTGAGGCTCTCGTAGTAGGCCAGTGTGCCGCTATTGGCCTTCTTGTTCGGCGTCACGATATGAATGCCCGCCGCCAGCCAGTCGCGATAATGCAGGGCGACGTCGGCGTCGGCGCTGCAGTCGATCAGCACCGTATGCGGCAGATAGTCCACGCGTACATGCTCGACGAAGCGCGTCAGATCCGCCGGCTGCGCATGCTGCTCCAACTCCTCGCGCCAGCGCGACAGTTCCAGTCCGAAATCGGCCAGTCGCATGTGGCGGGCGCGCAGAATGCCGCGCACCCGCAGATCGATCTTGAACTCACGCGCCAGCCGCTCACGCTGGCTGGCAAGCTGATCGAGCAGCACCCGACCCACGGTACCCGGACCGATGACGCCGATCGACAGGGTATGCGGCGACAGGTAGAAGCTCGCGTGCGTCGCCCGCAGTGCCCGCGTCGCGTTCCTGCCGTCCACCACCACCGAGATGTTGCGCTCCGAAGCGCCCTGCGCGATGGCACGCACGTTGATGTGCGCATTGCCCAGGGCGCCAAACACCTTGCCCGCGGCGCCGGGCATGCCGGCCATGCCATCGCCGACCACCGCCAGAATGGCCAGATCCGGTGTCACGTCGACGTTTTGAATCTGGCCTTCGGCCAGCTCGCGCGCGAACGCGGCTTGCAGCACGCTCTTGGCACGCGCCGCCTGCGCCTGCGGGATCGCGCAGCAGATCGAATGCTCGGAGCTGCCCTGCGAGATCAGGATCACCGAGATGCCTTCCTCGCGCAGCGCCCCGAACAGGCGATGCGCCGTGCCCGGCACGCCGATCATGCCGGCGCCCTCGAGATTGACCAGCGCGACGTCCTCGATGCTGGTGATGCCTTTGACCGGCAGGGTCGAGTTGGGTCGCGCGCAAATCAGCGTACCGGGCTTATCGGGCGCGAAGGTGTTGCGAATCCAGATCGGAATGTCGCGCCCCACGGCCGGCGCCATGGTCTGCGGATGAATGACCTTGGCGCCGAAGTAGGCCAGCTCCATGGCCTCGTTGTACGACAGCGAATCGATGACCTGCGCGTCGGGTACGCGGCGCGGATCGGCCGACAGCACGCCGTCGACGTCGGTCCAGATGTGGATCTGCGCCGCATCCAGCAGCGCGCCGAAGATCGAGGCGGAAAAATCGCTGCCGTTGCGGCCGAGCGTGGTCTGAACTTCGCGCGGATCGCTGGCGATGAAGCCGGTGATCACCAGCGTCGCGGGCGCCTGGGGCGGCAGCAGCGCCTGCAGCTTGAGCTTCGATTCCTGCCACTGCACCGCAGGGCCGAGCGGACCCCACTCCACCGTAACGCAGCGCCGCGCATCCAGCCAATGCACGCCGGCGCGCACGTCGCGCCGCTGCAGATAACGGCGAAACAGCTGCGTCGACCAGATCTCCCCATAGCCCGAGCACAGGTCGCGCACCGTCTGCGCGGCTGAGCGCATGATGCTCGTGGTCTGCAGTACGCCGGTCAGATCGGCGACATCGCGATCGAATGCGGCCAGGTATTCGGCGGCGCCGGCCGCATCGAGCAATGCCGTGGCGATGGCCGCGTGCCGGGCGCGCAGCTGCCCCAGCCGCTGTTGCCAGTCGGCCTGCTGCGCCTCCGCCAGCGATACCAGTTCAAGCAGTGCATCGGTCACGCCTTTGCAGGCGGACAGCACGATCGCCAGGCGCGGCCGGGGCTGCCGCGCGCCGCCAGAGGACGTGGCCATCTGCGACTCGACGATGTCGGCGACGCGTTCGAAACAGAGCGCATCGGCGACACTCGAGCCGCCAAACTTATGCACCGCCCAAGCCTGGGCGTCAGTCGTAGTCATCGGGCATTCCGGCGGCACCTGCGCCTGCTGGCCGTGGCGGGGAAAAAACTTCGGCACACTACTGCAGCGCGCCCCATTCCCGCAATATTGCCAGATCGCGCACCGCAATCAGGCGCCGCAGGGCAGAATTGGCCGCTCATCCACCCGCATTCGAACTTTTGGGTCTACACCGATGCGCTGGCCGACACGCTGGTCCCTGGCTGCCGCGGCACTGCTGGCTGTGTCGGCCTGCGCCCTGTGCATCAGCACCTACCACTACTTTGGCAACTTCTGGGATGAGCCCGAGCATATCGCCGCCGGCCTGGTGCTGATCGATCGCGGCGAGTATCGCTACGACACTCAGCATCCACCGCTGGCGCGCCTGGCCGCTGCCATCGGTCCGTACCTGGCGGGCGCACGATTCCATGGCGAGCCGATACCGATCGGCGAGGCCGAAGGCCGCGACCTGCTGTACAACTCCCCGGCCAGTTACGACCGGCTATTGACGCTGGCGCGGCTCGGCATGCTGCCATTTCTGCTGGCGCTGCTGGCGGCCAGCTGGCTGTGGGTGCGGCGCTGGTATGGCGAGGCCGCGGCGCTGGTGACGCTGTTGTTCCTGGTGAGCACGCCGGTCATCCTGGGCCACGCCGCCGTAGTCGCGCTCGACGTGCCGGTCACCGCCATGACGATGCTGGCACTGTACCTGCTGTTGCGCTGGTTTGAGGCGCCGGGCGTGGCGTCTGGGCTGCGCTTCGGTCTGGCGGCAGGACTGGCGGTTGCGACCAAAATGTCGGCGGTACCTTTCATCGGCGTGGCGGCGCTGACCCTGGTCGCACTGCGCTTGATATTCGCCCGCCGTGCGCCGCTGGCCTGGATGGCGCAGCGGCGTCTCGGCAGCGCGGCACTGGCGCTGCTGCTGGCGGGCCTGGTCATGATCGGGGTCTATGGACCGACGCTGGTCTACCTGACGACTCCGGATCTGGCGCCCAGCCCGGCGCTCGATTTTCTCTCCGGGCATCACGGCTTGCTGCACGATCTGGCCTACCGATTCGCGGCGCGTGTGCGCCTGCCGCTGGGCATGCAGATGCTTCCGACCAATTTTCTCGGCGTCGAGTGGCACAACGAGCACGGTCATCTGTCGTACCTGTTTGGTCGAACGGACCTCAACGGCTGGTGGTATTTCTATCCGGTGGCACTGACCCTCAAGACGCCACTACCCCTGCTGCTGCTCGGACTCACCGGGCTCGCGCTGCTGGCGCTGCGCGGCTGGCGCGAGGCCAACGTTTATATAATGGCTCCGGCAGCCTGCTTCGTCTCGATCCTGGTGTTCTGCTGCCTCTACAGCCACATCAACATCGGCGTGCGGCACGTGCTGATCGCCTATCCGTTGCTCGCCATCGGCGCCGGCTACGCGATCTGCAACGCCTGGGAGCGCTGGCAGGCGCCGCTGCTACGCGCCGCCATCGCCGGCCTGGTACTGTGGCAGATCGCGATCCCGGCCGTCGCCTATCCGGACTATCTGGCCTATTTCAACCCGCTCGCCGGCAATCACCCGGAGCGCATTCTGGTGGACTCGGATCTTGACTGGGGCGGGCAGGACCTGCGGCGTCTGGAGCAGGTGCTGGCCGCGCGCGGCGTTCGGCAGCTGTGGCTCGGGTACCAAGGCACCGCGGATCTGTCGCGCGAGCCACTGCCACCGTTCACGCTGCTCAAGCCCAATCAGCCGGTCAGCGGCTGGGTTGCCATCACTTTGCTGACCCTGCAGGAAAACCAGGCCGGCTACGGCTGGCTGCAGCGTTACCAGCCAGTGCAACGGGTCGGCAAATCGTTCCAGCTGTATTACATCCGGTAGCGCGGCGGCAGTGCCGCCAGATTGTCGATGCGACCATCAAGTATCCAATAATTTCTAGTAGGTTACGGCGCCTTTCGGAAGCACGGCATCACATCATTAGCTCCGGCACTTTACTCCGCAGCGGCATAACGAAGCCCATAGCCGAGCGCGAACCTTGCATCGGGCGGCGCGCTAGCCGGCCAGGCGAACGACAGCGCGCCGGTGAAATCATGCCGCGCCGCTCCGCGCGCATCGCCAATCAACAAGTCGGCGATTCCCCCGCCCTCGGAGCCGGGAAGCCAGGCCGCCACGAACGCATCCGAAGTATCGATCTCGGCGTCCATCGCCAGCGGCCGGCCCGACAGGAATACCGACACCAGCGGAATATGCTGGGCACGCAGCCGGCGCAGCAATTTCAGATCGCGCCGCTCTCCGGCCTGGTATTCGATCGAGTGCAGATCACCGGCCCCTTCCGCGTACGGCTGTTCGCCGAACACCACGATCGCGACGTCGGGCCTTCCGCGGTAGCTGCCATCGATGCTGAGCTGCGCGCTGCCGCCGCCCGCCTCGAGTGCCGCGCGCAGGCCGGCGTAGATCGACTCGCCCTGGGGAAAATCGCCGTTGCGGTGAGCGCCGCCCTGCCAGCCCAGCGTCCAGCCGCCGCACTGGCGGCCGATATCGTCGGCGCCATCGCCCGCGACCAGCACCTGTGCCGTGGCACGGATCGGCAGCACCGCGGCAGCGTTTTTCAGCAGCACCAGCGACTCGCGTACTGCGGTACGCGCGAGCATGCGGTGCGAGCTCGAAGCCAGCACCCCGGAGCGCCCCTCCCAGGGCCTGGCGGGCTCGAACAAGCCCAGCTTCGCCTTGACGCGCAGGATGCGGCGCACCGCGTCATCCAGGCGCGCCGGCGGAATAACCCCCGCACGCAGCTGTGCCAGCGTATTGTCGAACAACTCTTTCCAGCGCTCGGGCGCCATGAACATGTCGATACCGGCCAACAGGGCGGCCGCGCAGTTGCTATCGGTGCAGCCGGGGATCTGGCCGTGACCGTTCCAGTCGCCGACGACGAAACCGTCAAAGCCAAGGCGGCCCTTGAGCACGCCGCTCACCAGGCTGGCATTGGCATGCACTTTGCGCCCCTGCCAGCTCGAGTACGACGCCATCACCGTCATCACACCAGCGTCGATCGCCGACACATAGCCCTGCGCATGCACGCGGATCAACTCCGGCTCGCTGGCCTCGGTATCGCCCTGATCGATGCCGTCGCGGGTACCGCCGTCTCCCAGAAAATGCTTGGCCGTGGCAGCCACGTGTCCGCTCTGCACGGCGTGCATGCCGTCCGCTGCGCCCTGCAGTCCGCGCACCATTTCACCTGCGTAGCGCCCCACCAGCACCGGATCCTGCGAATAGCCCTCATAGCTGCGGCCCCAGCGCAGGTCCTGCGGCACCGACAGCGCCGGCGCGAACGCCCAGTCGAACCCCACCACCGCCATTTCCTGCGCCGTGGCGGCGCCGATACGCCCGACCAGGTCTGGATCGTGTGCCGCGCCGAGCCCGATGTTATGCGGGAAGATGGTGGCGCCCCGCACAGCGTTATTGCCATGCACCGCATCGGTTCCGAACAGGATCGGTATCGGCGTGTGCCCTGGCCGAGCTTCGATCGAGGCGGCACGCAAAGCGCGCGCCAGCGCCAGCCAGGCGCCAGGGGTACGATCGAGGCCGCCACCGGGTGCGGATTCCCCGCCGGCGAGCACCGCGCCGAGCGGATAGCGGCGCAGATCCTCGGGTGTGATGTGGCCGATATCCGCCTGGATGATCTGGCCGACTTTTTCCTCCAGGCTCATCCGGTTCATGAGCCCGGTCACCATGCTCTCGGTGGCCGGATCGAGCAGGCCGACGCTGCGCGCATGCGGCCAGCGAGCCGGCTGTGCCACACCGGGTCCCGCATCGACCGACGCGGCCTCAAGCGCCGGTATCATGGCTGCACACCACAGCAGGGCAACGATCGATTGCCGGATTAAATTTCTAGGCGGTACCATAACCGCAAGGATATGCGATGGCGACGGAGCGGCAGCGGCGAAGGTCGAATCAGAGCGTGACGATACGCGACGTGGCGGCGCATGTCGGCGTCTCGCCGATGACGGTGTCGCGCGTCATCAACCGCGAGAGCAATGTCAAGCCGGAGACGCGCGAACTGGTGCATGCCGCGATCCGCACGCTCAACTACGCGCCCAGCCCCGCGGCACGCAGCCTCGCCGGCTCGGTGCCGTGCCGCATCGGCCTGCTGTACGACAATCCCTCGACCGGCTATCTGGGCGAGTTCATGCTCGGCGCGCTCGACGAGAGCAGCCGCACCGGCGCGCAGGTGCTGGTCGAGCGCTGCGGTGAGAGCGAGATGGCGGCCGCGGCGCTTGGCAAGCTGCTGAAGGCCGGCATCGACGGCCTGATCCTGACGCCGCCGTTGTGCGAGGCCGAACGCGTCCTGGCCGAGGTGCAACAGGCCGGCATCGTGGCGGTGGCGGTAGCCTCGGGCCACTCGTCGGAGCGGATGGCGACCATCCGTATCGACAATGAGGCCGCGGCGCGCGATCTGACCGAATACCTGCTGTCGCTCGGTCACCGCCACTTCGGCTTCATCAAGGGCCACCCGGATCACGTAGTCAGCCAGCAGCGCCAGCAGGGCTTTCTCGCAGCGCTGGCGGCGGCCGGCATTGCATCCGATGCCGTGCGCCTGGAACAGGGCTATTTCACCTATCGCTCGGGGCTGGAGGCGGCGGAGCGGCTGCTAGCCGATGAGCCCTATCCGACCGCGATCTTTGCCGCCAATGACGACATGGCCGCGGCCGCGGTGTCGCTGGCGCACCGCATCGGCTTCCAGGTGCCGGAGGATCTGTCGATCGCCGGCTTCGACGACACGCCCATCGCGGCCAGTGTTTGGCCGGCGCTGACCACGATTCACCAGCCGGTGGCCGCCATGGCGCGCGCCGCCATCGATCTGGTGCTGGAGGAAGTGCGCCGCCACCGCGATGGC
>DATAJH010000167.1:0-2094 GCA_036262215.1 Steroidobacteraceae bacterium
CTCGATACCAATGTACTGATGCACGATCCGACCGCGATCTTTCGCTTTGAGGAGCACGATATCTACCTGCCGATGGTAGTGCTGGAAGAGCTGGACGCCAACAAGAAGGGGCTGTCGGAGGCATCGCGCAATGCGCGCCAGGTCAGCCGCTTTCTCGATGACATGATGCGCGGCGTCACCAAGGAGCACATCGATGCTGGCCTGATCATCCCCTCCGCCTATAGCGGCAACCACGGCAAGAAACCGCCCGCCGGCCGGCTGTTCTTCCAGACCCGCGAACTCGCCGGCGGCCTGCCGGTGGGCCTGCCAGGGGTCGGCGTCGACAACCTGATACTGGGGCAGACGCTGTCGCTGCAGCGCCAGGAGCCGCGGGCACGCGTCGCGCTGGTGTCGAAGGACATCAACCTGCGCATCAAGGCGGCCATCGTCGGTGTGCACGCCGAGGATTACTACAGCGACAAGACCATCGAAGACGCCGACGTGCTCTATACCGGAGTCGAGGCACTGCCGGAGGATTTCTGGGAGCGGCACGGCAAGGACATGCGCTCCTGGAAGGAAGGCGAGCGCACCTGGTACCAGGTCAACGGGCCGGCGGCCGGCTCATGGCGTCCCAACGTATTCGTCTATGAAGCCGGCCCGCAGGGCATCGAAGCCATCGTGCGCGGCGTCAACGGCGAGGCGGCCACGCTGGAGCTGGCGCGCGATTTTCGCAGCGAACGCCACAGCGTCTGGGGCATCAGCGCACGTAACCGCGAGCAGAACTTCGCGCTCAATCTGCTGATGGATCCGGAGATCGATTTCGTCACGCTGCTAGGTCCGGCTGGTAGCGGCAAGACGCTGCTGGCGCTGGCCGCCGGGCTGGCACAGACCCTGGAGCGCAACCGCTTCGTGGAAATCATCATGACGCGCGTGACCGTGCCGCTGGGCGAGGACATCGGTTTCCTGCCCGGCACTGAAGAGGAGAAGATGGAACCGTGGATGGGCGCACTGATGGACAACCTGGAGGTGCTCACGCGCAGCGATGAAGGCGGCAACTGGGGCCGGGCAGCCACCAACGATCTGCTGCGCAATCGCATCAAGATCCGGTCGCTCAATTTCATGCGCGGCCGCACATTCCTCAATCGTTTCATCATCCTCGACGAGGCGCAGAATCTGACTCCCAAGCAGATGAAGGCGCTGGTGACGCGCGCCGGGCCGGGCAGCAAGCTGGTGTGCCTGGGCAATATCGCCCAGATCGATACCCCTTACCTGACCGAAACCACCTGTGGCCTCACCTACGTTGTCAACCGTTTCCAGGGCTGGCCGTACTCCGGGCATATCACGCTGGTGCGTGGCGAGCGCTCGCGGCTCGCGGATTTCGCCTCCGAGGCCCTGTAGCGACCGCAGCGCAAGGCTGGCGCGGAACCTTGGCGCCGGCGACAGGGTCGAAGTAAAGTACAAAGTATTGATGTCCCTAGCACTTATGCCCCGCACCTACGCCGCCCTGCTCGGTTGTCTGTTGACTGCCACGGCCTCCTGGGCCGCGGCCGCCGACTCCGCGGCCAATGCCAGCTTCACCCCCAGCACCGCATCCATCGGCAGTAACCTGCCGGACCTGGGTGGGCCCGCCAACGCCATGATCAGCAAGGCCGACGAGTATGAAGTCGGCCGCATGGCGATGCGCGAGATGCGCGATCAGAACATGATCCTCGAGGACGCCGAGGCCACCGACTACATCCAGCAGCTGGGCATGCGGCTCGCCTCCCAGGCGCACGACGAAGGTCAGAATTTTACATATTCTGTACTGCGCGAACCGGTGATCAACGCCTTCGCGACCTTCGGCGGCTTCGTCTGCATCAATAGCGGGCTGATCCTGCTGACCGATAACGAGTCGCAGCTCGCCGCCGTCATAGCGCACGAGACCGGCCACGTGGTGCAACGCCATATCGCCCGCGGCTATCTGGCCCAGACCCGCATGTCGCTCGCCTCGACCGCCGCGATGCTGGCCGCAATCCTCATCGGTGCCGCCAGCGGTGCCGGCGGAGGGGCAATGGAAGGCGCCATCGCGATGAGCCAGGCCGTCGCCCTGCAGCAGAGCATCAATTACACCCGCGG
>DATAJH010000168.1:0-43566 GCA_036262215.1 Steroidobacteraceae bacterium
GTGTGTGGGCCTTCACCTTCACCTTCCTGGCGATCGGCCTGACCACGCGCGTTCGCGAGTTTTTCAGCGTCGGCGCCAAACCGTTCTATGCCTTCACCGCTGGGGTCGCAGTCAACATCGTGCTGGGCTACCTGTTGTCCACCCAGGTGTTCGTCGGCTTCTGGACCCGGTTCGGCCAATGAGACTGAATGCGGCGCGCGTTGCGGCGATAGCCGAGGAGAGCTGCGGCAGCTGTCGGTACTTCTGCCAGTCGCCGCATGAAATTGAATCGCAGATGCCGGGCATGCGCAGCCTCGGATCGGGCCATGCTTCGGTGCGCGCAACGGACGGCATCTGCCGGCGGCACGATCGATACCTGGAAGCGACGTCGCACTGCGCGGACTTCGAGCATCGGAGCTGATGCAAAGTCGCATCCACAGTCAAGTTAAGGGCATCAACGCTCAGCCCTGACTGCCGAGGCTGCTTCGCAGCCCAGGGGCGTTTCGAACCCCCGACTGCGGCGCCGATTGAAATTATCGCTCGTGCTGCCGGTAGGCGATGTTGCCGGCACGTCTGGCATAGGCCTGCTCGAGAATTTCCTGGAAGCCGTGCGCTGTCACGAACATGTCGGCCTGCTCCGGGCTGCCGAGTTCTTCCTCGACCAGACGCCGCTCTGCCTGCGCATGATCCTCCAGGGCACCGTCGTGACGGATATGTGTTATCGACAGTGGGTACTTCTTCAGCTCATGACACACCAAAATTGTGCGATGGCAGGTCAATGGATCCGCTTCAGCGCACATCAGGGCGACGCGATAGCTTTGAGCGCCGGCCAGAACGCGCTCGATACCCGCCGCGAAGGCTGGCAACTTCGCGATCCTGTCGTAGACGGCACGGCCGTCGACGTAACACTCCGGCTCCTCGCGCCGTGCGCCGAGTTCCCGGCCCAGAAACACATAACGAATACCCGCTGCCTTAAGACTGGCCAGCGCGGGCTCTCTGGAGAAATGCGGGAATCGTGCACTGTACGGTTGCGATCGCACATCCGCCACGACCTCGACATCGTGGCGCAGCAACTGCGCAATGAATGCCTCCATGGATTGAGAGGAATGACCAATCGTATAGATCTGCTGCATGACGATTCCTGCACGCCTGCCGAGCCATGGTTGCCAATACAGATAGCATCCCGGAACATAGCCGATAAGCCAGATGGAGACGAACATGGCGCAAGGCCTGCTCGACGGAGTACTCGGGGGCGAAGAAGAAAAGGTAGACCAGACCAGGGGTGGCACCGAACCCATAGTCGCCGCTGTTGCCGCCAACCTTGCAAATCAGAGTCCTGAAGCGACGGCCGAAACGGCCGCGATGTTTCGGGCGCAGACGCAACTTTTACAGGCGCAACGCAACAGCGTCGAGACCGAGCACGAGTTCTTCAAGGCCGAATGGCGGCCAAGGCTGCTCGCGCTGCGGTTGCGCACCGGATTCCAGGTGTTCTTCGCGCTGTTTGCGACCGTCATTGGTGTTGGTCTGGCCATCGTTATTTACGAAGGGGTTCAGTCACGCAGCGTCGTCATCGATCCCTTCAGCGCTCCACCCTCTCTCGCGGCGGACGGGCTCAGCGGCCAGGTACTCGCCGCCGGGTTGCTGGACGTGCTGACGCGGATCCAGGCGGCGAGCCGGGCCAATATCGAGCACCGCAATCTGTCCAACGCCTGGACCAACGAGATCTCGATCGACGTCCCAGAGACCGGTATCTCGATCGGTCAGCTCGAGCGCACCATCAAGACCCGCTTTGGCCACGACCAGCACATCCAGGGGGATCTGGTGAAGACCGCGACCGGTCTGGCGCTCACCGTGCGCGGCACCGGGATCCTGCCCAAGACCTTTACCGGCGAAACCGTAGCACCGGACAAGCTGCTGACGCAGGCCGGTGAGTACGTCTTCAGCCAGTCGCAGCCCGGGCTGTGGGCGGCGTACCTGACCAATAACGATCGCAACGACGAGGCAATCCGCTTTGCCCAAGGCGCCTACACCACGGTGGCTCCGAAAGAACGGCCCTATGTGCTCAATTACTGGGCCAACGCCATCAGCGCCAAGGGCGGCGATGGAGCGATGGCGGAGGCGCTGCCGATGTGGCGCGAGGCGCTGCGCCTGAAGCCCGATTACTGGGCCGCGTATAACAACATCATGTTCGGACTTGCGGGTCTGGGCGACGAGGAAGGCGTGGTGCAGGTGGGTCGGCAGCTGCTGAAAGCGGCGGGCGGCCGGCCCGGACGGGCGCCTGAGGAGATGTTTCAGAACTACGACTCGATCAGCTGGGACCTGCCGGCCACAAGAGCGGAAGGAATCGCCGATATGGAAGCCCACGGCGGCATCGGATCGGAGACCCTGGCCTCGGGGGCAGAAAATCTCGCCGTCGCGCAGACTGAGTTGCTGATGCACGACGTGGAGGCGGCGACGCTGCGGCTTAAAACCACTCCCATCGATGAAAAGAACGCGCCCGACGTCGCGGCCGCGGCGCAGGATCAGGCATTGCTCGCCGAGGAAACCGGAGACTTGAAGGCGGCGGCCAGGGAGTGGGATGCCTTTGCGGTGGCGTATACCAACCCGACCGTCTCGACCGCCAATCCAAACAGCATCTGCTTTGCGGCGCTGACGTACCAGAAAACGGGCCAGTCGGCCAAGGCCGACGCGGCGCTCAATGCCGTGGGCAAACTCGCGTACGTCGATTGCTACCGATTCCGCGGCGACGTACAGGATTTGCGCGGCGACTGGGCGGCTGCGCAGCAGTGGTATGCCAAAGCCGTCAATCTTGGCCCCAGCATTCCTTCAGGTTACTACTCGTGGGGCGTCGCGCTCGCCAGGCATGGCGATCTCGACGGCGCGGTGGCGAAATTCAAGGATGCCAACCAGAAGGGCCCGCATTGGGCCGATCCGCTCAAAGCCTGGGGTGATGTACTGGTGAAGCAGGGCAAGATCAAAGACGCGCTCGCTAAATACGATACGGCGCTCAAGTACGCCCCCAACTGGAAGCAGCTGAAGGAAGTGCGCGAGGCGGCGGCAAAGCAGAAGAGCTGATCAGGCAGCGAACGAATCCGCGGGACACACCACACCTCATTTCAGCGAGCTAACGGTACTCGCGCGCACCTCGTAGTGTCGGGCAATCGGCTCGACTCGTGACAGCAGCAATCGTGCCTCCGGCTCGAACACTGGAGTGGAATAGTCGTCCCCGGCAAACGAGCGGATAGCCTCAATAGATTCAAAGAAATTCATCACGACAAATTCGACTTCATTAGCGCCCTCGCTGCGCAGAATGTAGCCGCCACGGTACCCTGCAACACGTTTCAGATCGGGAAGCACCTTGGACTTAAGCAGAGTTTCATAAGCATCGGCGTTGCGGACCTCGGTCCATCCCTTCCAGTGTCGGGCAATCATGAGCATCCTTTCGTAGGGTCGCGGCTAGCTTGCGTGTCGTCCGTTTGATATTAAATCGAAAACAGAGTTTGGCTTTAACGGCCGGATCGGTAATGAGATTGCAACCTCCCGCATGTCGTGTATTGGCCGGTCGGTGGCGCTAGCGAGATCCACGCTTCCAGGAAGTCCAATCAAGACTTCTGCTTCGCCAAGGCCTCGCGCGCTTCCTTACTGCAACGCCGTGATATTCGTGGAACCCACCTGGGTTGGCAACAAACCGGCGGGGGGTGTCGAACGACGGCTTCAGAACTTGCTTTCAGCCTGGCGCTCGGCGAACCAGTAGCCCGCGACGAGCGTCTTGAGATCGTTGATGTCACCGCTGCGCACGCGGTCGATAAACACTTTGGCTGGCAGAACAACGGTCAGAATGTCCTCCTGCTCTGTTGCATTGCCATGAACGCCGCCTGCGCGACCGGTGTCCACAGTGCCGTACACGATGGAAATTTTCTCGGATGTGCCCCCTGAGCTGACGTAGGCGCCGGGATGAATGAGCACTGGATTACTCAGAACAAGACCGGCCTCTTCCTGCATTTCTCGAACAGCGGCCTGCAGCGCTGTCTCATTGTTTTCAATGGCGCCGGCCACGAGGTTGTCCCGATACGGGTAGTCACCGGCCACGATTACGCCAGGACGAAACTCGTTTACCAGAACGATCTCATCGCGGCCCGGGTCGTGGCCGAGCACGGCGACCGCATTGCCGCGCTCCATCACTTCCCACGAGGTGCGCCTGATCCCTCCGCCGTATTGCTCGACGTCGAATTCATACTGGTAGAGCCGAAGGAATCCCTCGTGCAAGGGTGTTTTTCGGCGGATGACCGCTGTCAGTTGTCTTGGGGTCACTTTCAACCTCATCGTCGATCGACTGCGCGTGCGCACCTGGGCCGCATCGCTAGCCGAATCTGGCCTTCATCCGTTCGGATAATGTCGCCGGCTGCACTACCACGCGTTGGTGTGTGCCCACTCCAAGCCCATCAACGTTGGTCACTTTCGCTTCACCGATGACTTTCAATGTGCGGAGCCGGCGATCCTGGCAGCCCAGGCCTGGTCGGTAATGTAGGCGTGGATCGCAGCGGCGTCGGCGGGCGTAAGCACGTCGTTGAAGCGCCCCATGCCCTTCGGGGCGTAGGCACCCTCGAGCACAATGCTGTCGAACAGGCCGTGAGTGGCGGGTGACATCCGTCGAAGATCCGGCAGGATGCTGTGGCCGAACGCGTGGCAGCGCGAGCAGTAACGATTGTAAAGAGTCTCGCCCGCGGCTACCTGCGCCGCGTCAGCCGGCCGCGCCGGCAGTTCCGGCCAGGCAGGAGCCTGGTACGCGGGCGGTACGGGCGGAGTCGGGCCGTCAAGTTTGAGTGCGATCACGCGCCCGTCGTTGCCGTAGCGATCTGCTGCCGAGGCCGGGTCGAAGGGCGATCCCGTGATCACCGCACCGCCGCCATAGCCAGCAATGATCGCGACGTACTGCGTGCCGTTCACCCGATAGGTAATCGGTGCGGCCATCATCGACGAGCCTAAGTTGATCGCCGCGAGCTTCACGCCGCTGTCGGCCGCGTAGGCGTTGAGGTAGCCGTTGGCATCGCCCTGGAAGACGATGCCAGACGCCGTGGCCATGACGCCGCCGTCCCAGCTCGTGGCAGTCGGCGCCTCCCACACGACCCGGTGCTGTTTGACGCTCCAGGCACGCAGAAAGCCACGCGAGGCCGTGTCGTTGTTGAAACCCTTGCTAAGCGTTGCCATCGCCGGCAGATCGCCGTAGAGGCTTTTCATGGTCTTCGGATCGTAGGCCTCGGGTGGGAATGCCGGCGTCGTGAACTGACCCTCGACCAGACCGGCGCGGCGCCTGGACGTTTCCACGAGGATGTTGCCCGACTCGATAACGGGGATGAAGGTCAGTCCGCGCGCTGCGTCATAGGCCATGGGCTGCCAGCTGTGCGCGCCGGCCTCGGACGGAAAGACGAGGGCTGGGCCCTTGTCGTAGTTGGCACCTGGATCGACGATTGGGCGCCCGGTCTTCGAATCGATGCCGCGAGTCCAGGTCACGACCGCAAAATTATTCGCCGACAGTAGCTCGCCCGTGGCCCGATCGAGCACGTAGTAGAAACCGTTCTTGGCAGCCTGCATCACGACCTTGCGCGGCTTGTCGGCGAGCGTGACCTGCGCGAGCACGAGCTTTTGCGTCGAATCAAAGTCCCAGCGGTCCTGCGGAACGGTCTGGTAGTACCAGGCGAGCGTGCCATCGTCGGCATGGATCGCGAGTATCGATGCCGCGTAAAGCTCGTCACCGACCTTGGTGCCGTCGAGGTGACTGTTGTAGGGCGCGGCGTTGCCCGTGCCTATGTAGACCAGCTTGAGCGCGGGATCGTAGGCCATTCCGTCCCAGACCGTGCCGCCCGAGCCCGCGTCCCAGCGATGCTTGGGACTCCAGGTCTTCGCCGCCGCCTCGAGGTGCGGCTGATCCTGCGGGCCTTCGGCTGGATTGCGCGGCACGGTAAAGAAGCGCCAGCGCTGTGCGCCGGTCCTCAGGTCGTACGCCGTGACATAGCCGCGTACGCCCGCGAAATCGGCACCAGAGTTGCCGACGACGATGGCGTCGCCGGCCAGAAGCGGCGCGCCGGTCAGCGTGTAGGGCTTGCGCTCCTGCCGTCCGATCAGCGTATCTATTTTCCACTTGAGCGTCCCGGTGCGGGCGTCAATGGCGTGCAGCCAGCCGTCCAACGCGCCAACGTAGAGCGTGCCCTCGAAGGCCACGAGACCGCGATTGACGGCGTCGCAGCAAGGGTAGCGTGCCCACAGACCGTCAATGTGCGGATCGTATTTCCAGAGTTCCTTGCCGGTGGCGGCGTCGAGTGCGTACACGCGGCCGAAGTTGCTGGTGGCATAGAGCACGCCGTCGATCACGAGCGGTGTCGATTCCTGACCGCGATTGGTGCCGAGCTGGTAGTCCCAGGCAAAGCCAAGACGCGCCACGTTGTCGGGCGTAATGTCCTTGAGCGGCGAATAATACGTGCCGTTGGCATCGCGTCCGGCGGTGAACCACTGGTCGGCCTCGGCTTCGCCGGAGTTCAGCCGCGCGGCGGTAACGTTCGCGGCCAGTTGTGGCTTGCTCGCCGGGGGAGGTGTGACCACCTTCTGGCTGCAGGCGCCAAGCGCGAGAAGCGCCAGCGTGGGGACAAGGGGCGGTCGGAATGGGCCGGGCATCAGTGCATCCCTTAGCTGGGCGTGATCGATCGCGTCCCGGCAGCTTACCTTATTGCGAACGGCCGCAGACTCTGGTCGGAACCGGGATGTTTCGAGGAGCACCACTATTTTTTCACTGCCCCGAGATTACCGGTCAGCCCCAAATGCGGGGTCGGCCTGTCGCCGGCTGGATATTGACAATATGCTGTCATGGTGACAACATGATTCACTATGAAGTCCACAGACGGCTACGATCACACACCCGAGGGCGCCGCTGCGACCGATCTGATCCTCGCTGTGTTCAGGCTCAACGGCGGCCTGTTGCGTGCCGGTGACGAGCTGATCGCCGACCTGAACCTCACCAGCGCACGCTGGCAGGTCCTGGGCGCGATCGGCATGTCAGAACAACCGCAACCGGTAGCCAATATTGCCCGGGTAATGGGGCTGACGCGCCAGGCCGTTCAGCGCGTGGCCAATGAACTCGAATCGCAAGGGTTTGTCGCCTACTCGACCAATCCTCATCACCGACGAGCCAAGCTCGTGGTGCTGACGGAGCGCGGAATACGCGCCATTCGAGCTGCGGCTAAACGCCAAAGTCCCTGGGTCAACGAGCTGGTAGCAGGGCTGTCCATGCGGGACATCCGCTGCGCACTCAAGGTTGCGCGTGCGCTCGACGAGAAGCTCAACGCTGCGACGCCCACGGCGGCGGCGTCTTTGATGCGGCGCACCGGTTGACGCAACCAGGTGCAGCGGCTTTTCCTTAAAGGAGATACACCATGGTCGCACTCGTTGAAATGGACCCGACGATCACCCTGTTCGAGCAGATGCAGGACCGGGGTGGCCCGGTCGTACTCATCAACAGTTTCAAAGTCCGCCCTGATGAGGTGGATCAATTACTGTCAGCCTGGACGGCCGACGCTACGCTGATGCGGGCGCAGCCGGGGTACATATCCACTCAGCTCCACCGGGGCATTGGCGGCAGCTGCGTGTTTCTTAATTATGCGGTGTGGGAGTCCACGGAGCATTTCGCACGGGCCTTCGCTAACCCCGAATTCCAGAGCCAGCTTGGCCACTACCCGTCGAGCGCC
Source organism: Steroidobacteraceae bacterium (assembly GCA_036262215.1). GTDB lineage: Bacteria > Pseudomonadota > Gammaproteobacteria > Steroidobacterales > Steroidobacteraceae > FEN-1191. The sequence continues at coordinate 7,716 of DATAJH010000168.1, forward strand.
ACCTCCGAGCCGCACCTGTTTCGCAAGCTTGCCGTTGCCGGCGTCTGCGTCGAATGATCGCAACGCACTACGGAGTCAGGGTCGTCTCCGGAGAGCGGCGGCCCTAGAGCGTTGGTATCAGTGACCATGCAGGCAAAGATCCGAGCCTACAGTCTGAAGCAGAATCGGAACTCTTGAGTGGAGATCAAATGATCCGCGAGGGTGACTAACGGCACTACGGCCGCGGTTGAGCCCCAGCTGCCACATCCGATTGGCCGGTTTCGAGCAGCGAAATTGGGCGTCAACCCGGAAAAGTCGGAGGAAACCTACGCGTGGATAGAGGATACGTGGGCTCGCGGCGTGCTACGGTAATTGAGCCATGGAACGCGAGAGTGGCGTCAATCTAGAAGACCTGCGGCAAAGCGAGGAGCGTTTCAGGCTCCTCGTCGAAAGCGTCCGAGACTATGCCATTTTCATGCTGGATCCCGACGGTCGCGTTCTGACGTGGAACGCCGGAGCCGAGCGTTTCAAGGGATACCGAGCCAACGAGATCATCGGGCAGCACTTTTCGCGGTTCTATCCCCCTGAAGCGCTAGCGCGCCGACTGCCTGAGCACGAACTCCGGATTGCGACGGACACAGGCGCATTTGAAGACGAGGGTTGGCGCGTCAGGATGGACGGTTCGCTCTTCTGGGCGAACGAAGTCATCACGGCCGTACGTAATTCCGGCGGGCAGCTTCTGGGGTTCGCCAAGGTCACGCGCGACCTGACGCAACGACGCGCCCACGAAGAGGACTTGCGCCGGAGCGAAGAGCGTTTTCGCCTCCTGATAGAAGGCGTCAGCGGATACGCAATCTTCATGCTCGATCCCAATGGCAGGGTGGCCACTTGGAACGTCGGGGCCGAGCGGATCAAGGGCTACGCGGCGAGCGAGATCATCGGACGGCACTTTTCGATCTTTTATCCGAACGATGTGAGAGAGAGCGGGTGGCCCGAGCACGAGCTGCAGGTAGCTTCGGAAAAGGGAAGCTTTGTCGATAACGGGTGGCGCCTGCGTAAGGACGGCACGACGTTTTGGGCCAATGTCACAATCACTGCTCTTCGCGACGACAGCGGTCAGCTCCTCGGCTACGCCAAGCTCACCCGCGACCTGACGGAGACCAAGCGGGTCGAGGCCATGGAGGTTGCCAATCAGCAGCGGGAAGAGATCTTGGACGCCGAGCGAAGCGCGCGTATGGCCGCGCAGCGGGCAACTCGACTTAAGGACGAATTCCTGGCGACGCTTTCGCACGAACTACGCACACCGTTGAGCGCAATTCTGGGCTGGACGCAGGTGATACTCAGAGGAGCGGCGCCTAAGGGCGCCGAGGCGCAGAAGCGGGCCATCGAAGTCATCGACCGCAACGCACGCGCGCAAGTTCAACTCATCGACGATCTTCTGGACTTGAGCCGAATCATGACGGGGAAGCTTCGGCTGGACCTCCATCAGGTCTCATTTGGAAGTGTAATCGAGGCCGCCGTGGACTCCGCCATGCCCGCGGCAGACGTCAAGGGCATCCGCCTGAAGGCGATCTTAGGCGCGACTCAGGACATCGTCAGCGCCGACAGTGGCCGCCTGCAGCAAGTGGTGTGGAACCTGCTAACCAACGCGATCAAGTTCACGCCGAAGGGAGGCCAAGTGCAGGTACTGCTCCAACGCGTGAATTCGCACCTCGAACTGAGCGTCAGCGACACCGGCATTGGCATTCCAGGCAATTATCTTCCGCACGTCTTTGACCGGTTCTCGCAAAAAGACAGCTCGACAACGAGAACCTTCGGTGGTCTCGGGCTGGGTCTGGCGATCTGCAAGCAACTTGTGGAATTGCACGGCGGCATGATTAGCGCCACGAGTCAGGGCGAAAGCATGGGCGCCACTTTTTCCGTCCAGCTGCCCCTGTCGATTGTTCAGCTGGACGGCCAGAGGGCGCCGCGCATCCATCCCACAGCGGAGACTCAACCCGAAGAGACTCTCTCGCTTCCAAGGCTCGAAGGCGTGCATGTGTTTGTTGTCGACGATGAACCCGATGCGCGCGACCTGCTACGAATGGTGCTGGAAGATCAGGGGGCCAAGGTGACGAGTGTCGGCTCGGCGCGGGACGCGCTTGCCGCGTTGAAGACGACGAAGCCGACGGTCCTCGTCTGCGATGTGGGCATGCCAAAGATGGACGGCTATCAGCTCATCCGGACAGTGCGCGCCGAGGAGTCTCGGAGCGAGCGCATTCCTGCGTTGGCGCTTACTGCATTTGCGCGAGCAGAAGATAGGAAGCGCTCCCTTGTCGCCGGTTATCAAGCTCACCTGGCGAAGCCGTTCGATGTGGGCGAGCTCATCCTCGTCATCGCGGACCTGGTGGGAAGATAGGTCAGGCCGGCCGGTCGGTTTAACGAAAGCAGTGAGCGCCCGGTTTTCAACGCGCAAAGGAGTCAGGGTCGCCGCTGCGGCCACGCTGACGCCCAGCTGATCAATCCTGCGGCGCCTACAGCTGCCCCGAACCAGCGCGGGTAGAGCCGCAGGCCGAACCACAGCACGGTGGCGAGCAGCAGTACCGCGCCGATGACAATGCGATCGCTGCGCCGGCTCTGCTCGGTGAGCGCCGTGCGCAGCTCATCGAGTGCGCGGGTATCGACCGGCACACGCAGCTGTCCGTCCTGCGCCTGCTCGACGGCGCGCCTGGCCAGCTGCGGCAGCGCCTTCATGACGTCGAGCGCATCGGGAAAGCCGCGGCGCAGCTCGCGCAGCACGGCGCGTGGGCTGACGCGCTCGCGCATCCAGCGGCGCAGCACCGGGCTGGCGGTGTGCCAGATATCGAGTTCGGGATACAGCTGGCGTCCCAGGCCCTCGACGTTCAGCAGCGTCTTCTGCAGCAACAGCAGCTGCGGCTGGATCTGGCCGTTGAAGCGCCGCAGTGCCTCGAACAGCCGCAGCAGCACGGTGCCGAACGAAATCTCCTTCAGCGGCCGATCGAAGATCGGCTCGCAGATGGTGCGCACCGCGGACTCCATTTCATCCACGCGCGTGTCGGCGGGCACCCAGCCGGACTGCACGTGCAGCGTGGCGACGCGGCGGTAGTCGCGGTCGAACACGGCGAGGAAATTCTCCGCCAGGTAGCGCTGGTCGCGCAGGTCGAGCGTGCCGACGATGCCGAAATCCACCGCGGCGTAGCGCGGCATCGCCGGATCTTCCAGCAGCACGAAGATGTTGCCCGGATGCATGTCGGCGTGGAAGAAATTGTGGCGGAATACCTGGGTGAAGAAGATCTCGACGCCATTTTCGGCCAGCCGCTTGAAATCGGTGCCGAGCTCACGCAGCCGCGCGATGTCGCCGATCGGGATGCCGTGGATGCGTTCCATCACCAGTACGTCCGCCCGGCAGTGATCCCAGTAGATCTCCGGCACGTACAACAGCGGCGAGCCGGCAAAGTTGCGCTTCAACTGCGAGGCGTTGGCGGCCTCGCGCATCAGGTCGAGCTCATCGAGTACGGTTCTTTCGTACTCACGGACGATCTCTGTCGGCTTGAGCCGGCGGCTCGGTGCCCACCAGCGCTCGGCCATGGCGGCGATGGTGTAGAGCACCTCGATGTCGAGCTCGATCGTGGCCTTCATGCCGGGGCGCAGCACCTTGACGATCACATCGCGGCCGTCGGGAAGCTTCGCCGCATGCACCTGCGCGATCGACGCGGCAGCGAGCGGTGTCTCATCGAAGTCGCGCAGCCGCGTGCCGAGCGGCTCGCCGTAGGAGCGCTCGATCATCGCGCGCGCGACCGCACCCGGAAACGGCGGCACGTTGTCCTGCAGCATCGCCAGCTCGTCGGCGATGTCGGCCGGCAGCAGGTCGCGCCGGGTCGACAAGGCCTGGCCGAACTTGACGAAGATCGGGCCCAGCTCGATGAGTGCGAGCCGCAGACGCGCGCCGCGCGAAAGGTCGGAGCCGCGCTGGAACCAGGTCCAGGGCGAGATGAAAAATACGAACCGCAGCGGCCGATACAGATGTGTCGCGCGGACAAAATCATCCAGCCGGTGGCGCACCAGCACGCGTTCGATCTGGATCAGGCGGGCGAGGACGCGTAACCGCATCAGGGTGGCAGCACGGCGGTGCGCTGCTCCATGAGCTGCAGGCGTGCGTCGATGCGATCGAGCTGCTCGCGCAGCGCGTCGACGCCGCGCAGGAAATGCTCGGCCTCGGGCCGCGACACCAGGTCGCGACTTTCGTGCGCCAGGTATTCAGCCAGGTTTCGCACCGAGGTCCAGGCGGCGGTGCGGGTCCATGCGGCCGCGGCGCGCATGCCGCGCATCGCCAGGTGCGCGCCGCTGCCGCCGAGCACGCGCGCCATGCCGGCCTCGATGTCGGGCTTGAGCAGCGCTGCGAGCTCACGAAACTGCTGCGCGACTTCGGCGTTGCCTTCAATGCGTACATCGCCACGCTGGATGACGGACTGGGCTGCACTGCCGGCCAGTGCCAGCAGCGACAATGGCGCGCCGATGATGGTCGCGTCTGCGGACGCGTCCGCCGCCGTGTCCGCCGGTACGGCGGCGCGCAGGACCTTCAGTGAGCGGCCGGTAGACTCGATCACGGTGCTCCACGGCGTACCGCTGATCCGGATCGCCAGTCGGCGTCCCTGGAGGGCGCCGATCAATGCTGCGGCGCGCGGGGATTCGGCCATGGTCCGCGCCACCGCCCGATCGAGCAGGCGCTCGATCACGACATCGGCCGCCGCTGCCATCATCAATACCGGTAGCCGCGGTGCACGGCCACGATGCCACCCGTGAGGTTGTGGTAGCGGCAACTCTCGAGACCGGCGGTTTTCATCAGTTCAATCAATCCCTCCTGATCCGGATGGCGCCGGATGGATTCCGCAAGGTAGCGGTAACTCTCGGCATCGCCCGCGACCGCGCGTCCAAGCCAGGGCAGCAGGTTGAACGAATAAGCGTCGTAGAGGCGGCCCAGGGCCGGCAGCACCGGTTTGGAGAATTCCAGCACCAGCAGCTGGCCGCCCGGCTTGAGCGAGCGTCGCATCGCGACCAAGGCGGCAGCCTTGTCGGTGACGTTGCGCAGTCCGAAGCCGATGGTCACGACGTCGAAGCTGCCGTCGGCGAACGGCAGCTGCTCGGCGTTGGCCTGCACATACTGGACGTTGCCCACGACGGCGCGGTTGGTCAGGCGGTCGCGGCCATGCTGCAGCATGCCCTCGTTGATGTCGGCCAGTACCACCAGCCCTGCTTTACCGACCTGGCGCGCAAGGCCTGCGGCCAGATCGCCGGTGCCGCCGGCGATATCCAGCGCCTTATCGCCGGCCTTAAGGCCGGTCAGCGACAGCGTAAATTGCTTCCACAGCCGATGTGCCCCGGCCGACATCAGGTCGTTCATCAGATCGTAGCGGCCAGCCACCGAGTCGAATACGGCGCGCACGCGCCGGGCCTTTTCCCGCCAGGGCACCTGCTGGAAGCCGAAGTCGGTGCTGCCGGGACTGTCTTGGGTCATGTCAGGTACCATAATTTGAGCAACGAGCCATTCTATTGACGTCGGGCCGGCGCCGCATGCGCCGCGCAGGGGCGCCATGAAAGGACCAAATTGGTCTTATTTATGCCAGCCACGGTGATATGTCATGTATCTGGAATTGTTCAAAAACGCTGGCAATCTTGCTTAAGTTCGCCCAGAATCCCGCCCCGGTTGATGGCTCAAAAGGCCTTAACCGAGTGGGGGTCTTGTGAAGATTTGGCCGGGTGAAAATCGCCCGGCCTTTCTTTTTTGTGCAGCAGAAAATTGCATCGATTCATTTCGCGCCGGCAGTGCGCGCCGCGCGTTCGACACGTGCCAGATATTCGCTCCACTTGTGTTCGCGCTGCGAGCCAAGTTCATGCAGGTACTGCCAGGTGAACAGTCCGGTATCGTGGCCGTCATCGAATACCAGCTTCACCGCATACTGGCCGACCGGTTCCACCGCAGTGAGCTCGACGTTCTGCTTGCCGAGCACCAGCACCCCTTCGCCGGCGCCGTGTCCGCGCACTTCGGCCGAAGGCGAGTGCACGCGCAGATATTCAAACGGCAATTCGAAGCGGCTGCCATCGGCGAAGCTGACTTCGAGCACGCGCGAACGCCGGCGTAATTTGATTTCCGTCGCTGTGATATCAGACATTGGTCATTCGCATCCTGACGGTTGATTTGCTATACAAGAGGACTATGAACCCGACCGACACGGCGAATCCGGATTATTTTCATCGCGTCGTAGATTGTCAGTGGGCCTGCCCGGCGCACACCGACGTGCCCGAGTACATCAGGCTGATCGCACAGGGCCGCTACACCGACGCCTACCTGCTGAACCGGCAGTCGAATGTGTTTCCCGGCATTCTCGGTCGCGTCTGCGACCGGCCATGCGAGCCGGCCTGCAGGCGCACCCGCGTCGAGGACAAGCCGGTGGCGATCTGCCGCCTGAAGCGTGTTGCCGCCGATCTCAAGGGCGAGCTCAACGGCATGCTGCCCAAGGCACCGAGCGCAGGTAACGGCAAGCGCATCGCCTGCATCGGCGCCGGTCCCGCCTCGCTCACGGTGGCAAATGATCTCGCGCCGCTCGGTTACGAGGTGACGATCTTCGAACAGAACGCGGTGCCGGGCGGCCTGATGCGCAGCAATATTCCCTCGTTCCGGCTGCCGCAGGCGGTGCTGGACGAAGAGATCGGCATGATCCTCGACATCGGCGTGTCGCTGCGCTTAGGGGCGCCGATCGCAAGCCTTGCCGCGCTGCTGGCGGACGGCGGCTACGACGCGGTGTTCGTCGGCTCGGGCGCGCCCAAGGGTAAGGAGCTGGAGCTGCCGGGACGGCACCAGTCCGACCGCATTCACATCGGTATCACCTGGCTCGAGTCGGTGGCCTTCGGCCACATCGGTGCCATCGGCGAGCGGGTGCTGATCATCGGTGTCGGCAACACCGCGATGGATTGCTGTCGCACCTCGCTGCGCCTGGGCGCGAAAAGCGTGCGGGTGATGGCGCGCAAGCCGCGCGGCTTCTTCAAGGCGTCGACCTGGGAACTGGAGGACGCCGAGGAGGAGAACGTCGAGATCATCGTCAATCACTCGCCCAAGTCGTTCGTGATCGAGAACGGCCGGCTCACCGGCATGCTGTTCGAGGAGATGGAGTACGAGTTCCAGGACGGCGTCATCAAGCACGAGCGCGTGGTGGGCGAGGTGGTGTTCGGTTGCGACGACGTTATTCTCGCGATCGGCCAGGAGAACGCGTTCACCTGGATAGAGCGCGACATCGGCATGAAGTTCGACCAGTGGGACAAGCCGCTGGTTGACCCGGTCACGTTCCAGTCGACACTGCCGCAGGTGTTTTTCGGCGGCGATGCGGCTGCCGGACCCAAGAACATCATCTGGGCGGTGGAGCACGGCCACCAGGCGGCACTGTCGATTCATAACCTGTGCAGCGGCGCCGCGGTGAGCGAGCGGCCGCGGCCGGGAGTGACGCTGTCGAGCCGCAAGATGGGCATGCACGAGTGGTCGTACAAGAACGACTACGCGCCGCTGGAGCGGCGGCTGATGCCGCACGTGTCGCTCAAGGAGCGCTTCAAGAAGCTCAATATAGAAGTGGAGCTGGGTTTCACGGTGGAGCAGGCGGCGCAGGAAGCGCAGCGCTGCCTGAACTGCGACATCCAGACGGTATTCGAGGCCAAGCTGTGCATCGAGTGCGATGCCTGTATCGACATCTGTCCGGTCGACTGCCTCACGATCACCCACAACGGCGAGGAGCCGGATCTGCGCGCACGGCTGCGCTCGCCTCTGCTTGCGCCGACGCAGCCGCTGTACGTGTCGGCATCGTTGCCGCAGACCGGCCGCGTGATGGTCAAGGACGAGAACCTGTGCGTGCACTGCGGGCTGTGCGCCGAGCGCTGTCCGACCGCGGCCTGGGACATGCAGAAGTCGACGATTCACTGGCCGCAGGCCGCCGATGGGGGTGCTTCATGCCGGGCGCCAAAGCTCAAGACCGCGTAAACGACTTCGTCGTCAAGATCGCCACCGTCAACGGCACCGGCTCGGCCAGTGCCAACGGGCTGCTGATGAAGGCCATCTTCAGGAGCGGCGTGCCGGTGGTGGGGAAGAATTATTTCCCGTCGAACATCCAGGGGCTGCCGACCTGGTACGAGATCCGGGTCACCCGCGATGCGCACCGCGCCCGCGCCGGCCACACCGACATCATGATCGCGCTCAACGCCGAGACCTACGCGCGCGACCTGGCGGAGCTGGCTTCGGGCGGCTATTTCATCTACGACTCCACCTGGCCGCGCGCCGCATTGCTGAAGCGCGACGACGTCACCGTGATCGGCGTGCCGCTGGCGCGCCTGTGCAACGACAACTTTCCGGGCGTGCGCACCCGCATCCTGATGAAGAACATCTGCTACGCCGGGGTGCTGGCGGCGCTGTGCAACCTGGATCTGGAAATCATCCGCGCGCTGCTGGCCGAGACCTACTCGAAGAAGCCGAAGCTGCTGGATGCCAACATGAAGGCGATCCAGCTCGGCTACGACTACGCGCGTGAGCACTTTGCCTGCCCGCTGGCGCTGCGGGTCGAGAAGATGGATGCCACCGCCGGGCAGATCATCATCGACGGCAATACCGCTGCTGCGCTGGGCTGCGTGTACGCCGGCGCTACGGTCGGTGCCTGGTATCCGATCACGCCGTCGACGTCGCTGATGGATGCCTATAAGGTGTTCTGCGACCAGATGCGCGTCGACCCGGACACCGGCCGCAAGAACTACATCATGATCCAGGCCGAGGACGAGCTGGCCTCGATCGGCATGGTGATCGGTGCCTGCTGGAACGGCGCGCGTGCGTTCACCGCAACTTCCGGCCCCGGGTTGTCGCTGATGCAGGAATTCCTGGGACTTGCCTACTACGCCGAAGTGCCGGCGGTGGTGTTCGACATCCAGCGCGTGGGGCCGTCCACCGGCCTGCCGACGCGCACGCAGCAGGGCGACCTGCAGTCGGCGGCCTACGCCTCGCACGGCGATACGCGCCAGGTGTGCCTGTATCCGGCCAATCCGGAGGAATGCTTCGACTTCGCGGTCAGGGCATTTGATCTGGCCGAACGGCTGCAGACGCCGGTACTGGTGCTGTCGGACCTGGATATCGGCATGAACGACTGGATGTGTCCGGAGTTCAAATGGGATGCGAGCTACCAGCCCGACCGCGGCAAGCTGCTCGACCTGGAACAGATTCAGAAGCTGGACCGCTTCTGGCGCTACTACGATCACGACAACGACGGCATTCCGCAGCGCACGCTGCCCGGCGTGCATCCCAAGGGCGCCTACTTCGCCCGCGGCTCGGGTCATTCGCAGTACGGCGCCTACACCGAGGATTCCAAGGAATACCAGGTGGTGGTCGACCGGCTGCGCAAGAAATGGCTCACCGCCGCGCGCCTGGTGCCGAAGTCGGTCATCGAACGCGCCGACGTCAAGACCGAGATCGGCATCGTCTCGCTCGGCAGCGGCGACGCCGCGGTGCGCGAGGCGCGGCTGCGGCTGGCGGCCCAGGGTATTCACACCGACTTCCTGCGGGTGCGCGGCTTTCCGTTCAGCGACGACGTGGAACCGTTCCTGCAGGCGCACCGGATCAATTTCGTGGTGGAGCAGAACCGCGACGCACAGCTGCGCTCGCTGCTGATCATGGAAACCGGCGTTGAGAAAACCCGACTGCGCTCGATCCTGCACTACAACGGCATGCCGATCCCGGCGAGCTACGTCTACGACGGCGTGGCGGCGTGGGTCACGCCGGAGCGGCCGGCGGCACAGCTGGTCGGCTGACGCGCGCCGCGTTGCGGAGAATCCAATGACATTCATGGCAAAACCCAAGATCGCCCATCCGGAGATGCCGCACAACGCGCTCGGTCTCACGCGCCGCGATTATGAAGGCGTCAACTCAACGCTGTGTGCCGGCTGCGGCCATGACTCGATCACCGCCGCCATCGTCGAGGCCTGCTGGATGGACGCGGTGCGGCCGCAGGACGTGGTGAAACTCTCGGGCATCGGCTGCTCGTCCAAGACCACCGCGTATTTCGTCAGCGGCGGACACGGTTTCAATTCGGTGCACGGGCGCATGCCTTCGATCGCCACCGGTGCCAGCGCCGCCAACCGCAACCTGACCTACATCGGCGTCTCGGGCGACGGCGATACGCTGTCGATCGGACTGGGCCAGTTCTGCCACGCCATCCGCCGCAACCTCAACATGGTGTACGTGATCGAGAACAACGGCGTCTACGGGCTCACCAAGGGCCAGTTCTCGGCCTCGGCCGACATCGGCAGCACGGCCAAGAAAGGCGAGGTCAACAACCAGCCGCCGATCGATCCGGTGCAGCTGGCGATCACGCTCGGCGTGTCGTTCGTCGCGCGCAGCTTCTCCGGCGACAAGGCACAGCTGGTGCCGTTGCTGCGGGCCGCGATGCATCACCAGGGCTTCTCGCTGATCGACGTGATCTCGCCCTGCGTCACCTTCAACGACCATGAAGGCTCGACCCGCAGCTACGCCTACACGCGCGAGCATTACGAGGAAATGGTGCACACCGACTTCGTGGCCCCGGCGCGCGAGATCGCGGTCGACTACGCGCCGGGCGAGGCGCTGGCGGTGAGCCTGCATGACGGCAGCCGCGTGCTGCTGCGAAAGGTCGACGCGCAGTACGACGCCACCGATCGCGCCGTGGCGCTGGAGACCATCCAGCAGCGCCTCAAGCACGGCGAATACCTGACCGGGCTGCTCTACATCGGATCAGATCAGCCCGAACTGCACGCGCTCAATGCCACCCCCGACCTGCCGCTGAACCAGATTCCCTACGCCAAGCTCAATCCTGGCCCGCAGGCGCTGGCGAAGACGCTGGCGAAATTTCGCTGATCAAGTGGCTGGCCAGGCTGGCCGTCAGTGGCATCGTCGTGGCGCTGCTGGCCGTCGCCGGCTACCTGGTGCACACGCGCGCGCCGCGCGTGGTGAGCGCGGCGCGTCTGGGACAGGTACGCATCTACCCGAGCTGGCTGCACACCGGCAGTTTCGTCTACCTGTTCTCCGGCGCGCGCGGCTGGAGTACCGCCGACGAGGACGCGGCGCGGGATTTCGCGCGCAGCGGCAGCTTGGTGGTCGGCATCGACACGCCGCAGTTGCTGAACTTCATGGATCGCGCCGAGACCGGCTGCGTCTACCTGCCGGGGCAGCTCGAGGACTACAGCCGCGCGCAGCAGCGCGCTGCCGATAGCGCGCAGTACCTGGCGCCGCTGCTGCTCGGGCACGAGCTCGGGGCCACGCTGGTCTATATGGCGCAGCTGCAGGCGCCGCCGGTAGCGTTCAGCGCCGCGGTGGCGATCGATCCGCAGGGCCAGATCGCCTTGCAACGGCCGTTTTGCGATCACCCGGTGCTCACGCCGCAGCGGCCCGGAAACAATGTTCCGCTGCGCCTGCTGCTGGACCAGGACGCGACACCCGCGGAGCGGGAATTTGTCATGGAGATCCCCGGCGATGCCGCCGGCTCGGTGGTCGCGGGCAACACGCTCTATGCCTCCTACCGGGCGGCGCTGGCGAGCATCGATGCCGAGCGCAGCGGCAGCGGCGTCGGTGACCTGCCGCTGGCGGAGGTGCCGGCAGCGCAGCCTAAGGGCGATGCGTTCGCGATCATCTACTCCGGGGATGGCGGCTGGCGCGATCTGGACCGAAGCCTGGCCGACGTGCTGGCCGGCAAGGGCATGAGCGTGGTCGGGGTCGATGTGCTGCGCTATTACTGGAAACAGAAAGCCCCGGGACTGGCGGCCAGCGACCTGGCGCGCATCATGCGCTACTACCAGCAGCACTGGCAGCTTCGCCACGTGGTGCTGATCGGCTTTTCCCTCGGCGCCAATGTGCTGCCGTTCCTGGTCAGCCGTCTGCCGCCGGAGCTTCGGGCTGATGTAAGCCTGGTGTCGCTGCTGTCGCCCGAGCGCACCACCGCCTTCGAAGTGGAGACCACCGGCTGGCTGGGCGTGCACAACAACGCCGGCATGCCGATCGCTCCGGAATTGAAAAAATTATCGGGTCTGCAGCTGCAGTGCATCTACGGCACCGACGAGGGCGCCGACAGCCTGTGCACCACCGATGCCGCCACCGCAGCCGGTAGCGCCGTGATCGCCAAGAGCGGCGGTCATCACTTCGATCACAACTACGACCAGCTGGCCGACCAGATCCTGGCGGCGGTACCGCAGTGAGCGCGGGCCTGTCCCGCACCGTGCTGGGCTCGATGTTGCTGCTGCTGACATCGGTGGGCGTCGAGGCGGCCGACGCCGTCGCCCAGCCCACGCTGTGGCACTGGGCTACGATCCACGGCCACAGGATGTTCTACGCCGTGCGCGGCAACGGGCCGACCCTGGTACTGCTGCACGGCGGCGGCGATTCCGGCGAGCATTCCTTCGAGCGCCAGCTCGATGTGTTCTCGCTGCACCATCGGATCGTCGCCCCCGACCAGGTCGGTCAGGGCCGTACCCCCGATGTGTCTGGGCCATTGAGCTACACACTGATGATGCAGGACACCGCGACGCTGCTTGCGAAGCTCAAGCTCACGCGGGTTGACATCGTGGGGTTCAGCGACGGCGGCATCCTGGGGCTGATGCTCGCGGTGCGACACCCGCGGCTGGTGCGCCGGCTGGTGATCAGCGGAGTCAACATCTCACCCTCGGGCCTGACCGCGGAACAACTGCAGGGGCTGCGCGGCGCGCAGACCGCATCGCCGAAGACGGTCGATGAAAAACTTGCCAGGTTATGGCTGACCTCGCCCACCGAGAGCGAGCTCAGCCTCGCGCTGCTGTCGAAGGTCGAGCAGCCGGTACTGGTGATTTCCGGCGATCGCGATGCAATCACGCTGGAACATACGCTGCAGATATATCAGACCTTGCCGAATGCCGAGCTATGCGTGCTTCCCGGGACCGATCACTCCACGTTCGCCGGCCGGCCGGAGTGGCTGAACCCGATCATCAGCGAGTTCCTCGACCGGCCGGAGAGCACGGCGGCCGTCGCACATTAGAATTAACCATCGACATCTATAATTCACATTAAGAAGCATCAACTAATGGTGACATAGCGGAACTTCGCAACCCGCCTGCCGTCAGTCGCTAAGCGATCAGGTTTTCATGGGCGCAATCACTGGAGGTCCAAGTGAATCCACCTTTTCTGCTGGCACTGGAGCCCAGCGCGCTGCCCGCGCTGTCACCGCGCTCACGACCGCATCAGCCGCAGCTGCGGCCCGGCGATCCGGCGGTGCGAGCCATGAGCGACTTCCTGGATGACCCGCCGCGCACAGTCGCCGAAGATACCGGCCTGGAAGAGGTCGTCGACCACATGTTCCGGCTCGGCGTGCGCGCTTTCCTGGTGGTTCACGAGCGCTCGGTCATCGGCCTGATCACCGCCGAAGATGCCGACGCGGCGCGCCGCGCCCGGCAGCGCGGCGGCGGCACGGCGCGCGAGCTGCGCGCCGCGGATGTGATGACGCCTGCGTGCGATGTACCGGCCATCGACTGGCAGACGCTGCAGGACTCACACATCCGCGACCTGATCGAAATCTTCGAGGGCAGCGGCGTCAGGTACCTGGTGGTGCTGCAGACCGAGACCGCGAGCTGGAGCACGGTGCGCGGGCTGATTCACCGCCAGCGGCTCGATCGCCAGCTCAAGCGGGACTGATAGCCGCTGGCGTGCACGGCCGCAAAGCGTTTATTGTTGATGCATGACGGTTCTTGGAACCCCGCTGTCGCCATCGGCGACGCGGGTCATGCTGCTGGGCTCAGGCGAGCTGGGTAAGGAAGTTGCGATCGAACTGCAGCGCTTTGGCTGCGAGGTGATCGCCGTGGATCGCTACGCCAATGCGCCGGCGATGCAGGTGGCGCATCGCAGCCACGTGATCGATATGCTCGACGGCCCGGCGCTGCGCGCAGTGCTGGAGCGCGAGCGGCCGCGGCTCATCGTGCCGGAGATCGAGGCCATCGCGACGCCGATGCTGCAGCAGCTGGAAGCCGAGGGCTTTGACGTCATTCCGAACGCGCGCGCGGCGCGCCTGACCATGGATCGGGAGGGCATACGGCGGCTGGCGGCGGAGGAGCTGAAGTTCCCGACCTCGCCGTATCGATTCGCGGGCAGCCAGGCCGAGTACCGCGCCGCGATCGCAAAGCTCGGCTTGCCATGTGTCATCAAGCCGGCGATGAGTTCCTCGGGCAAGGGCCAGAGCGTGGTGGCTACCGAGGCCGAAATCGACGCCGCCTGGCAGTACGCGCAGCGCGGCGGCCGCGCCGGCGCCGGTCGCGTGATCGTCGAGGGCTTCCTGCGCTTCGACTATGAAATCACGCTGCTGACCGTCCGGCACGCCGGCGGCACCAGTTTCTGCGAACCGATCGGACACCTGCAGATCGACGGCGACTATCGTGAATCCTGGCAGCCGCAACCGATGTCGGCGCGGGCGCTGGGGCGTTCGCAGCAGATTGCCGCCGCGGTCACCGCCAATCTGGGCGGCAGCGGTCTGTTCGGCGTGGAGCTGTTCATCGCCGGCGACGAGGTCTGGTTCAGCGAGGTCTCGCCCCGGCCGCACGATACCGGACTGGTCACATTGATCTCGCAGGATCTATCGGAATTCGCGCTGCACGTACGGGCCATCCTCGGATTGCCGATTCCGGTGATCCGGCAGCGCGGTCCGGCCGCTTCCTGCGCGCTGCTGGTCGACGGCGATTCGGCCAGCATCCGCTACACCGATGTCGACCGGGCGCTGGCCGAGCCGGATACCGCGCTGCGGCTGTTCGGCAAACCGGAAGTGCGCGGTCACCGCCGCATGGGGGTGTCGCTGGCTCTCGGTGCGACCATCGGAGAGGCGCGCGCCAAGGCGCGCGCGATGAATGACATCCTGCGCGCCGGCGTGCGATTCGACTAGGAGCACGCCGTGCCCGAGCTGCCGGACATCACGCTCTACCTGGAGGCGCTCGGCCAGCGCATCGTCGGCCGCCAGTTGAAGGGCATCACGCTGATCAATCCATTCCTGTTGCGCACCGCAACGCCGCCGCTGGCAAGCGCGGCCGGACGGCGCGTCGAACAGCTGCGCCGCATCGGCAAGCGCATCGCGATCGGCCTTGAAGGACAACTGTGGCTGGTGCTGCACCTGATGATCGCCGGCCGCCTGCATTGGTTTCCAAGCGGCACCAAGGTCAGCGGCCGTGCGGCACTGGCCCGGTTCGAATTCGACAGCGGCACGCTGACGTTGACCGAAGCCGGCAGCAAGCGCCGCGCCTCTTTGTATCTGCTGGCCGGCGACGCGGAACTTGCCCGCATCGATCCGGGCGGGCTGGAGGTGTTGGCGGAAGACCTGGCGGCGTTCAGTGCGCGCCTGACGCTCGAGCATCACACGCTCAAGCGCGCGCTCACCGATCCGCGGCTGTTCAGCGGCATCGGCAACGCCTACTCGGACGAGATCCTGCATCGCGCACGGCTGTCACCGCTGGCGATGACGCACAGGCTGGGCGATGATGAGATCGCGCGTCTGTACCTGGCCGTGCGGGAGACGCTCGAGCAATGGACCGCGCGCCTGCGTGCGACCGGCGGCGCCGGATTTCCCGAGGGCGTGACCGCGTTCCGCCCCGGCATGGCGGTGCATGGCCGCTATCGTCAACCGTGCCCGGAGTGCGGCACAGCGGTGCAGCGTATTCGTTACGCCGACAACGAGACCAATTACTGCCCGCGCTGCCAGACCGAAGGCCGCGTGCTGGCAGATCGTGCGCTGTCGCGCCTGCTAAAGGACGACTGGCCGAAGACCGCCGATGAGCTGGAGCGCCTGCAGGCAGCTCCGGCAAAGTCCGCCGGCGCACAGCGCACATGAGCGATTCGATCAGCCGCTGGCGATTGAACGGGGTGCGGGTGGTGCGTGCCGGCGAGCTGGACGCCAACACCGCACAGACCCCAGGGATGCAACGTCGCGCCGCGATCACGACCAGCCGCACCGGGGCGACGAAACTGTGGGCCGGGACCGTGACCATCGATGCCAAGGCCAGGACCGGGCCGCACCATCACGGCGACCTGGAAAGCGTCATCTACGTCGTCAACGGCATTGCGCGCTTGCGCTGGGGCGATCGGCTCGAATTCGTCGCCGAGGCCGAGGCGGGCGATTTCATCTATGTGCCGCCATATGTGCCGCACCAGGAGATCAACGCCAGCGAGGATCTGCAGCTGCACTGCGTGCTGGCGCGCAGCGGGCAGACCGGCCTGGTCTACAACCTCGACATCGAGCCGGTAGAGCTGCCCGAGCTGGTGCGCTGGATCGACGATCTGCACACATAACCGCCGCGGTTCACGGCGAGATCATCGCAAGGCCTGCAACACCGCAAACTGGGGGATATACCAGGGATGGGCCCCGCTGCCGATGTGGCGCGGCTTGTAGCTGCGCGCGGCCCGGTGAAGATCAAACGCGGCGATTTCGATCAGCTCCTTGCGCACCGGGATCGCAATATTGACGATATCCTGTGGGATCAAGGATGTTACTGGTGTCGCAGAAGGGCTCTGGATCGACATGTGAAGCACTCCTTAGCGGATGGCCGACAAATCAGTATGGCCTTCGTGGGCCTGCCGGCAATTATCGATCGATAACTTGACATGTGGCCGCCGTGCGCGAGCAATCCGGCAGCTGCAGGAGGGCGCTGCTACACTGCGCCGACCGCAATGACAGCGAAGGAAAAGGCATGAACGCAGGACGAATCGTCGGCATCGTGTTGATCGCGGCCGGGGTACTGGGACTGATCTATCACGGTTTCAGCTACACCAAGGAATCGCACGCGGCGAAGATCGGATCGCTGGAGCTGTCGGTACAGCACAAGGAAAACGTCGACGTGCCGGACTGGCTGGGTGTCGGCGCGATCGTCGCCGGCGCGGCGCTGCTGCTGTTTGGCGGTCGCAAACCTTAAGCTGAGCGGCCTCGTTCGTGAGCTGGCGAGGCTGGGTGGTATTCGCTGCGCTGGGCGTCATCTGGGGCCTGCCGTATTTCTTCGTCAAGCTGGCACTGCTGGGCCTGTCGCCGGCCGTGATCGCCTGGGGCCGCGTCATGCTCGGCACACTGATCATGCTGCCGATCGCCTGGCAACGCGGCGCGCTGCGCGCCGTGATGGATCACAAGCTCGCCGTCAGTGCCTTCGCGCTGGTGGAATTCGCCATTCCGTTTTCGGCGATCTCGCTCGGTGAGCGCTGGATCAGCTCGGCGCTCACCGGCATCCTGATCGCCACCGTACCGCTGACGGTAGCGCTGCTGTCGCGCTCCTTCGGGCTGCACGAGCGACTGGGCGCGTGGCGTCTCGCGGGGTTGCTGCTGGGCTTGGTCGGCGTCGCGACGCTGGTCGGCTTCGGCACCATATCCGGCCCGCTGGGCTGGGCCGGCGTCGGCTGCATGCTGCTCGCCGTGCTCGGCTATGCGACCGGGCCGTTGATCATCCAGCGTTACCTGCGAAACGTTGATCCGTTCGGTCCGCTGGCCGCCAGCCTGCTGGTGGCGAGCGTCGTGCTTGCACCCGCGGCGGCGTTCACGTTCCCGACCCGGCTGCCCGCGCCGCTGGTGCTGTGGGCGCTCGGTGTTCTGGGCGCAGTGTGCACCGCGCTCGCGATGCTGTTGTGGTTCTACCTGGTCGGCCACGCCGGCGCATCGCGCGCCTCAGTGATCACCTACATCAACCCCGCGGTGGCGACGCTGCTGGGTGTCACGCTGCTGCACGAGCATCTGGGTGTTGGCGGCTACACGGCGTTTGCACTGATCCTGCTCGGCTCGTGGCTGGCGACACGCGGCACGGCGACGCGCCTCGGGGGCGGACAGCAGCAGTTTCCTGAAGACGTGACACCGGTGGATATTCCCTGACGCGTTGCCTGTCACTGGCGCCACTGTGCGGTGGCAATCGCCACCGCACAGCCCGGGCGACTATCGGACTTGGCCGGCGGCAAGGATCACCGGCAGCGGCGTCCTGTTGTTCGCGTTGTATACAGCGACCAACGCCGGCTGGTTGATCGCGGTCACCGCGTCCGCGATCGCCTTGTGAACACAGGGCGACACGCGCAGCTTGGCTGCGAAATCGGTGTCGCCTGGAATCGAGCAGACTTTTCCGGCCGCCGTTCGGATACGGCCGTAGAGAGCGGCGGCGCCCTGCGGATTCGATATGTTCAGATCCTGGTACTGCACCACGGTGGTAGGCAGGTCGGTGCTGTCGTCGGCAGCGGAAACAGCGCTGAAGCTTGAAGCAAGCGCGCCGAAGATTGCGGCGGTGATCAGGCCGCGAAGGCTGCTCGAAGTGGTCATGGTGTTCATGGTCGTCTCCTGGGTAGTCGATTGGGGCTGATTCGGTGAGGCGGTCCGGTGCGGCCGGTTGCTGATGCCCACCGATTTCGCTGCCTCACCCATACAGACACCGTCTGCGGGCCAAACCCGACATCGAGCTCGCGATTTCCTGACGCCAATATTGCCGGCGGCGGCACCCGGTTCGATCGGGGGGCGCTTTTTTTCTTATGAAACAGTCGGTTGGAACCTGCCGGAATAGCTGCGGCAGGGCTGGAATCGCCGCGCCGGAATCACTAGACTGCGCGCGCGCTGTATTGGCGCGCCCGTAAAGCAGGAGTACAGCCAGGTGGGCAAAGGTGATCGCAAGACTCGTCGCGGCAAGATCTATCGTGGCTCATTCGGCAAGAGCCGGCCCAAGGATCCGAGCAAGAACAAGAACAGCAAGAAGAAGGTTGCGGGCAAGACCGGCGCGTCGAGGAAATAGCCGTTCGTCGCGCGGCGTGACTTTATTCGAGGGTCCAGATTGAATCCGCCCTCGGTGTCCCGGCCGGCTGATCAGCGCGGCGTGCCGCGGGTCAAGGTGTATTGCGGGTCAGGGTGTAGCTGGCAAAGGTCGACCAGCTGCCGTCGGAGCGCTGCGATTCCAGCAGCAGCGACCAGGATCCCGACACCGGCTGCCAGATGAAGGTGTCGCGAAAGGCGCCGTCCGCGTAGGGGAAATCGAGCACCAGTCGTTCACCCTGGCGTTTGCCACTAGCGACGACCCGCGCACCTGCGGCGCCGAAGCGATCCAGCCAATGCGCGATGTAGTCGCCCGCTTGGGCATCGAATCCGATGAAGACTTCGGCCTCGTACTGCGGCGGCGAGCCGGTGTCGATCATGTGCAGTTTCAGGAACCCGCCCCGCAGCACACGTTGCCCGTCCGCGCTATACCGCACCGGCTTGCCGAGCAGCGTTCCCTGCATGACCCACTTTCCCTGGAGCGCATCGAGATACGCCTCGTCGGCAGACGGCGTGGAATCCGCAGCGCGTGTGGCAAGTGTCGACGTCATGCAGAAAACTGCCATGGCGATGAGTCCCGCACGGCGCCACCACCGAACATGAACGACTGCCATTGACGATTTCCCCGCCAGGAAAAAGATCTGCTTATGGTAAGTCACAGCGACTCATCGTCAACGCGCGGAATTGTGAACTGCATACAGGACGCAATGCCCAAATCCCACATAACGGGCTCGATACGGGACCGCCCGGCTCGCACACTCCGGTTGAGATTCTACGATAGGCCCTGGAAAGTATGCGCGCGCCACGATCGGTCTCGAATCCATTATTCCCGGCGTTGCAATCAGCGCTTCGGGCCATCAATCGCGGCCGCGACAGGCTCGCTCCTGCGTTGCAATCAGCGCTTCGAGCCATCAATCGAAGCCGCGACGGGTTCGCCCCTGCGTTGCAATCAGCGCTTCGAGCCATCAATCGCGGCCGCGACAGGCTCGCCGCTCGTCCGAGTTTTGGAATCACGTCGCGCCTCATGATCGCGTTTATTGGCGTCGGGGCACTCCTACTGGCAGCCAACTTTATCGTGGAAGAAAACGTCCTGGTTGAAAGAACGACCCAGATCACCCGCGTTGCCCCTGCTCCTGCTCCTCCTCCATCCATACCGCAGCCGGTCATCGAGCCGCCACCTGCGGTGATTGTGCAGCGGCGCGTTGTGACCTCCGAGCCGCTGATGTCAGACCTGGATCGCTTTGAGCGCGCCGCGCAGGGTCGCGTCGCATCCAAAACTGAGCAGAGCGAGACGGAATATCAACAGTCCAGTTCGGATCTGGACACCGCCGCTCGCACTTTCGTAACTCAAGCCACCGCAATTTCCGGAAAGTCGTTCCAGAAACTCAGCGCTGGTATCGACGACTACCGGACGCACGCGGCACAGGTGCTGCTGATGGCAGACCACAGGCAGGCCCTTATCGGCGAATATTCCACCCTGTTTGAGGATCTGTCCGCGCGCGTCAATAATTCGGTGAAGAGCGCGTGGAAAATCTTCGGCCGAGTCGTCGCTCGACAGTCGCTTTTGCAGCTGAGCGCGGATTTCGATGACCTACGGCGCGGTTTCACCACCTTGGCTTCGGCGGATGACGCACAGACACCGGACATGGTGCTGTTGCTCAAGACTGAACAAACCATTGTCGAGAATCTTGCGACTAATGAAGCCGGCTTCAGGCGCTCGCAGGGCGACCAGTGGTATGTGGGCATGCGCGACGATGTCGCGCGGTTGATCTCTCTGCGCGAATCGGTGCTGGTGTTGAACAAGCAGCTGCACGGCCGTAGCACTGACCTGTCCGAAGAGGCGGGGTCGCTCGCGCTGCTGGTGCCAAACAAAGTCGAAACCCCGCTCGCTGCCGCTGCTGTCAAGGTAAAAACTGTTGCCAGTGAGTCTCGCGGCCGCCAGGCACCTGGCGCTGCGCCGCCAGTCGTGGCGGGATCAGTCGTGCCCGAATCAGTCGTGCCGGACTCCGCAGAGTCCGCTCCTGCCGTGGTAGAGACGCAGTCGGTCACAACACTGCCTCCACCGGATCACAAGAAGCGCGTCCTGATAGCGTGGAGCAGCGTGGCGTTCTTCGTACTTTTTTTCTCGATCGCTGTCGGAACCGTGCTCAGCGTGGTGCGACCGGTACGCCGCCTGCGAGACGCGACTGCGCGCCTGGCGAAAGGCGAAAGCGCCGTGCGTGTCTCGCGCGGGGGAATCAAGGAGCTTGATACGCTCGCCGTCTCATTCAATGTCATGGCGGATGAGCTGTCACTGGCGAAGGCGGCCACGCACGAGTACCAACGCAGTCTAGAGGCCAAAGTGGAGGAGCGCACACGCCAGTTGAAGGAACTGGCAGAACGCGATCCGCTAACCGGCTTACCGAATCGGCGTGAACTGTTTAGCCTGCTTAACGCCGCCATCGAGCGTGCCCGACTGAAGGGTTGCCTGGTGGGCGTCCTGTTCCTCGATATCGATAATTTTAAATATCTCAATGACAGTATGGGCCACGCGTTCGGCGACCGCGTGCTAGTGAGTCTTGGACAGCGGCTTCAGGACGTTACCCGGGCGTTCGGTTTTGCAGCGAGATTAGGCGGCGATGAATTTACCGTGGTGCTGGAGGACGCGCAGAGCATCGACAGCATCGAGTTGGCCGGGCTGGATGTGGTGCAGGCTTTTCAAAAGCCACTGTCGGTCGACGGTCGCGAACTGATCGTCAGCATCAGCGTGGGGGCGAGCATTTTTCCTGACCATGAGCTGGACGCCGAGGCGCTGTTGAAGGCAGCCGACGTCGCGCTGTTTCGCGCCAAAGCGTTGGGGCGCAGTCAGCTGTCCATGTTTACCCCTGAACTGCTCGAAGCGGCGGCAGCAAAATTCTCGACTGAACAGGGTCTACGACGCGCCATCGAACGAGGCGAATTTGAGCTGGTATTCCAACCGGAAGTAAACGCCCAGAGCCTCCAGACCTCGCTGGTGGAGGCATTGATCCGCTGGCGGACGCCAGACGGCGAGCTAGCCACTCCCGGACAGTTTCTGGCCATTGCGGAGGAATCCGGCCTGATCACGGAAATAACCGATTGGGTACTTCGATCGGCAATTGAAGCTGCGTCCCATTGGCATAATGGAGCGTGGCCCGAGGCGCGCGTCGCCATCAATGTCTCACCGCGTGACTTGCTCGATAACCGCTTCGTCGACCGCTTGGCTGAGCTGCTACAGGAATTCGGTCTGCCAGCGGGCTGCATCGAGCTTGAGTTGACCGAATCCGTGTTGCAAACCGGAGCCGCCACCATTAGCGCGCTGCAACGGCTGCGTGCCCACGGTGTGGCGATCGCCCTGGACGACTTCGGCACCGGGTATTCCTCGCTTGCCTCCCTGGAACAGTTGCCGCTTACCCGCATCAAACTCGACCGTAGCTTGATCGCCGGGATCGATACCAACCCACGCTCGGCGGCGATTGCGCGCGCGATCATTGGCATGTGCCAGGGCTTGGGCCTTGAGATCACCGCCGAAGGTGTCGAGCGGACCGAGCAGTTCGCCATGCTGGTGGGTCAGCCCGGCATGTATCTCCAAGGCTACTTGCTCGCCCGACCGGTGGCCCGCGACGACGTGTTGGCTGCGCTCCCGAATGTCAATGCGCACGCGCAACAGCTGTTGCTGCGATCCCAGGCCACGGCATCGCCAACTGCCCGCAGTTTGTCGACGCTCTCGTCGCCTGGTGTAGCGCAGGCGCGATAGGCGCTAGAGGATGTAGCGACTCAGGTCCTCATCCTTCGCCAGGCTGCCCAGGTGCTGATCGACGTACGCGGCGTCGATCGTCAGGCCCGGATCGGACTTGTTGCCGTTCGGGTCGCCAAGCTGGTCGGCATCATAGGAGATGGTCTCGAGTAGCCGTTCCATGACGGTGTGCAGGCGGCGGGCGCCGATGTTCTCGGTGCGCTCGTTGACCTGACAGGCGATCTCGGCGATGCGCCGCACGCCGTCGGCGGTGAACTCCAGCGCCACCTGCTCGGTGCGCAGCAGCGCCCGGTACTGCGCCGTCAGCGATGCATCCGGCTCGGTCAGGATGCGCACGAAGTCCTCCACCTTGAGCGAGTCGAGCTCGACCCGGATCGGGAACCGGCCCTGCAGCTCCGGTATCAGGTCGGAGGGCTTGGACATATGAAACGCCCCCGATGCGATGAACAGCACGTGATCGGTCTTGAGCGAGCCATACTTGGTGTTGACCGTGCAGCCTTCGACCAGCGGCAACAGATCGCGCTGCACACCTTCGCGCGATACGTCGGCGCCCAGGGTTTCCTGACGGCGGGTGATCTTGTCGATCTCGTCGATGAACACGATGCCGTTCTGCTCGGCATTGGTGAGCGCGCGCGCCTTGAGCTCCTCTTCGTTGATGAGCTTGGCGGCCTCTTCCTCGACCATGATCTTGAGCGCTTCACGCACCTTCACGCGCCGCGTGCGCGTGCGGTTACCGCCTAAGCCCGACAGTACCGACTGCAGCTGCTGCTGCATCTCTTCCATGCCCGGTGGCGCCATGATCTCAACGCCCATCGGCATCGCGCGCACTTCAATCTCGACCTCGCGCTCGTCGATTTCCCCGCGCGTGAGCATGTCGCGCAGCTTGTTGCGCGTTTCAGCGTCGCGCGGCTGTGCCGGCTCGTCGGTCGAGAAGCCGAGCATGCGCGGCTTGGGCAGCAGCGCATCGAGCACGCGCTCGAGCGCGGCCTCGCGCGCGCCGTCACGCACCCGGGACAGTTCCTGCTCGCGTGTCATCTTGACCGCGACGTCGGCCAGCTCCTTGATGATCGAATCCACCTCGCGCCCGACGTAGCCCACCTCGGTGAACTTGGTGGCCTCGACCTTCACGAACGGCGCCTGCGCCAGGCGCGCCAGCCGCCGCGCAATTTCCGTCTTGCCGACGCCGGTGGGACCGATCATCAGGATGTTCTTCGGCGTGATCTCCTGACGCATCGGTTCGTCGACCTGCATGCGCCGCCAGCGGTTGCGCAACGCGATCGCGACCGCACGCTTGGCGGCCGCCTGGCCGATGATGTGCTTGTCCAGCTCCTGGACGATGGCGCGCGGGGTCATGCGCGCAGCTCCTCGATCACGAGGTTGCGGTTGGTGTAGATGCAGATATCGGCGGCAATCCCGAGCGAGCGCTCGACGATGTTGCGCGCGTCGAGCTCGGTGTTCTCGGTCAGCGCGCGCGCGGCAGCCTGCGCGTACGGGCCGCCCGAGCCGATGGCGGCCGCGGCGTACTCGGGTTCGATGACGTCGCCATTGCCCGAGATGATGAACAGGTTCTGCGGATCGCCCACCAGCAGCAGCGCCTCCAGGCGACGCAGATAGCGGTCGGCACGCCAGTCCTTGGCCAGCTCGATCGCCGCCCGGGTCAGATTGCCGTATTTCTCGATCTTGCCCTCGAAGCGCTCGAACAGCGTGAAGGCATCGGCGGTACCGCCGGCGAAACCCGCCAATACCTTGCCGTTGGACAGACGCCGCACCTTGCGTGCGTTGCCCTTCATCACTGTATTGCCAAGGGTTACCTGTCCGTCCCCGCCGAGCACGATCGCGCCATCGCGGCGCACCGCCAGAATCGTCGTTGAATGAGGATCGAATGCATTGTTCATGAGGGTAGGCTCAGCCGCGGCGTTTGGCACGCGGATGGGCCTTGTCGTATGTCTGGGCCAAGTGCTGGAAATCAAGGTGCGTGTAGACCTGGGTGGTGCTGATGTTGGCGTGCCCCAAAAGCTCCTGCACACCGCGTAAATCACGACTGGATTCAAGCAGATGGGTGGCAAATGAATGTCTGAACATGTGCGGGTGCAGGTGCTGGGGCAGGCCCGCGGCGCGTGCCTGGGCGGCCACGCGCAGCTGTACCGCCCGCGGCCCGAGCGCCGCGCCGTTGCGGCCGACAAACACCGCCTCCTGGTCCGGCGCCGCGAGGCCCGTGCGCGCGGCGAGCCATGAGCGCAGCGCCTTCACCGCCATCGAACCCACCGGCGCGAGACGCTCCTTGTGCCCCTTGCCGAGCACCCGCACCTGGCCGAGCTTGAGGTCCAGGTCGCGCAGCTTGAGCCCGGTCAGCTCCGCCAGGCGCAGCCCGCTGGAGTAGAACAGCTCCATCAGCGCCAGATCGCGCACTTCCAGGGCGTTGTTCGGTTTCTTCGACAGCAGCTGCGCCATCTGGTCGACATCCAGCGTGTGCGGCAGGTGCCGCGCCGACTTCGGCGCTCGCACATCGAGTGCCGGATTGCGCTGCATCGCGCCTTCACGCTGCAGGAATCCGAAGAAGGTGCGCAGTGCCGCCAGCCGGCGCTGGATGCTGCGGCCCTGCAGTCCGCGCGCATGGCTGCGCGCCGCGAAGCTGCGGATGTGCTGATGATCGAGCTGCACCCAATCGGTGAGGCCGCTGCGATCGCACCAGTCACGCAGCGCCGCGAGGTCGCGGCGATAGGCCGACAGGGTATGCACCGACAGGCGCCGCTCCGTGCCCAGGTAGCGCTCAAAGCGCGCCAGCCATTCGCTCGCCTGCGGTGTCATGCCAGCCTGCCTCGGCATGTGCGAGGCCGGGCGCGGTGGGCTCAGACGCGCGCGAGCGCGTCGGTAATGAGCTCGCCCATGCGCCACAGGAACTCGGTGCTCATGCCGGGGTGGAAGCGGTCGCGATCGACGCTGCCCAGCGCCAGCAGGCCCGCCGGCATCTGACCGCCGAGCGGAATCAGCGCCACCGAGCCGATGTTCGGCGCTTCCAGGCCAAACAGGAACTCCCGCTGGGTATCGCGAATCTGGCCGCAGCGCGGCTTGCCGGCTGCAAACAGGCTGTCGAAGCTGCGAAACGCCGGATCGTCGGCGGCCACACGACGCAGGAATTGCTGCGCTGTCTCGTCCTCATCCGGCACGCTCGGGTACGCCAGCACCAGCACCGTATGGAAAGTGTCGAAGTCTTCGCGCAGGCTGGCTTCGATTTCGCTGATCGCCGGGCCGGCGCCGCTGGTACGCAGCAGCCGGCGCGTGAAACGGTGAATCTTCTCCGCCAGCACGTTGTTGGCGCGCGCCACGTGCACGAACTCGGCCAGTTTCTGTTCCTGGGTCTGGATTTTCTCGCGCAGCACCTCGACCTGGCGCTCGATCAGCGACACCGTGGAACCGGTGCGCGGATGCTGCAGTCGCAGCCGTGCCAGCAATTGCGGGTGGTGCTCGAAGAAATCTGCGTTGTGATGCAGGTATTGCACCACCGCCTGCTCCTCGATGGTCTCCGCCGCAATGCCGCGCACCTGATTGCTCGTCATCCTTCAGATCTCCACGCGTCCTTCGAAAGCCTGCCGTGCCGGGCCGGTCAGCCAGATCGACTGGCCGGGGCCCTCCCAGTGTACGCTCAACGTGCCGCCGGACACACGTACCTCGACGTCGGCTGCGAGCAGCCCGAGGCTGCGGCCGACCGCCACGGCCGCACAGGCACCGGTGCCGCAGGCCAGGGTCTCGCCCACGCCGCGCTCGTATACCCGCAGGCGGATCTGTGCCGCATCGATGATCTGCATGAAGCCAACATTGACCTGACGCGGAAAATGCGGACTAGCCTGCAGCGCGCGGCCGATAAATTCCACCGCGGCGCTCTCGACCGCCTCGACGCGCAGCACGGCATGCGGATTGCCGATCGACACCGCACCGAACTCGATGTTCTGGCCGCCGGCGCTGATGGTGTAGGTGGCGGCCGGCGCGGGCGCATCGAACGGCAGTGATCGCGGATCGAAGTCCGGCACCCCCATGTCCACCGACACGCGGCCATCGGCCAGCACCCGCGCATGCAGCAGGCCGCCGATACTATCCATGGTGAGCGTGCCGCCGTTGCCGTGACCGCGTCGATGCAGCAGCGCGGCAACGCAGCGCGCGCCGTTGCCGCACTGCTCGACTTCACCGCCATCGGCATTGAATACCCGATAGAACACGTCGGTGCTGCTGCGCCTTGGCGGCAGCAGCACCAGCGCCTGGTCGAAGCCGATGCCGCCGTGCCGATCGGCCAGCGCTCGCCATTGCTCACGGCTTGGCAGGCAGGCGTCGGCCGGCAGGTTCAGCACGATGAAGTCATTGCCCAGACCGTGCATCTTGGTGAAGTCGATGCGCATGGCCCGAAGAATACTAGATCCGGGCAACGGCGGATCCTTCAAGGGCGCGCAGCCGGTGCGCTGCTGCCCCATGCGGCGACGATGCGGTTCTTGCTGCGCGCTCGCCGCTACTGGCCCTTGCAGGCCGCGTCCATCTCGACTTTGTGTGCCACGCGTGCCTTGTCGGCGTCGTCATCGGACAGGAACTGGCGCTCGCCGTCCGCGCCGGTGGTGTAGATGCGCCGCGCCTGCACCGACTGGTTGTAGATATCCGTGGCCTTCTTGCATTGGTCGGCGCGGGTCTGGGCGGTGTCGGCCTGCACTGCGCGTGCGGCGGCTTCCTGCTCGAGCTGCTGGTGGACCTGGTCACCGCTCGCGACCGCGGTCGATTTGGGATTGCTGGCGGCCGGCGCATTGAGCGCCGGCGTCGGCGAGCGCAGGTTGCTCATACGCACCAACTGGGCGCCCGGGGTGGGCGTGTCGCTGTACTGCACGTGACCCTGGGCATCGACCGATCGGAAAACGTCGGCCAGTGCCGCGGATAGCGGCAGCCAGATGAGAATGGCAATCGCGGTGGCACGATGCATGGCTTGGCTCTCCAGCTCTCAAATACGAGTATCAGCCCATCCTCCACGGCTGTGGGGTGAACTGCGTCACATTCATACGGCCGATGCCCCGCGCAGTCAAATCGGGCCGATCCGACCGCCGGCTGACGCGCCAATTATTCTCCGATTTTTCGCCGGTTATTCCAGGCTCTCGCCATGCAGCGAGATATCCAGTCCTTCGCGCTCCTCATCGGCGCTGACGCGCAAGCCCATGGTCAGGTCGATCAGCTTGAGGATGATGATGCTCATCACGAAGCTCCACAGCAGCGTCGCAGCCACGCCCTTGAGCTGCAGCAGCACGCTGCCGGTGGCGCCGCTGATCTCCTTGCTCACCAGGGCCCCGGTGAGCAGCGCGCCCACGATGCCCCCGATGCAGTGCACGCCGAAGGCATCGAGCGAGTCGTCATAGCCGAAGGCCTTCTTCACCGAGGTGGAGGCGAAGAAGCAGATCAAGCCCGCCGCCACCCCGATGATCACTGCCGAGTCCGGACCGACATAGCCCGAGGCCGGTGTGATCGCCACCAGGCCCGCCACCGCGCCGGAGCAGATGCCCAGTACCGAGGGCTTACCCTTGACCAGCCACTCGGTGAGCATCCAGGCCAATGCCGCGGCCGCCGTCGCAATGTGCGTGGCGGCAAAGGCCATGCCCGCCCGCCCGTCCGAGGCCACGGCGGAGCCGGCGTTAAAGCCGAACCAGCCCACCCACAGCAGTGAGGCGCCGATGACGGTGAGGGTCAGGTTGTGCGGCGCCATCGACTCCTTGCCCAGCCCCTGGCGCTTGCCGAGCATCAGCGCGGTGGCAAGGCCGGCGATACCGGCGTTGATGTGCACCACGGTGCCGCCGGCGAAGTCCAGCTGGGTGGCATTGAGCCAGCCCGAGGGCTCCCACATCCAGTGCGCCACCGGGCAGTACACCACGATCAGCCAGATGCCCATGAACCACATCATGGCCGAGAATTTCATGCGCTCGGCGAACGAGCCGCAGATCAGCGCCGGGGTAATGATCGCAAACGTTGCCTGGAACATCGCATACACGGTCTCCGGGATGGTCACCGCAAGGTGCGAGACCGAGAGCTTGGAAGCATCGTGCAGGTAGACCACGCCGTTGAAGAACGCGCGGCTGGTACCGCCCAGATACGGCGTGCTGCCGGGGGTGAAGGCAAGCGAATAGCCGATCACCCACCACAGGATCGTCACCAGGCAGGTGATGGCAAAGCTCTGCATCAGCGTGGCCAGGATGTTCTTCTTGCGCACCATGCCGGCGTAGAACAGCGCCAGGCCCGGGATCGTCATCATCAGCACCAGCGCGGTGGAGGTGAGCATCCAGGCGGTGTCCCCGGAGTTGATGTCGGTGAACTTCGCAAGATACGGCTCGGTCGGGGCTGCCGCCGCCGGGGCTGCGGTAGCCTGCGCGGCGGCCGCATCGGTACTGGCTGCCGCGGTGGCGGCAGCCGGGGTGGCCTCATCGGCCGCTACGCCCATCGAGCCGGCACTCAATACCAGCGCCAGCACCGCCGCCGCCAGCGCTCCGGTAACCGCCCGGGCTTCAGACCGATATCTTTCAGCGTCCTTACGGACCAGTGGTTCCATGCGCATGGCGTGCGACTCCCAGTATTTCAGTGGCTCTTATGTGAACTGTTATGTGGCTGCGGTGCCGGTTTCCCCGGTGCGGATCCGGATCGCCTGTTCGAGCTCGCCGACAAATATGCGCCCGTCACCGGTACGGCCGGTGCGCGAGACATTTGCAATGGCTTCGAGCACCGGTTCGACGATGGCATCATCCACTGCGATTTCGACTTTGGCTCTAGGTCCGAATTGAGCTTCGTATACCTCGGTCACGGTGACACCCTGGACGCCCAGCTGAGCGATGGCTTGCCGCAGCTCGTCCAGCTTGAATGGCCGCACGACCGCAGTGATCATTTTCATGAGGTGCATTTCGCAATGATCGAACCTTGAATCCGGAGTGCCGCTGCTGTCCCGGTGCGCGTATTCTTGGTCTTGTCCATGAATGTCCGCTGGAGCGAAGGTGCAGAAACTGTGCCACGGTCAAAAGTGAGCAAATCCGCGGTTTGGCCGCATCGCAGGGCCAGGACGCGCACTATTATGGATAGCGCAATGTTAAGGGGTGGGCGTTTTCGGGGCAAAGCATTCGGCAGAAGGCGCCGGCAGCGGCAAATCGTCTGAGGGGAAATGGTATGGACAACTTGCGCATCGACGACATGGCGCGGCGACTGTTCGAAGGACTGCCCGAAGCAGCCCGTACCATGCGGCGCGACATTGAGAGCAATTTTCGCGCCGTCCTGCAGTCCAGCCTGGGCAAGCTCGACCTGACCACGCGTGAGGAATTCGAGGTGCAGACCAAGGTGCTGGAGCGTACGCGCGCGCGCATCGAGCAGCTGGAGCTGCGCATCGTGACGCTGGAGCGGCGCCTGGCCGAGCTGGAAGCCGCGCTGCCGCCGGTCTGCGACTAACGTCTGCTGCTGGCTTAAGGTCGCGGCACGCGGCTGACGGTGCGCGTGCGATGAGCCTGACGCGATGAACCTGGCCAGAATCCTGAGCCGCACGCAGCTGGGCCTGTCGGCGCCACTGGTGCAGGTGGAACTGCACGTGGGCCGCGGCCTGCCCAGCTTTGCGATCGTCGGGCTGCCGGCGCCGGTGGTGCGCGAGAGCCGTGAGCGCGTGCGCGCGGCGCTGCTGAATTCCGGGTATGAATTCCCCGCCGGACGCATCACCGTCAATCTGGCTCCGGTGGAACTGTCGAAGCAGGGCGGACGCTTTGATCTGCCGATCGCCCTGGGCCTGTTGATCGCGAGCGGCCAGCTGGCCGCTGCCGCACGCGCCTTTGAGTGCTACGGGGAGCTGGGTCTGGCCGGCGAGCTCAAGCCGGTCAGCGGGCTGTTTCTGGCCGCGCTGCACGCCGCCAACGCCGGTCACGCGCTGATCGTCCCGGCCGCGAATGGCGCTGAGGTAGTCATGAGCGGCCACGGCGCGGCCTATGGCGCGGCCAGTCTGCGCGAGGCCGCCGCGCGGCTCAGCGGCAGCGGCGCAAGCGCGGCGCTGCGCGCCGCAGCCGATCGGGTCGCGACGGCGCCGCCGATGCTGCCGGGACTGGCCGAGGTGGCCGGGCAGTGGCAGGCCAAGCGAGCCCTGATCATTGCCGCCGCCGGCGGTCATAGCCTGTTGATGGTCGGCCCCCCAGGCAGCGGCAAGAGCATGCTAGCGGCACGGCTGCCCGGCCTGCTGCCGCCGTTGTCTACGCCTGAGGCGCTCGAGGTCGCCGGTATCGCGTCGGTCTGCGGCCTGCAGCTCGATCCCAGCCGCTGGACCTGCCGCCCGTTTCGCGCGCCGCATCACACCGCCTCGGCGCATGCGATCGTCGGCGGGGGTCCGCGCATATTGCCGGGGGAGATCAGCCTCGCGCACCAGGGCGTGCTGTTCCTGGACGAGTTGCCGGAATTCGACCGGCGGGTGCTCGAGTCGCTGCGCGAGCCGCTGGAGACCGGCTCCATCACCGTGGCCCGGGTCGGATCGCGCCTGGCGCTGCCGGCGCAGTTCCAGCTGATCGCGGCGATGAACCCCTGCGCCTGCGGCTACCTGGGCGACTCGGTGCAGGCCTGTCGCTGTACGCCCGGCGGCATCGAGCGCTATCGGCAACGCATCTCCGGCCCGCTGCTCGATCGGGTCGACATCCGTATCGAAGTGCCGCGGGTTGCCATCGGGGATCAGGTGGATGCGCTGGCGGCGCCGCAGGCGCAATCCCAATCGCCCTCGGCATCGGATCCGGCGGCGCAGGTGCAGGCGGCGCGTGAGCGGCGCCTGCAGGCGTCGGGCGCCCTGAGCGCGCGCCTGAGCGTGTCGCAGCTGCAGGCCTGCTGTGCGCTGCCGCGATTGTCCGAACGGTTGCTACGGCGCGGCAGCCAGCAGCTCGGGCTCTCGGGTCGGGGGGTACATCGCCTGCTGGCTCTGGGCCGGACCATTGCCGACCTGGCGGGCAGCGAGCTCATCGAGCCGCCGCATCTGGCCGAAGCCATGCAGCTGCGCCGCTCGTTACCGGGCAGCTGACGGCGCGCGCTTACTGCGCCAGCGACACCATGTAGTCCACGCCCTGCTTGACCAGGTCGTCGGGCAGATCGGTGCGTCCGCCTTTGGCCGGCATGATCCCGGTCTTGCCGGTGTAGCCATTGAGCGCGTGCTGATACAGCGTGGCCTTGCCTTCGGCAATGCGCGGACCCCAGGCCGCCTTGTCGCCTGCCTTGGGCGCGCCGGCCAGGCCGGTGCCGTGGCAGGTGGTGCACACCGCCTGGAACAGCTCGGCGCCATTCTTCGGCAGCGCCGCCGCCGCTACCGGACCCTCCCCCGCCGGGGCCTTGATCGCCATGGCGGAATTATCCTGGCCGGCGACCGCTTCGCGCGCCATCGGCTGGATGTTTTTCTGCAGGCTTGCCAGGTACATCGGGTCCTTGTAGACGTCCACCACCTGGGTGCGCCCGGCGACCACGCGCGCCAGCGCCAGCAACAGGATGGTGATGGTGACCAGAATGCCGATCACGACGCTGAACATGGTGATGAACTGAGAGTCCTGTTTGCTCACGGGTGCCAACCGATGTCGTAGTAGTAGGTAGTGCGCAAATTATAGCCTATGGCGCTGTTATTGCTGCGGGTCGAAGCTTCACAGCGCCTTGCGGAAGGTCAGATTGATGCGATAAGGGCCGGTGAGTGCGTGCTCGCCATCGGCCAGAGCGGCGACGCCGTGGAATGCCAGGCGCTGGCTGCCGCCCCAGACTACGACGTCGCCGTGCAGCAGTGCCACGCGCCGCACGCCATCGGTACGGCGCAGCCCGCCGAACAGGAACAGCGCCGGCAGTCCCAGCGAGACCGACACCACCGGTGCGCGCAGATCCAGCTCGTTGCGGTCCTGATGCAGGCTCAGGCGCGTCCCCGGCGCATAGCGATTGATCAGGCAGGCATCGGGCTTGAAGCCGGCGTAGCCGGCCATCGCCGCGGCGCGCAGCGCCAGATCGCGCAGCACCGCCGGCATCGGCGGCCAGGGCAGCCCGGTGTCCGGATCGACGCCGTCATATCGATAGCCGCGCCGATCGCTGACCCAGCCCACATGGCCGCAGTTACTCATCGCCACCGACATGCGCGCCCCGCCTGGGGTGACCATGTGGCGCCAGGGCGCGGCGGCGATCACCGGCTGCAGCGCGGCCAGCAGCGCCGGCGCCTCATCGACGGCGGCACCCGGCAGCAGCGCCGCATCGTCGGCGATGCGCTCGAGTGCGGCGCGCGGCAGCAGCGACTGCGTCGCGAGGTCGTGGTCGTGCCGGCGCGAGCGTGCCCGCATGCTCATCGCGCGTCGTGAAACACAATGCCCAGGCTGTAGCGCTCGCCGTCACGCAGCCGGCTCACGCCGTGGCGCATGCTCAGGCGATGCACGCCGCGCGTACCGCGGCCAGGGCGGAAACGGGAAGCGAAAATGATCGCATCGCCGCGCCCGAGCGGCACCACTTCAACGCGCGACTGGGCGCGCGGTTTGCCTTCCGTGAGCACGAACTCGCCGCCGTGGAAGTCGATGCGCGGCTCCGACAGCAGCAGCGTGAGCTGCAGCGGGAATACTTCATCGCCGTACAGGTCCTGGTGCAGGCAATTGAAATCGCCGGCGGTGTAGCGCAGCAGCAGCGGCGTCGGCCGCGTCTGGCCGGCGCCATGGCAGCGCTCGATGAATGCGGCGTGATCGGCCGGGAAGCGCGTCTGCAGCCCCAGCGCCTCATGCCAGCGATTGGCGATCTGCGCCAGCGGCGCATACAGGCCGCAGCGCAGCTGCTGCACCAATGCCGGCAGCGGATAGGCGTAGTACTGGTATTCGCCGCAGCCGAAGCCATGCTGCGCCATGGCGATGCGGCTGCGAAACAGCGCGGTGCGGGCGTAGCTTCCCGCCAGCGCGGCGCACTCGCTGGCCGAGAGCAGTCCCGGCACGCGCGCGCTGCCGCTGGCGTCCAGATCGTGGCCTAGCTGCGACCACGACAGCTGCGCCATGCGTTCCGGCAACGCCGCGGTTGCATGCAGCGCGGCGATCGCGCTCATCGCATGCGCGCCTCGCGCTCCAGCAGCGCACGCTTGCGGCTCACACCCCAGCGATAGCCGCTGAGCGAGCCGTCGCGACGGATCACGCGGTGACAGGGGATCGCGACCGCGAGCGGATTGGCCGCGACCGCGCCGGCGACCGCCCGGGCCGAACCGGGCAGCCCCAGGCGCCGTGCAATGTCGCTGTAGCTCACGGTGGTGCCCGGCCGGATCCTGCGCAGTGCCTGCCAGACGCGGTGCTGAAACGCGGTGCCGCGCAGATCCAGCGGCAGCTCGATGCTGCGTGCCGGAGCTTCCACCAGGCCGGCGACCCGGGCCAGCAGCCGTTCAAAATCCTTATCGCCGCCGATCAGCTGCGCCTTGGGGAAACGGTCCTGCAGCTCGCGCAGCAGCGCTGCGGCGTCATCGCCCAGCAGAATCGCGCAGATGCCTTTGTCGGTCGCGGCCACCAGGATCGAACCCAGCGAGCAGGCGCCGATCGCAAACCGGATCCTCGCCCCATCGCCACCGGCGCGGTAGCGGCTGGGCGTCATGCCGAGCGCGGCGGCACCACCGGCGTAGAAGCGGCCGTTGGAGCCGAACCCGGCGTCATAGATCGCACCGCTGATGTTGTCGCTGTGCTGCAGCCCATCGCGCATGCGCTGCGCACGCTGCGCGCTGGTGTAGGCCTTGGGCGTCATGCCCATGTGGCGCTTGAACAGGCGATGAAAATGAAACCGGCTGATGCCGGCCGCGCGCGCCAGTGCCGCCAGATCCGGCATGGTTTCGGCGCCATCGATCAGGCGGCAGGCGCGCGCCACCATCGCCGCGTGCGCTCGCGTCAGCCCCTCGCCGTCCGGGCGGCAGCGCTTGCAGGCGCGAAAGCCGGCACGTTCGGCCGCCGCCGCAGTGTCGAAGAAGCGCACGTTGCTGCGCAGCGCGCGCCGTGCACCGCACGACGGACGGCAGAACACCCCGGTGGTGCGTACCGCATAACAAAAAACCCCATCGGCGTCCGGCTCGCGCCGCTCGACCGCCGCCCAGCGCTCGGCCTCGGTGGTAAAACGCGGCGTGCTGCGGGGCTTGGATCTGGATACGGCGGATGACATCGTTACAGTGTCCATGGTGTGCTGGTCCTCGATTGGCGTTGCGCCGATCGTGGCAGCATCGGGCCGGCGCGGCACTCCGACTCTTGCTTTCGAATTCGCCGCCAAGTTTACAGGCGCTGCGGTCACGGTACGCCTTTCGAGGTTGACCGGCCACGTCCCGGTCACATAGAACCTTGCGTCGAACGGTACCTCAATGAGCATCCTGTGAACCCAGCCCGCCGCAGCAAGCTGCTGATCATCCTGATCCTGGGTGCGCTCAGCACCATCAGCCCGTTTGCGATCGACCTGTATCTGCCGGCGATCCCGCAGATCGCCCACGACCTTGGCACCACTGCGGCCAGGGTCTCGATGTCGATCGCCAGCTATTTTATCGGACTGTGCGCCGGACAGCTGTTGTACGGGCCGCTGCTCGACCGCTACGGGCGCAAGCGCCCGCTGTACGCCGGAGTGCTGCTGTTTATTTTCGCCTCCATCGGCTGCGTGGCATCCAACACGGTCGAGGTGCTGATCGCGTTTCGCGTGTTGCAGGGCCTGGGCGGCTGCGTGGCCCAGATCGATGCTATCGCCATGGTGCGCGACTTCTTCCCGGTCGAGGACAGCTCGCGCATCATCTCGATGCTGATCCTGATTCTGGGTGTGTCGCCGCTGCTGGCGCCGACGGTGGGCGGCATCGTGGCGACGACCCTGGGCTGGCACTGGATATTCCTGATCCTGGCGATCGTCGCCGTTGCCATCATGATGGTCGTGTTTCGATATCTGCCGGAAGGGCATCGCCCGGACCCGGGCATTTCCCTGAATCCGCGCCGCATCATCGCCAGCTACCTGGCGATCCTGGAAGACGCGCAGTTTCGCACCTATGCGCTGGCGGGCGCCTTTTCCATCTGCGGCCTGTTCGTCTATGTCGCCGGCTCGCCGATCATCTTCATGGACATGTTTCACGTCAGTGCGCGCAGCTATGGCGGCATCTTCGCGCTGCTGTCGATCGGCTTCATCGGCGGCAACCAGGCCAACATCTGGCTGTCGCGCCGGCATCAGGACCGGCGGCTGTTCCAGATCGGCCTGTACTGCCAGGCGCTGGTCGCGATCGCGTTCCTGATCGCGGTGCTGCATGGCGCCGGTCTTACGGCAACCATCGTGCTGCTGTTTCTGTTTCTGT
>DATAJH010000169.1:0-6575 GCA_036262215.1 Steroidobacteraceae bacterium
GCGCGGCGGTCGCAGCCGCTTCACTTTGTCGAGTCTCGCCGCAGCTGAATTCCCGGTGGTCGACGAGATCAATGCGCAGCAGACACTCACCGTCGCCCAGGGAGAGTTCCGCCGGCTGATCGACAAGACGCATTTCGCGATGGCGCAGCAGGACGTGCGCTACTACCTGAATGGCACGCTGCTGGAGACCGACGGCAAGGCGCTGCGCGCCGTGGCAACCGACGGTCATCGGCTGTCCTGGTGTGAGGTGGAGCTTTCCGGCAAGGCGCGCGACCTGCAGCAGATCATCCTGCCGCGCAAGGGCGTGCTGGAGTTACAGCGCCTGCTCGACGGCGAAGGGGATATCGAGATCGCGATCGGAACGAATCACATTCGCGTCCAGATCGGCGAAGTTCGCTTCACATCGAAACTCATTGACGGCAAGTTCCCGGAATATGGCCGTGTCATTCCAGCCCAGCCGCCGCGTGTCATGACCGCTCCGCGCGAGGCCATGCGGGCGACCCTGCAACGCACTTCGATCCTGTCGAACGAGAAGTATCGCGGGGTACGCCTGACTTTCGCGCCGGGCCTGCTGACGGTGCAGGCACACAATCCCGAGCAGGAAGAAGCCGAGGACCAGCTGGAGGTCGGGTTCGAGGGCGAGGAGATCGAAATCGGCTTCAATGTCAGCTACCTGCTCGATGCGCTGGCAGCGATCGATGCCGATACGGTCGAAGTCGGGCTGACCGATGCCAACAGCAGCTGTTTGATCCGCAAGCCGGGCGACAGCAGCGTCAAGTACGTTGTCATGCCGATGCGGCTCTAGGCCGCAGCGTCTTAGATGAGCCTCGCTGAGCTGAGGCTCGAGGACCTGCGCTGCCTGCCACGGGTGCAGCTGACGCTGCATCGGCGCCTGAATCTGATCACCGGCGACAATGGATCGGGCAAGACCTCGGTGCTCGAGGCGATTTATCTGCTCGGCCGCGGTCGATCCTTTCGCACCCGTCACACCGAACAGCTGATCGCGCACGCGGCCCCGGAGCTGCGGGTATTCGGGCGCATCGAGTCCCGCGACCACATCAGCCACAGCATTGGCCTCGCCTGCAGCCGCGTCGATGGCCTGACGGCCCGGATCGATGGTCTCGACGTGCGCTCGCTGGCTCCGCTGTCGGAGGTTTTCCCGGTCCAGGTCATCGACCCGGGCATCCACCGGCTGGTGGAGGAGGGCCCAGTGCAGCGGCGGCGCTGGCTCGACTGGGCCGTGTTCCACGTGGAACCAGACTTCGTCGGTCACTGGCAGGGCTATAACCGGGCTCTGCGTCAGCGCAATGCCGCCCTCAAGTCAGGCTCCGATGCGGCCCTGTGGGACTGGGAGCTGGTGCGGCTGGGGAAGCTCCTGACCGATGCACGGGCCCGAATGGTCGACGCCTTGCAACCGTACTGGGCTGCGGCGCTGCGCGATCTGGATGCGGTGCCCGTCTCGCTGGGGTACTTCCAGGGCTGGAGCCGCGACCAGGATCTGGGCAACGCGCTGACCGCCCATATGGTCCGCGACCGGGAACGTGGCAGTACCAGCTACGGACCGCATCGCTTTGACGTGCTGCTGCGGCTCGAGGGCCGCCCGGCGCGCGACCTGGTATCGCGCGGGCAGCAGAAAGTGATCGGCGCGGCGATGGCACTGACGATGACGCGCTACGTTGCCGAGGTGGCCGGTCGCGCGCCGACCCTGCTGCTGGACGACCCGGCGGCCGAGCTCGATCGCGTTCATACCGAAGCATTGCTGAGGGCTGTAGCGGGCATTGGAGGTCAGCTGGTAGTGACCGCGCTGCGCCCGGAAGACACCCCGCTGGGCACGCCCGATCAGGTGTTTCACGTGGAACATAAGGAGGTCAAAACAGCTATAATAAGCGGATGAATTTACGAGCTTCTTCATGACCGCAGCAGACGTCTACGATTCCAGTAAAATCAAAGTCTTAAAGGGCCTTGATGCGGTGCGGAAAAGGCCCGGTATGTACATCGGGGATACCGATGACGGCAGTGGTCTGCACCACATGGTTTTTGAGGTGGTCGACAACTCGGTGGACGAGTCGCTGGCCGGTCATTGCGACCGGGTCGTGGTCACGGTCCAC
This sequence comes from Steroidobacteraceae bacterium, assembly GCA_036262215.1. Taxonomy (GTDB): domain Bacteria; phylum Pseudomonadota; class Gammaproteobacteria; order Steroidobacterales; family Steroidobacteraceae; genus FEN-1191. The sequence continues at coordinate 2,109 of DATAJH010000169.1, forward strand.
GCCGACGAATCGGTGACCGTTTCGGACAACGGCCGCGGTATCCCGGTGGATATCCACCCCGAGGAAGGCCGCTCGGCAGCCGAGGTCATCATGACCGTGCTGCACTCGGGCGGTAAATTCGACGACATCTCGTACAAGGTCTCGGGTGGCCTGCACGGCGTCGGCGTGTCGGTGGTCAACGCCCTGTCCGACTACCTGCTGCTGACCGTCAGCCGTGATGGCTTCATGTACCGCCAGGAATACCATCTGGGCGAGCCGGTGGCGGCGATGGCGGTGATCGGTCCGACGGCTGAGCGCGGCACCACGATCCGCTTCCGCCCCTCGGCGCAGATCTTCACCAACATCCAGTTCAACTACGACACGCTCGCCAAGCGGCTGCGGGAGCTGTCATTTCTCAATGCCGGTGTGCGCATCGAACTGATCGATGAGCGCGAGAACAAGTCCGATGTATTCGCGCACGACGGCGGCCTGCAGGCGTTCGTCAAGCACCTGAACCGCTCGCGCACGCCGATCCATGAGTCGGTGTTCTGGTTTCGTACCCAGGAGGGCTCAGCCACGGTCGAGGTCGCGCTGCAGTGGAACGACTCCTACCAGGAGAGCATGTTCTGCTACACCAACAATATTCCGCAGAAGGACGGCGGCACGCACCTGTCCGGCTTTCGCGCCGCGCTGACGCGCACGCTCAACGACTACATCGAGAAAGAATCGGTGGCGAAGAAGGAAAAGATCGCCACCACCGGTGACGATGCGCGCGAAGGGCTCACGGCGATCCTGTCGGTGAAGCTGCCCGATCCGAAATTCTCCTCGCAGACGAAAGACAAACTGGTGTCTTCCGAAGTCAAAGGCCTGGTCGAGACCGCGGTGGCGCAGAAGCTGTCGGAGTTTCTGCTCGAGCACCCGCAGGAAGCGCGCGCCATCGTCGCCAAGATTCTCGAGGCGGCACGCGCGCGCGAAGCCGCACGCAAGGCGCGTGAGATGACGCGCCGCAAAGGTGTGCTCGATATCGCTGGTCTTCCGGGGAAACTGGCCGACTGCCAGGAGAAGGATCCGGCGCTGTCGGAGATTTTCATCGTCGAGGGCGATTCGGCCGGCGGCTCGGCCAAGCAGGGCCGCGATCGTCGCACCCAGGCGATACTGCCGCTCAAGGGCAAGATACTCAACGTCGAAAAGGCGCGCTTCGACAAGATGCTTTCATCAGTGGAAGTCGGCACGCTGATCACCGCGCTCGGCTGCGGTATCGGCCGCGATGATTTTGATATCGCTAAATTACGCTACCACAGAATTATTTTAATGACTGATGCGGATGTTGATGGAAGTCACATACGCACACTGCTTTTGACCTTCTTTTACCGGCAAATTCCGCTGCTGATTGAGCGCGGTCACATTTATATTGCACAGCCGCCGCTGTACAAGGTCAAGCACGGCAAGCAGGAGGTCTACGTCAAGGACGACAACGAACTCAATGCGCTGCTGCTCAACAGCGCGCTCGAGGATGCGACGTTGCATGTGAATGCCAGCGCCGAGGCTTTGCGCGGCTCATCGTTGGAAATGCTGGCACGCCGCTACATGGAAGTGCAGGCGATCATCCGTCGCTGGTCGCGTCGCTACGACGAGCGCTTGCTGGAGCAGATGATCTACATTCCTCAGGTCAAGCCGGGCGATAGCGACAACGCCGACTTCATGCGCCGCTGGGTGGCTGAACTCGAGACGCGGCTCAACGCGCGCAGCGATGGCCGGCGCAACTTCCAGCTCGAACTGCGCGCCGGCGCTGCCGGCCAGCCGCCGCGTATCGTGGTGCGCAAGACCGAGCACGGGCTGACCACCGAGAAGATGCTGCACCGGGAGTTCTTCGAGTCGGCCGAATACCAGCGCATCTCAGAACTGGCGCGCACGCTCGCCGATCTGATCGGTGAGGGCGCCTATGTCACGCGCGGCAAGGAGCGCGAGGATGTCAGCACCTTCAAGCAGGCGATGACCTGGCTGTTCGATCAGGCGCGCAAGGGCCAGACCATCCAGCGCTACAAGGGTCTGGGCGAGATGAATCCCGAGCAGCTGTGGGAGACCACCATCAATCCGGCGACCCGCCGCCTGATGCAGGTGCGCATCGAGGACGCGGTCGCATCCGACGAAATCTTCACCACGCTGATGGGCGATCAGGTCGAACCGCGGCGCGAGTTCATCGAGAAGAACGCACTATCGGTGATGAATCTGGATATCTGAAGGCGCCGCAGGCGTCCTGGTGCAACCGGGAGTAACAGCATGTCTCAGCCAAGTTCAAATTCTGCCATTGCGCGTGACATCGACACGGTCCTGGCGGCTGCCAAGTGGCCGCAGGGCCGCTCGCTGGAGCAGGCGCTGATCGACATCGAAGCGGTGCTCAAGCTGATGCTCGGCAAGCTGAACAACAACAAGATCTCGGTCGGCTACCGTGCCGAAGATGCCACCGACCCCGGCCCGCACCGGTAACCCGCCTTAAAGCCGCTGCGGCTGCGTCATCCGCCAGGCGGCGCGACCCTGGCCTGCATCTGCAGGTTCTGCTGCTTCGCGCGCTCGATCAGCGCACGATAGTCGCTGCGCGAGCGTAGCGATTCGAAAGCGGGATCGTGTTCGGCCTGCATGGCCTCGCGCCAACCGAGGTCGGCCGCATGACGCAGAGCAAGCATCGCGCCGTCGGCGTCGGTGCGCAGTGCGAGCACTTCGGCGCGCAGCTTGTAGGCGCCGTAGCGCTCCACGCCGGCCTGCATCAGGGCCTGAACTCTGGTGGCCAGCGCATCCAGCCGGCGCAGCGCCGCCGGCCGATCGTCCATCCATAACTCGGTAATCGCCATGGCGAGCTCGTTCGATTCGCCCTCGCGTTCGATCCACGCGTTGTCCAGGGTGTCGCGGCCCAGATCCGCGGCCGCCAGCGCCTGATCGAGCAGCCGCCTGGCCGCGGCAGCGTCGTGCAGTAGCAGTTGCAGACGCGCTGCGAGCAGCAGAGTATCCGCGCGCGCCGAGGTCTCGAAGTGCGCGCTCGCCAGCTGCGAGCGCAGTGCCGGCGCGCCGCCCTGGTAATAGTCGATCAGCGCCAGGCGCACCGCGACGGCTTCGTCATTGGGTGCGGTCGGACGGGCCTGCTCGAGTGTGGCACGGGCCGCAGCGGGCAGGCCCAGCGACAACAGCAGATTGCTGCGATCCTTGTACAGGGTGAATTCGTTCGGGCTGGCCTTGAGCGCCAGCGCATTCCATTTCAGCGCATCGTCGATCCGCCCGCGCGCCCAGTCCAGCCAGCTGGTCGCGACCAGCGCCCAGGATGACTCGGGTGCCAGCGCGCGTGCGTGCGCACAGGCCAGATCGGCTTCGTCGAAACGCGCCATGTCGGCGAACGCAATACAACGGCGCGCCTGCAGATTGAAGTTACGCGGGTCGAGCGTGGCGGCGGCACTGTAGCTGGCCAGTGCGTCGCGCGGGCGCGCGTTGTAAATGAACAGGTAACCCATCTCCGCCAGTGCATCGCTGTCGTTTGGATTCAGATCAATGGCGTGGCGCAGATCGCGCAGTGCCTCGTCGTTGCGCCCCTGGTCGCTGCGCAGTGCGCCGCGAGCAGTATAGATATCGGCCAGGTTGCCATCCAGGCGCACGGCGGTGGCGAGCAGCGGCTCCGCCTTGTCGGCGACGTCCTTGATGGACAGGCCGTTCAGATACGACTGATTGATGTAGGCGGAGGCCAGTCCGGTATAGGCCAGCGCGAAATTCTTATCCAGCGCCAGCGCCTGCTGGTACAGCTCGATGGCGCGATCGTTGTCATCCCGGGTCAGGCCCTGCTGGTGATGCCGAGCCAGCAGATAGAGCTGGTAGGCCTGCGGCGTGCCGCCGCGGCGCGCGGCAAAGCCCTGGCCGGTCTGTTCGGTCAGGCGAATCTCCAGATTGTCGGCCACCGAGCGCGCGATCTCCTCCTGCACTTTCACCACGTCGTCGATCGGCCGGTCGAAGTTGGCCGACCACAGGTGAAACCCGTCGCGCGTACTGACCAGCTGCGCGGTGATTCGGAGCTGATTACCCGAGCGGCGTACCGAGCCCTCCAGCAGGTGACTGGCTCCGAGCTCGCGGCCGATGGTACGAACGTCGACATCCCTGCCTTGATAGGCGAAGGCGGAGGTTCGCGCGACCACGCGCAGCGTCGGGATCTGCGCCAGCCAGTTCGACAACTCCTCGGTCAGGCCGTCACAGAACGCCTGGTCCTGCCGGCTGTCGGTCATGTCGATGAACGGCAGCACCACGATGGAAGGCGTCGGCGATGCAGGCGCAAAATAACGCTGCACCGGCGACCACAGCACGGCCGCCAGTAGCGCCAGTACCGCCAGCGCGGCAGCGCCGCCAAGCGCGAGCCGCAGACGGCGCTGACCTGGGATCACCGGCGGCGCGACTGGCGCGGGCGGTGCGGTGGGCTGTGATGCGCCGGGCTGTGAGGCAGCGGGCGCAGCCAGC
>DATAJH010000170.1:0-10680 GCA_036262215.1 Steroidobacteraceae bacterium
ACCAGCACGCTGGCCTGGTTGCCGTAGATCTCATTGGCGGTATCGCGGCCGCGCCGGCGCACCGACATGTCTACCACGTCGTCGTGCAGTAGAGTGGCGGTGTGGATGAACTCGATGAACGCCGCCGCCTGGATGCAGCCGGTGCCGATACGATCGCAGGCCCGGCCCGCCAGCACCACCATCAACGGCCGCAGGCGCTTGCCGCCGCCGCCGATGATGTGCTCGGAGACCTGGTCCACCAGCGGTACGGCACTGTGGAAACCGCTGCGGATGGCGTCGTCGACCGCCTGCAGCTCGCAGCGAACCTGCGCGCGGATCCTCTCGAGCGCCTCGCGGCTGCCGTAATCAATACTCAACTCTTTGTTTCTCCAAGAGAATGCGGTGTTTGACCGGCTGGCGTTGCATCGTTAGAATGCGCGACCTTTTCGCACTTCCCACGCGGGCGCTCAATCAAAGGTGCGGCGACACACACGGAGTTTGAAGACAATGTACGCGGTCATCGCCACGGGCGGCAAACAGTATCGGGTCGAGAAGGGCGGCGTGCTGCGCATTGAAAAACTGACTGCGGAACCCGGCGCCACGGTGGAGTTCAACGAGGTGCTGCTGATCGCCGATGGCGACACGGTGCGGCTGGGCAAGCCGCTGCTCGCCGGCGGCAAGGTGCTGGCAACGGTCGAAAAGCACGCCAAGGGCGACAAGGTCACGATCGTGAAATTCCGCCGCCGCAAGCATTATCTGCGGCAGAAGACGCACCGGCAGCACTACACGCAGGTGCGCGTGACCGAAATCAGCGGTCTGTAAGGAGTAGCGGCATGGCACACAAGAAAGCAGGCGGCAGTACGCGCAACGGGCGCGACTCCCACAGCAAGCGCCTGGGCGTCAAGCGCTACGGCGGACAGGACGTGCTGGCCGGCAATATCCTGGTGCGTCAGCGTGGCACCAAAGTGCGCGCCGGCGAGAACGTCGGCATCGGCACCGATCACACACTGTATGCCGAAGTCGGCGGGCGGGTGGAGTTTCGCGTCAAGGGAGCCGAGCAGCGCATGTATGTGAGCGTGCTGCAGCCGGAAGCCGAGAGCGCGCCTGCGGGCAAGTCCAACTAAAGACTTGCATGCGCCGACGTTGCCATGGACAAACCCCGGCCCGGCCGGGGTTTTTGTTTGGCGGTGGCGGCAGGCCATGAAATTTGTTGACGAAGCTACCGCCAGGGTGCAGGCCGGCAACGGCGGGCGTGGCAGCGCCAGCTTCCGGCGCGAGAAGTCGGTGCCGTTCGGCGGCCCGGATGGCGGCGACGGCGGCCATGGCGGCAGCGTGTGGCTGCGGGCGATCGAGGGTATCAATACGCTGGCCGATTTTCGCATCTCGCGCGTATTCAAGGCGCCGTCCGGCGAGGGCGGGTCGGCCAATGGCTGCACCGGACGCAGCGGGGAGGACCTGTTTGTACTGGTGCCGGCGGGCACGGTGGTGCGGGATGCCGAAACCGACGAGCAGCTCGGGGACCTGGCCGCCGCCGGCCAGGAGCTCAAAGTGGCGCAGGGCGGCAAGGGCGGCTGGGGCAATACCCGCTTCAAGTCGAGCACCAACCGCGCGCCGCGGCAGTTTGGTCCCGGCCTGCCGGGCGAGAAGCGCACGCTGGCGCTGGAACTGAAGGTCATTGCCGACGTGGGTCTGCTGGGCCTGCCCAATGCCGGCAAGTCGACACTGATACGGGCGGTGTCGGCGGCGCGGCCCAGGGTCGCCGACTATCCATTCACCACCCTGTATCCGAATCTGGGCGTGGTGTATTGCGGCGAGCATCGCAGTTTTGTCATGGCCGACATTCCCGGGCTGATCGAAGGTGCCGCGGAAGGCGCCGGGCTGGGGATCCGGTTCCTGAAGCACCTGCAGCGCACGCGGGTGCTGCTGCACCTGGTTGATATCCTGCCCCCCGATCCCGATGCCGACCCGGTGCGCGATGCGCGGGCGATCGTTCGGGAGCTTGCAAAATTCAGCCGGGAGCTTGCCGGCAAGCCGCGCTGGCTGGTGATCAATAAGCGCGACCTGCTGCCCGATGCGGAGGCGGAGCAGCTTGCCGCCGACATCGCCCGGCGCCTGCGCTACCGCGGACCGCGCTTCCTGATCTCGGCGGCGACCGGGCGCGGCACGCGCGAGCTGGCCGAGGCAGTGATGACGTTTCTGGAGCAGCAGGCGCGGCCGGAGGTGGCCGACTAAAGTGCCCGTGGAGCTGGCTTGGGCGACAATGGGGTATGCGCAACTCCAAAGTCCGCGCGCGCATCGCCGCCGGCAAACTGAAACTGCGCGTGCGCGACCTGCGCAATCTGGGCGCAAGGTCCGAGCAGATGCTGGCGCAGATCGGCGTGCACAGCGCGCAGGAGCTGCGCCGGCGCGGCCCGGTGCGGGCATTCTTCGAACTCAAGCGCGCCGGGATCAGCTCGTCACTCAATATGCTGTGGGCACTGGCCGGGGCGCTGGAGCCCTGGCCTGAAGGCCAGCACTGGCGCGAGGTGTCGCGCGGGGATTCGCGCCTGTCTTTGCTGCTGGCGCTCGAGGACTATGAGCGGCGCGTGCCCGGCCGCTAAACGCTCAGGTCGAGATGCTTTTGACGCGGGCCGCGAGGCGGCTCTTGTGCCGATCGGCCTGGTTGCGGTGAATGATGTGCTTGTTGACCAGCGTGTCGATCACCGGCACCGCCGCGCGGTAGCTGCTGTTGGCCTCTTCCTTGCTGCCCTTGGCAACCGCATCGTTGACCTTGCGGATCGCGCTGCGCATGCGCGAGCGTAACGTGACGTTGTGCTCGCGGTGCTTTTCGGCCTGCCGGGCCGCCTTTTCCGCTGATTTCGTATTCGCCACGCTTCAACTCCAGATCGAGGGCCGCGTAGTGTGGGCAGGGGGCAAAAGCTTGTCAATGCAGGCGCGGCAAAATGGGCATGGATCGGGCTATAATCAACCGTTTACATGGCCATGGAGCCTACCGGTCGGCGGCGCAATGGCATCGGCTACTGCCTAGAGGATCATGCAGCTCATCCGCCGACTCGAATCGGTTAATTCACGCGATTGCGTCGTCACGATCGGCAGCTTCGATGGCCTGCACCTGGGCCACCGGGTACTGATCGAGCGGCTGCGCTCGCATGCGGTAAGGCTGGCGCTGCCGGCGATGATGGTGACCTTCGAGCCGCTGCCGCGCGAGTTCCTGCAGGCGGCGGACCCGCCCGCCCGGCTGACCAACTTCCGCGAGCGCTGGCGCCTGCTGTCGGGCTGCGGACTGGACCGATTGTGCGTACTGAGCTTCGGCAACCGGCTGCGTGCGCTGTCCGGGCTGCAGTTCATGCAGCTGCTGGCCGCGGCGCGAGCACGCATGGTGGTGGTTGGCCACGATTTTCGTTTCGGGCGCGGCGGGGAGGCGAGCGCCGCGTGGTGCGCGGAGCATGCCGCGCAGTTCGGTTTCAGCGTCGACCTGGTGGCGGAAGTGCCGGTCGACGGCGAGCGTGTCAGCAGCGGCCGGGTGCGCACGGCGCTGGCGGCGGGGGATTTTTCGACCGCGGCCAGGATGCTCGGGCGCGGCTACAGCATGCGCGCCCGGGTGCGCCACGGAAACAGGTTCGGCCGCAGCATCGGCTTTCCGACCGCCAATCTGCCGGTGAAGCGGCGGCGGGTGCCGCTCAAGGGCGTGTTTGCAGTGCGCGTCAACGGCGCCGGCAGCGCGGCCTGGCCGGCGGTGGCGAGCCTCGGTACGCGGCCGATGGTCAACGGCCGCGAGATGCTGCTCGAGGCACACCTGTTCGATTTCGACGCGGATCTGTATGGTCAGGAGCTGGAAGTGGAATTCATTGCGCGCCTGCGCGACGAGCTGACGTTTCCGTCGATGGACGCGATGGTGCAGCAGATGGGGCGTGATGCCGCCGATGCGCGCCGCCTGCTCGGCGTATGACTGCGCGCAGCGTGGACGCGGTGGCGGATTTGGCTGAGAGTCACGGTGAACGAGTGGTTGACTACAAGACGACGATCAATCTGCCGCAAACCGACTTTCCGATGAAAGCGGACCTGGCGAAACGCGAGCCGGCACAATTGCAGCGCTGGAATGAGCTGCACATCTATCAGCGCATCCGCGAGGTGTCTCGCGGCCGTCCGGCGTTCGTGCTGCACGACGGGCCGCCCTATGCGAACGGCGTGATTCACCTGGGTCACGCGGTCAACAAGATTCTCAAGGACATCGTCGTCAAGTCGCGCACGCTCGATGGGCACGATGCGCCGTATATTCCGGGTTGGGACTGCCACGGCCTGCCGATCGAGCTGGCGGTGGAAAAGAAATTCGGCAAGCCGGGCCAGAAGCTGGATGCCGCGGGCTTTCGCGCCGCGTGCCGTGCATTCGCCACCGCACAGGTGGCGGCGCAGCGCGCCGACTTCGAGCGCCTGGGCGTGTTCGGGGACTGGGATCATCCCTACCTGACGATGGATCCGGGTTACGAGGCGCAGCAGATCCGTGCGCTGGGCAAGATCATCGCCAATGGTCACCTGTATCGCGGTGCCAAGCCGGTGCACTGGTGCCTGGATTGCCGTTCCGCGCTGGCGGAGGCGGAAGTCGAGTATGAGGACAAGACCTCCCGATCGATCGACGTCGCGTTCCGCGTGGTCGACATCGCCGATTTCGCGCGCCGTACCGGCATCGATGCCTCGCGGCTGGGACACACCGTGTCGCTGGTCATCTGGACCACCACGCCCTGGACGCTACCGGCCAATGAAGCGGTCGCGGTCAACGAGGCATTTCGTTATGTGGCGATTGCGGTCGATCGCGCCGGTGCGCGCGAAGTGCTGGTGCTGGCGGCCGAGCTTGCCGATGCGTCGCTGGAGCGCTTCGGCCTGGCGCGGCTGGAATTGCTGGGTGAGTTCACGGGTCGGGCGCTGGAAGGCCTGAAACTCATGCATCCCTGGCTGGCGAAGCAGGTGCCGGTGATTCTCGGCGAGCACGTCACGCTCGATGCCGGCACCGGTGCCGTGCACACCGCGCCGGCGCATGGACAGGAAGACTACGTGGTCGCCGTGCGCTACCAGCTGCCGGTGGTCAACCCGGTGGGAGCGGATGGCCGCTTTGTCGCCGATACGCCGCTGGTGGCGGGAATGAAGGTTTGGGACGCCGATGGGGTCGTGGTGCAGCAGCTGGAACAGAATGGGGCGCTGCTGCATCAGCGGCCGCTGCGTCACAGCTATCCGCATTGCTGGCGCCACAAGACGCCGCTGATCTTCCGCGCCACGCCGCAATGGTTCATCAGCATGGATCAACGCGGCCTGCGGGCTCACGCGCTGCGCGACATCAAGCAGGTGCGCTGGACGCCGTCCTGGGGCGAGCAGCGCATGACCAGCATGATCGAGACCCGTCCCGACTGGTGCATCTCGCGCCAGCGCATCTGGGGCGTGCCGTTGGCGCTGTTCGTGCACAAGGACAGCGCGGCGCTGCACCCGCGCACCCAGGAACTGCTGCTGCAGGTGGCCGCACGCGTCGAGAGCGGCGGCATTGATGCCTGGTTTGCGCTCGATGCCGCCGAGCTGCTGGGCGCCGAGGCCGCGCAGTACGACAAGCTCAGCGACGTCATGGACGTGTGGGCCGATTCCGGATTGTCGTTCGAGTGCGTGGCGGCGACGCGCGACGATTTCAAGGCGCCGGTCGACCTGTACCTGGAGGGCTCGGATCAGCATCGAGGCTGGTTCCACAGCTCGCTGCTGATGTCGGAAGCGCTGTATCAGCGTGCACCCTATCGCGGCGTGCTGACGCACGGCTTCACGGTCGACGACAAGGGCCGCAAGATGTCGAAGTCGCTTGGCAACGGCATCGAACCGCAGGACATCATGCGCACGCTCGGCGCCGATATGCTGCGGCTGTGGATCGCTGCCACCGACTATTCCAACGAGATGAGCCTGTCGCAGGAGATTCTCAAGCGCATGAGCGATTCCTATCGCCGCATGCGCAACACGCTGCGCTTCCTGCTCGGCAACCTGCACGACTTCGAACCGCAGCAGGCGCTGCCGGTGGCCGAGCTGGTGGCGCTCGATCGCTGGGCGATCGCGCGTGCGCGCGAACTGCACCAGGAAATCGCCAGCGCATATCGTGACTATGCGTTTCACCTGATCTATCAGAAGGTGCACAACTTCTGCGTGGTGGACCTGGGCAGCTTTTACCTCGATATCCTCAAGGATCGCCTGTACACAACGCCAAGGGGCAGCCACGCGCGCCGTTCCGCGCAGAGCGCGATGTGGCACATAGCCGAGAGCATGGTGCGCTGGCTGGCGCCGATCCTGTCGTTCACCGCCGAGGAACTATGGCAGCACCTGTCGGGCAGCCGCGCGCAGTCGGTGTTCCTGACTACCTGGCATGAATTACCGCAGTTTCCCCCAGATGCGATCGACTGGGCGGCGCTGATCGCCTTGCGCGCCGATGTGGCGCGCGAGCTGGAACGCCTGCGCGTCGCGGGTGAGATCGGCGGCCCGCTGGACGCGGAACTCGATGTCTGGTGCGATGCCGCGCATTATTCGCGCCTGGCAGCGCTCGGTGCCGAGCTGCGTTTCCTGATGATCACCTCCGAGGCACGGGTGCATCAGGGTGCCGCGCCGGCTGAGGCCGTAACGGCGCCGGGGGTCGAGGGCGGCGGGGTGTGGATCCAGGTGCGACCTTCGAGCCGGACCAAGTGCGTACGTTGCTGGCATCACCGTCCGGACGTGGGCGTGTCGCCGGAGCATCCGCAGATCTGCGGCCGCTGCGTAGTCAACCTGACGTTGCCCGGCGAAAGCCGGCGGTTTGCCTGATGCGCCGCACCGACCCGCATGGGGCGACCACCATCGTGGCGGAATCGCGGCGCGGCGGGCTGATCTATCTGTGGCTGACTGCGGCGGTGATCGCGCTGGATCAGCTGACCAAGACGGCGATCGAGCACAGCCTGGGGCTGTATCAGTCGGTCGTCGTGCTGCCGGTGCTCGAGATCACGCGGCTGCACAACACCGGGGCTGCATTCAGCTTCCTGGCCGATGCCGCGGGCTGGCAACGCTGGGTGTTTACGGCGCTGGCGATCATCGTCAGCGTGGCGCTGATACTATGGCTGCGGCGCATCGATCGGGCCGCTACGGCCCTGGCCAGCGCGGTATCGCTGATCCTCGCCGGGGCGCTCGGCAACGTTATCGACCGGCTGAGGCTCGGCCATGTCATTGATTTCATTCAAGTGCATTGGGGTGAGCATTATTTTCCGGCGTTCAATGTGGCCGACTCGGCGATTACCATCGGCGCGGCGCTGCTGCTGCTCGATGCCTGGCTCGAAGCCCGTTAGGATGTCCTTATGAAGATTGTGCTCGCCAATCCCCGAGGGTTTTGTGCCGGCGTCGACCGTGCGATCGAGATCGTGGAGCGGGCGTTGCAGCTGTTCGGGGCGCCGATTTACGTGCGGCACGAAGTGGTGCACAACCGTCATGTGGTCGAGCGCCTGCGCGGGCTGGGCGCGGTATTCGTCGAGCAGCTGAACGAAGTCCCGGATGGGGCCACGGTCGTGTTTTCGGCGCATGGCGTGTCCACCGCGGTGGAGAACGAAGCCGCGCGCCGCGCGCTGCAGGTGTTCGATGCCACCTGTCCGCTGGTGACCAAGGTGCATATGGAAGTGGCGCATTTTGCGCGCGAAGCGCGTGAAGTGATCCTGATCGGCCACGCCGGACACCCGGAGATCGAGGGCACGATGGGGCGCTTCGACACCAGTTTCGGCGGGCAGATCTTCCTGGTGGAGAGCATAGAGGACGTGCAGCGCGTCGCGGTGCGCGATCCCGAGCGGCTGGCCTTCGTCACCCAGACCACGTTGTCGGTGGACGATACCGCACTGATGGTCGCGGCGTTGCGCGAGCGCTTCCCCTCGCTGCAGGCGCCGCGCCGTGAAGATATCTGCTATGCCACCCAGAACCGCCAGGACGCGGTCAAGAAGCTGCTCGAACAATGCGACGTGCTGCTGGTGGTCGGCTCGCGCAGCAGCTCGAATTCGAATCGTCTGCGCGAGCTGGCCGATCGCGCCGGCATACCGGGATATCTGGTGGACGGCGCCGACGATCTGCAGCGCGTATGGCTGGATGGCAAGAAAGCCGTGGGCGTTACCGCCGGGGCTTCGGCACCGGAGGTGCGGGTGCAGCAGGTGGTCGATCGGTTGCGCGAATGGGGTGCCGCGCTGCCGGCGGAGCTTGCCGGCCGCGAGGAGCAGGTGGTGTTCGGCCTGCCGCGGGCGCTGCGCGGCTGAAGCGGCCGGCGTCGGTTTATGTCACCCACGGCCGCGTCGATCGGGCCGCTGCGGGGGGCGTGCACCGGTTTTGCGGGTTGCGGAGTTATAATTGCCGCCTATGGGAATGGACGCAGCAGACGTCGAATCTAACTGGGCCCGGGCCGCCGCGAGACTGACCGCCTGCGGTATTCGCGTCACCGACCAGCGGCTGCAGATCGCCAGCATCCTGCTGGGCGAGCCACAGCACCTGTCGGCGGAGCAGATCGCCGAGGCACTGCGACGCGACGGCGCGCGGGTGTCCAAGGCCACGGTATACAACACGCTGAATCTGTTCGCCGCGCGGGGCCTGATTCGCCAGCTCACGCTCGACGGCAGCTGTGCCTGGTTCGATTCCAATGTCGCCCCGCACTATCATTTCCAGGACGAGCAGACCGGCGCGCTGAGCGACGTGGCTGTGCGCGACGTGCAATTCAGCCGCTTGCCATCGCCGCCGCCCGGCATGGAACTGGCTGGCATCGATCTCGTGATCCGCCTGCGCCGGCGCGGGTAATCCATTCGGCGGCGTTGCCGCCAGGCGCCCAAGCCCAAGTTCACCGGTCAGATGATCTAGCGCATCGTCGCCAAGCGGCCGCCGGGCTGGCGCGGCCGGGCGGCGATGCTTAACATACGCGGCCTTCGCCGGAGTAGCTCAGTTGGTAGAGCAGCGCATTCGTAATGCGCGGGTCGTAGGTTCGAGTCCTATCTCCGGCAATCTAATCAAGCGTTTACACGCGAGTTTCTGGACAGTAATTTAGTCTGGCGGTTTCATAGCCATGCAATATTCGGGGCTATCGGCGTTTTACCTCCCACTGTCCTAGCGGCCGCCGGGCCGGAAGCGTGTGGTCTATACGCGCTGTCATGAGCTGCCTGCACTGCCGCGGTTCGCCTTGTAAAGTGTAACGCGACACCTTACATTAACCCATGATTCGTAGCTTTCGGCATAAAGGCTTGGAGGCATTTTTTCGTACCGGGAGCAAAGCAGGGATTCAGCCGGCACACGCCGAGAAGCTGCGTCGGCAGCTATCGGCGCTGGAATTTGCCAAGCGTGCCGCCGATATGAACGCTCCGGGCTGGCGGTTGCATGGGTTGAAGGGTGAGCTACGCGGCTTTCATTCCGTCACCGTGAATGGCAACTGGCGTTTAATTTTCCGCTTCCAGAACGCCGATGCCGCACTGGTCGACTATCTGGATTACCACTAGAGGTGAGCAGATGACTCGCATGCACAATCCAGCGCACCCCGGAGAGGTTCTCCGTGACTACTTGCCGGAAGGATTGGCCGTGACCGAGGCTGCCAGGCGCCTGGGCGTCACGCGCCAGGCGCTTTCCGCGTTGCTCAATGGTCGGGCCGGCGTAAGTGCGGAAATGGCCTTACGGCTCGAGGCGGGTCTCGGTACCAGTGCCGAGATGTGGATCGGGATGCAGACCGCGTTCGATCTGTGGAAGGCACGGCAGCGGCCCAAGCCCAAAGTTGCATCCCTGGCGGCTTGATGGCCCTCACCAAAGAAGTGGCTGATGGAGGTCGTCAAAGCGGTTGCCACCCCTCTTAACTAGGACGAAGTGGCAGAGAAATCTCGAGAGCAGAGCCAGGGCCCAGCTGAACCTTGCAAATTGGAGTAGCGCGAGAATGGAGTTACGAGCCAGCAAGAAGCCAGCGATTAGACGCGGCGGCAGAAAAGTCGCAGCCGACTCGGCTGCCCGGTCGCGCGAGGAAATCTTGTCGGTGGCTACCGAGGAATTTGCCGAGCGCGGCCTCAGCGGCGCGCGTGTCGATGCCATTGCGGCTCGCACGCGAACTTCAAAGCGCATGATCTATTACCACTTCGAGGGGAAAGAGGGGCTTTACAGGGCGGTGCTGGAGAAGGTCTATTCGGAGATCCGCTCGGTCGAGAGTCAATTGGATCTGGAAGGTCTGTCAGCAAAAGAGGCTATGCAGCGAATTGTCGAGCTGACCTTCGACTACGATGAGAGCCATCCGCAATTCATCAGTCTGGTAAACGTGGAGAACGTAAATCGCGGCAGGAGTGTCGCCAAGCTCGCGTCGGTGCGAAAGCGCTACTCCAATATTATCGGAGTGTTAGGGACTGTCCTGGAACGAGGAGTCACAGAGGGAGTGTTCCGCGATGACGTCACTGCCATCGATGTGCGGCTGGTGATCGGCGCACTGTGCTTTTTCCGTGTATCGAATCGCTATACATTCGGTGCACTGTTTGATTGTGATCTGGCCGATGCGGCGCTACGGCGCCGGCACAGGCAGATGATCGTCGATGCGGTACTGCGCTTTCTTGAAGTGTGACCCGTCCTGATGCTGCCGATGCGATGAAGCCGCCGGCCGTCCCCGAAGTGGGCGTAAGGATATAGATCCAAATTGATACTGTAGAAGGACGCCGGACTGTTGCGCTATTG
>DATAJH010000171.1:0-47232 GCA_036262215.1 Steroidobacteraceae bacterium
CCTCCAAGCAAAGCACGCGCAATTACGAAATCGACCGTACCGTGAGCTATTCACGCCAGCCCGCCGGCCGCGTCAAGCGCGTGACGGTGGCGGTACTGGTGGACAACATTCGTCAGGTCGGGGCGGACGGCAAAGCCGCCGAGCGGCCGTTGACCAAACCGGAGATGGAGGACATCACGCGCCTGGTCAAGGACGCGGTCGGCTTCAATGAGGCCCGCGGCGACAGCGTCAACGTCGTCAACCAGCCGTTCCTGCCGCAGGTCACCGAGACGCTCAAACCGGAAGTAATACCGCTGTGGCAGCGGCCCTGGGTGCGCGACGTGGCGCGCCTGATTCTGGGCGCACTGGTGCTGGTGGCGCTCGCCCTTGGGGTGCTGCGGCCGTTGATCAAGAATCTGTCCAGTCACGCGTTGTCGGCGCCGGCGCCGGAGCTGCTGTCGGCCGGCGCGCGCGCTCAGGACGATCGGCCGATGGCGGCGGCGCCCGGACAGCCGCTCGCCTATGAACAGCAGCTGGTGCAGGCGCGCGGTCTGGTCACACAGGATCCCAAACGCGTGGCGCAGGTCGTGCGCACCTGGGTAGGCGAGCAATGAGCGAGGCGCAGCTGTCGCGCTCGGGGGTGGACCGGGCCGCCATCCTGCTGCTCGCCCTGGGCGAGCAGGACGCGGCACAGGTGCTGAAGCATCTGGGCGCGAAGGATGTGCAGCGCGTCGGCGCCGCCATGGCGCAGCTGTCCTCGGTGTCGCGCGAAGAGGTGTCGACCGTGCTGTCGACATTCTCCAGCAGCGTCGAGCAGCAGACTTCATTCGGTGTCGGCACCGATGAATACATCCGCAAGGTGCTGAATGAGGCGCTGGGAGCCGACAAGGCCGGCGGCGTCATCGACCGTATACTGCGCGGCCGCAGCGGCCGCGGGCTGGAAGCCCTCAAGTGGATGGAGTCCAAGGCGGTGGGCGAGATGCTGCGCAACGAGCACCCGCAGATCATCTCGATCGTGCTGTCCTACCTCGACTCGGACCAGGCGGCGGAGGTGTTGACGCAGTTGCCCGAAGGCATGCGCGCCGAAATCCTGATGCGCGTTGCGACCCTCGACGGGGTGCATCCGACGGCGCTGAACGAACTCGACGAGGTGCTGGAGAAACAGTTTTCCGGCAACGGCGCCGGCAAGACTGCCGGCGGTTTCGGTGGACCGAAGGCGGCAGCGGAAATCCTCAATCTGGTCGGCAGCGCGCACGAAGGCGCGATCATGGCGCAGATCGCCAAGGTGGACGAACCGCTGAGCCAGAAGCTGCAGGATCTGATGTTCGTATTCGAGGACCTGGCCGAAGTGGACGATCGCGGCATGCAGGAGCTGCTTCGTGAAGTGCCGGGAGACAAGCTGATCATTGCGCTCAAGGCAGCCGACGAGACGCTGAAGCAGAAATTCTTCAAGAACATGTCGGAACGCGCCGGGCAGATGATGAAGGACGACCTGGAAGCCAAGGGTCCGGTGCGACTGTCGGAGGTCGAGGCGGCGCAGAAGGAAATTCTGATGACTGCCAAGCGCATGTCCGACGAAGGCCGTCTGGCGCTGGGCGGCAAGGGCGGAGAGCAATATGTCTGACGCCGGCGGTGCCGCGGTGTGGGAATTGCCGCCGATCGACGGACCGGTGCTCGCCCGCCGTCGGCGCAGCGCCGACCTCGACGCGGTGGAGCGCGAGGCCTGGGACAAGGGTTATGCCGAAGGCCACGAAGCGGGACTGGCGGCCGCGTTGCAGGAGCAGCAGTCGGCGCAGGCGGAGATCGATCGCCGGGTGCAGCACCTGGGCTCGATCCTCGAATTCATGGCCAGGCCGATCGCCGAGGTCGACGATCAGGTGCAGCGCCAGCTGGCACTGCTGGCCGGCGCCATCGCACGCCAGGTGGTACGGCGCGAGATCAAGCTGCAACCGGACGACATCATCGGCCTGATTCGCGACACGGTGTCGCTGCTGCCGGTGGCCTCGCGCGAGGTGCGCGTGCACCTCAATCCCGAAGACGCCAGGTTGGTGCGCTCGCGGCTGGCCGAAGTCACCAGTGAGCGTGCCTGGAGTATCACCGAGGATCCGATTCTGCCGCGCGGCGGCTGCCGCGTGACCAGCGACAACTCGACCATCGACGCGCAGGTCGAACAGCGTCTCGGTGCCGCGATCGCCGCCGTGCTGGGCGATGAGCGCAGCGCCGTCGCGGGCGTGGCGGCGCAATGAATAACATGTACGCGCCGGCGGCCGGGCGCTGGACACGCGCACTGGCACGCTACCAGGAACGGCTGCGCGACGTGCCGCCGCCGGTGGTGGCCGGGTGCCTGACGCGCATGGTCGGCCTGACGCTCGAAGCCTCCGGTTGCCAGGCTGCGGTGGGCGATCGCTGCGAGATCGTCAGCGCCGACGACTCGCGTATCGAAGCCGAGGTGGTCGGCTTTGCCGGTGAACGGCTGTATCTGATGCCGACCGGCGACATCCACGGACTCAAGCCCAATGCGCGCGTGGTGCCGCGTCCGCACGCCGGCACGGTGCGCGTCGGACCGAAGCTGCTGGGCCGCATCGTCGACGGCGCCTGCCGACCGCTGGACGGTCAGGGCCCGATCGAATCCGAGGCAAGCGTGCGGCTTACCGGCTCCCCGATCAATCCGCTGCTGCGCCAGCCGATCACGCAGCCGCTCGACGTCGGCATCCGGGCCATCAACGGCCTGCTGACCATTGGCCGCGGCCAGCGAGTGGGCTTGTTCTCCGGCAGTGGCGTCGGCAAGAGCGTGCTGCTCGGCATGATGGCGCGCTACACCGCGGCCGATGTCATCGTCGTCGGCCTGATCGGTGAGCGCGGACGCGAAGTGAAGGAATTCATCGAGCGTATTCTCGGCCGCGAAGGTCTGGCGCGCTCGGTGGTGGTCGCCACCCCGGCCGACTACCCGCCACTGATGCGGCTGCACGGCGCCTGGCTGGCGACGGCGATTGCGGAGTACTTTCGCGACCGCGGCCGGAACGTATTGCTGATCATGGATTCGCTGACGCGATTCGCGCAGGCGCAGCGCGAGATCGCGCTGGCGATCGGCGAGGCGCCGGCCACCAAGGGCTACCCGCCCTCGGTGTTTGCCCGCCTGCCGCAACTGGTGGAACGCGCCGGCAACGGCATAGCCGGCGAGGGCTCGATTACCGCCTTCTACACCGTGCTGGCGGAGGGCGATGACCCGAACGATCCGATCGTCGACGCCGCACGTGCGGTGCTCGATGGCCACATCGTGTTGGCGCGCCGCATCGCCGACGGCGGCCGTTACCCGGCCATCGACGTCGAAGCATCGGTCAGTCGTGTCATGCACGACATCATGCCGGAGTCGCAACTCGAGCTGGCACGCCGTTTTCGACAGATCACGGCACTGTACGAGCACAACCGCGACCTGATCACCATCGGCGCCTATCAGCGCGGCAGCGATCCGCGTATCGATGGCGCGATCGCGCGCTGGCCGCAGATCGAAGGTTATCTGCGACAGGATATGCGCGAGAGCGTGAGCCTCGCCCACAGCACGGCGCAGCTGGCGGCGACCATGACGGAAGGCGCCGAAGCCCCCAGACCCAAGTGAGGATTTAAGTGAAGCGATCGAAACGGTTGGAGCCGGTAGGCGCATTGGCGCAAGAGACCGAGCGTGAATGCGCGGTTCAGATGGCGAGCGTGCAAGGCCGTGTGGCGGACGCGGAGCGTCGCTGCGCCGAGCTGAAGCGCTACCTTGAAGAGTATCGGGACATGTTCCGGCGGCGGGCTACCGCCGGCATTGGAGTTACCGGCATGCGCGACTACCAGACATTCATCGCCCGGCTGGGTGAGGCGGTGCGGCAGCAGGAGGGCGTGATCGCGCAGCTGCAGGCCGATTGCGAACGTGCGCGCGCGCGCTGGCTCGAGGCCGCGGCGCGCAGCAGCGCGGTGCGCAAAGTGATCGCCAACGTGCGCTCGGAGGACCAGAGGCTCGAGGAGCGCCGCAGCCAGAAAGAGTCGGATGAGCATGCCCAGCGACTGGGCGGTGCACGCTGATGTCCGGCAAAGTGTCAGCGGCATCGTCCGCCAGCGCCGGCGCGAACATCTCCGGCGGCAAGGCCGCGGCAGCCACGGGCGCGGCGGTCGCTGGCGGCAAAGCGGGCTCGGATGGCGTCAGTGCGGCGCCTGCCGCGCGCGTTGCTGACGGCTCGGGCTCGAACGGCGCCTCGGGCGCGGGCGGCGGTGGTCGCTTTTCCTCGGCGATGGCCGATGCCGCCTCTGCCGGCGAGCAGAGCGCGGACGCACACCTGAACAAGCCCGCTACCAACGGCGCGGCCGACGCCAGCACGGTCGCGAGCCCGGCCGTCATCGCCAGCTCTGCTGACATCGGCGCCGAGATGCCGCCGGTGCTGGGCCAGGGCGCGGCAAAACCGAATCCCTCCCCGCTCGGTGCGACCGGCAATGCCGGCGGCGGCAAGGCCGGACTCAAGACCGGACCGAAGAGCGATAGCGGCGCAGCTAACAGCGCCAACAATACTGCGCCGGTGGCGCCGGCAGACCCGGTGGCGCTGGCAATGCTGCTGGCCGCCAGCGGCATGCAGCTGAGCACTGCTGCCGGCACCGGCAGCGCGGCCGACGCCGCCGGCGGCACGCCGGCCACTGCAGGCGATGGCGCGCGGGCCGCGGTTTCCGTCACCAGACTTGCGGCAAGAATCACCGCCGGACTACCCGCGTCGGACCCGGCCCTCGACACTGCGGCCAATGCTGTGACGAACGCTGCGG
Organism: Steroidobacteraceae bacterium; assembly: GCA_036262215.1. Lineage (GTDB taxonomy): Bacteria > Pseudomonadota > Gammaproteobacteria > Steroidobacterales > Steroidobacteraceae > FEN-1191. The sequence goes on from DATAJH010000171.1 coordinate 4,768, forward strand.
CCAGCCCGGCGGTGGCGGCCGGCGCCGCCAACAGCCCGGCACCATCCGCGTCGGCGCAGCCACAGCGCGACGCGCCGACGCCGTTGCCCGACACAGCAAACGCTGCCACTGGCAGTGCAGGCGCTTCTGCTGCCGGCGCCGGACTGCCCGACAAGTCGGCGGCGCCAGTCCCCAGGAGCGCGATTGCCGATACAGCGCCGGTGCAGTCGTCGATCGTGACGGACAGCAGCGGTCTGCCTGAACTGGTGCGCAGCTTTGCCAATAGCCCCACGCAGACCCCGCTGGTGGAGGCCACCATTGCCGTGCCGGTGGCCAATGGCGGCTGGCCGCAGGCGGTGGCCGCGCAGGTGCATTGGTTCGTCAGCAACGACGTACAGAGCGCGACCCTGCGACTGTCGCCCGAACATCTGGGTCCGGTCGAGGTGCGCATCGACGTCCACGACTCGCAGGTCAACGTGAACTTCAGTGCGGCGCACGCCGAGACGCGCGTCGCGCTGGAACAGACCGTGCCGCGCCTGCGGGAGATCTTCGCCGGCAGCGGTCTGACGCTGGGCCAGGCCAGCGTGCAGCAGGATCCGCGACCCGGGTCACAACCGGCCGCGACGCAAGTTCGGCCGGCGTTCACGGCAGCGCAGGTTGTGGAACCGGTCGCAGCCGCGACACCGCAGGGGCTCGGTCTGGTGGACGAGTACGCCTGAATGTGCGCCACGACAGCGACAGTTTTCCGTCGTTATCAGCAAAGTCGCGCTGGCACAACGCTTGCTCTGATGAATAGCACCTGAGCAGCAACCGTCAGCAACGCAGCGAGCACCATCGAACATGGCTACCGAACCCGCCAAGAAAGAACCTGCAGCCAACGTGCAGCCGATCAAGCCCAGGAAGAAGGGCAAGCTGCTGTGGATCGTCATCGCGCTGGTCGCGGTCGGGGCTGGCGCCGGCGCCTGGTTTGCCTTCAAACCCGCCGCGCAGTCCGACGGCGCTGCGGCGAGCAGTAAACCGGTGGCACCACACGCGTCGCCGATCTACTACAAGTTCGACCCCGCGTTCGTGGTCAATTTCGGCGGCGAAGGCAGCGCCCGCTACCTGCAGGTGACGGTCGAGGCGATGTCGCGCGACATGACGGCCATGGAGAATCTGAAGAGTTTCGAACCGGCGGTGCGTAACGACCTGGTGATGCTGTTTTCCGGCCAGGACAATGCCACGCTGATGACGGTGGACGGCAAGGAGAAGCTGCGCGCCGCGACACTCGCCAGCATACGCAAGGTGCTCGACGGCGAAGGCGGCAATGGCCAGGCGGTCGAAGCGGTTTACTTCACCAGTTTCGTGATCCAATGAACATGGGCGCCGAGGTCCTGAATCAGGATGAAATCGACGCCCTGCTCAGGGGCGTTGACGACGGGGCAGTGCCGACTGCGCCGCCGCCGGAAAACCCTTCGGAGGTGCGCCCGTACGATATCGCGACCCAGGTACGACTGGTGCGTGGCCGCATGCCGACGCTGGAGATGATCAATGATCGCTTCGCTCGCCAGTTTCGCATCGGACTGTTCAACATGCTGCGCCGCACGCCGGAGATCAGCGTCGCACCGGTCCGGGTGCAGAAGTTCAGCGAATACACGCAGAACCTGCACCTGCCATCGAGCCTGAATCTTATCCGGCTCAACCCGTTGCGCGGTACGGCGCTGCTGGTGCTCGACGCGACACTGGTATTTTCCATCGTCGACAACTTCTTCGGCGGCAACGGCCGCTACGCCAAGATCGAAGGCCGAGAATTCACCATGACCGAGGGCCGCATCATCCAGATGGTGCTGCGTCAGGCGTTCGCCGACCTCACCGAGGCCTGGAACATCGTTGCCAGCATCAACCTTGAGTACCTGAACTCGGAGATCAATCCGCACTTCGCCAATATCGTCAGTCCGTCCGAGATCGTGGTCGTCACCGCGTTCAAGGTCGAGCTCGAAGGCGGCGGCGGCGAGCTGCACGTGACCATGCCGTACGCGATGATCGAGCCGATACGCGACCAGCTCGATTCCGGCATGCAGAGCGATCGCATGGATCGCAACGACAGCTGGACCCAGGCGCTGCGCGAGGAGATCGAGGAGGCCGAGGTCGACATCGTGCCGGTGCTGGGCAAGAGCTCGCTATCGGTCGGACGGCTGGTGGATCTGAAGCCCGGCGACGTCATTCCCTGCGACTTCGACGGCAACGTGACGTTGTACGCGGAAGGCGTGCCGGTGCTGCGCGGCAGCTACGGCGCCTCGCGCGGACAGCAGGCGGTCAAGGTCACACAACGCATTTCGCGGCACAAACCGCCGGTGTTAAGTAATGTCGTGATAGGTGGAAAACCATGAGTACTGCTACAGCAAACGCGCCCGAACCGCAGCCTGCGCCCCTGGGCAATCTGAAGCCCGACGCGCCGGAAGCCGGCACAAACCGTGAACTGAATCTCGATGTGGTGCTGGATATCCCGGTCACACTGTCGATGGAGGTTGGACGCAGCCGCATCAGCATCCGCAATCTGCTGCAGCTCAACCAGGGCTCGGTGGTCGAGCTCGAGCGGGCGACCGGCGAGCCGCTCGACATTTACGTCAATGGCACGCTGATTGCCCACGGTGAAGTGGTCGTGGTCAACGACAAGTTCGGCATCCGTCTGACGGACGTGATCAGTCCGGCGGAGCGGATCCGTCAATTGAAGTGACGTCAGGCTCAAGATTGGCGGCCGTGGGCCGATACTACAGGCGATAGTAGATTTTCGGAGTAGCGCATCGTGTCAGCGACGAGCAGATCGCAGCCTGCCGAGGCCGAAGCCACCGGGTCGCCGTTCCAGTTTCTGAGCGACCTGGCCAGGGAACTGTCGGCGGGCCGCATCGACCTGCCCTCGTTTCCGGATGCCGTCGCGCGCGTACAGCACGTGCTGAGCGATGAGAGCATCACCAGCGAGCGCATTGCACGCGTGGTCGGCTCCGACGCCGGGCTGGCGGCGCGCATCCTGACGATGGCCAACTCGACATTGCTGCACCGCGGCGGTTCGGCGGTCACCGATCTGAAAATCGCGATCACCCGCATCGGTCACGACAGCATCCGCGCCGCGGCACTGGCGTACGCGACCGCGCAGGTGCGCCACGCCGCCGAGCTGGCGCATATCCGTGCAGATCTCGAGCGATTCTGGCAGGAAGGGGTACGTGTGGCCGCGCTGGCGCACGCCATCGCCAGGGAGTCAGGACTGATGCGTCCCGATGAGGCGCTGCTGGCCGGTCTGCTGCACAACATCGGCAAGGTGTACATCATTGCGCGCACGCCCAAAGAGGCAGTCCACATCCACGTTGATGACGCGGTATTGCGCGATTGGCATCCTGGTATCGGTCAGGCGCTGATAGAGAACTGGAAGCTGCCGGAAGGGATTGCAACGGCGGTGGGTGGTCAGCTCGACATCGAGCGCTCCCACGGTGGGCCGGCGGACCTGCAGGACCTGCTGATCGTCGCCGTGAACCTGGCAGCGCAGATGGCGAGCAAAGTAGACGATGCGGCGATGGCAGACATGCCCGCCGCGGCGATCATGGGGCTGACCGACTCCTCGTTCGTGCGCGTCATGCTGGAGTCGCAGACCGAAATGGAGACGCTGCAGGCCGCGCTCGGTTAGCAGCTGCGCTTCAGACTGGCGTTCGGCCGCGGCTTGGCGCGCATACCGTGCGTCCGCCATATTCCGGTGAACGCTGGCGCTCGAGGTCCACGAACTCATTGAAACCGGGCCCGGCAGCTGCCGCTCGTTCGAGCCAGCGCGCCTGTGCATCCAGGCGCACCAGTGCCGCGAGCCGGTCGTCGTTTCCGAGCCTGGCGCGGGCCAGCGCCTGCCTGAGCACCTGTAGCGTCTGATCGTAAACCTTGAGCGGCACCGGGAACGGGTGGCCATCCTTGCCGCCATGCGCCAGCGCGAATCGCGCCGGGTCGGAGAAGCGCGATGGCGCTCCGTGGATCACTTCGGCCACCAGCGCCAGCGCTGCCACGGTGCGCGCGCCGACGCCCGGCGTGAGCAGCAAATCGGCGAAGTCCTTCGGTCCCCGGTCGGCCGCGGCGCTCAGGGCGGCGTGCAGGCGCCGCAGGACGACGTCCGATGATCGCACCTCGTGGTGCGCCGGCAGCTGCAGGTGCGGCAACAGCTCCTCGGCCTTGGGCTGCGGATCGAGCTGCGGAAACAGGCTCAGTGCCGGATCGGTCGATTCGCGCAGGCGCCGCAGGGTGGCCACGGTACGATCCGGGCCGCCGAGCACCAGCGTAAGGCTCGCGCCCCGGCTGCGTGCCGCGCGCGCATCGGCCAGATTGACGATCACGCCCTGATGGCGTCCGTCGATGGCGGCGTGCGGTGAGTCCAGGAAACTGTGCAGACCCTCCGACAGCCAGTGATATCGCCGGGCTTCGCGCCGGCGCTCATTCATACCCTGCTGCACCACGCACCAGCGGCCGCTCGAGGAGGCGACAAACGCGTGCAGATACAGATCGTAGCCATCCTGCACCGCGGCGCCGTCAACCTTGGCCACCAGGCGGCTGGCCTGCGTCAGCGCCTGCGCATCGAGTCCGGTCTCATCGCCGAGCCGGGCGAGCTGCGCCGGGGTCTCGCGGCCCCGCAGGCCTTTGCCGCCGCAGACGTAGATACCGATCTCGTGACGGATCGGTGCCAGCCCGCGCTGCAGTGCGGCCACCACGCTGGTGGTCATGCCCGAGGAGTGCCAGTCCATTCCCATGACGGCGCCGAAGGATTGAAACCAGAACGGGTGGGCGAGGCGGCGCAGCAGTTCGTCGCGGCCGTAGTGATGCACGATCGCCTCGGCCATGACCCGGCCCAGTGCCGCCATGCGCGCTGCCAGCCACGGCGGCACATGGCCGCCGTGCAGGGGCAGATCGGCGCTTCCGGTGCGTCTGGTCACCGCCGCATTGTGCACGGTCGGCGCGCCCGCGCGCACGCCGCGCTTTGGTCGGGCTAATATGGCCGCTCCAGAGCGGCCGTTGCTCGAACCAGGGATGTCTTGCCGTGAATCAAGCGAGCCCAACTGCGCCGCAGAAAGCCATTCCGGCGTCCTACGTGGTTGCAGTGTTCGTCGGTAATGGCCTCGAGTTCTACGACTTCCTGAGCTATGCGCTGTTTGCGGTCTATATCGGCCGGGCGTTTTTTCCCTCCAGCAACGGCGCGCTGAGCCTGCTGCTGTCGCTGGCGACGTTCGGGATCGGATTCGTCACTCGTCCGCTCGGCGGCATCGTGCTGGGAACGCTCGGCGACCGCATCGGCCGCAAGCCCGCGATGCTGATCTCGTTCATGTTGATGGGAGTCGGCATGCTGGGTCTGGCGCTCACGCCCTCGTATGCGCGCATCGGTATCGCCGCTCCAATACTGGCGGTGCTGTTCCGGCTCATTCAGGGTTTCGCGCTCGGCGGGGAAGTGGGGCCGACCACCGCCTACATGGTCGAAGCCGCACCGCCCAATCGCCGCGGACTGTATGGTTCCATGCAATATCTCACGCAGGACGCGGCCAACCTGCTGGCGGCGCTGGTCGGGGTAACGCTCTCGAGCACATTGAGTCCGCAGCATCTGCAGGACTGGGGCTGGCGCATAGCGTTTCTGCTCGGCGTGATCATCGTGCCGTTCGGGATGTTCCTGCGCGACCGCCTGCCTGAAACGCTGCACGCCGCGGATGATGCCGCGCTGGCGCCCGACGCGACGCTGGGCGCGCTGGGGCTTTCGGCGCGCATCGCGCCATATCTGCCGATCATTGCCTTCGGCCTGGTGCTGCTGTCCAGTGGCACCATCGGCTCCTATGTTCTGGAATACCTGACCACCTATGCGCTCAACACGCTGCACCTGTCGGCAGGCGTGTCATTCGGCCTGGTGGTCGTCACATCGATATGCGCCATCATCTTCGATCCCATCAGCGGAGCGCTGTCCGACCGCTACGGCCGGCGCAGGATCATCATCGTCGGCTTCACACTGACGCTGGTGTCGGTGTTTCCGGCGTTCTGGATCGTCAATCGTTATCCATCGGCCTGGATTGTCTACGCCATGATGGGACTCATCGCCGCGCTGTTCGCGCTCGGCACGCCGCCGATCATCGTGGCCCTGACGGAAGCACTGCCAAAAAAGATCCGCGCCGGCGTGGTCGCTACCACCTATGCGTTTGCGATCTCAGTGTTTGGTGGCTCGACGCAGTTCGTGATCGCCTGGCTCATTCAGCGCACCGGCAATCCGCTGGCGCCGGCCTGGTACTGGATGGGCGCGCTGCTGCTGGGGCTCACGGCCGCAGCGCTGATGCCGGAGACCGCGCCGGAGAGAGCCGGCGCCGCTGCACCACTGCCGTCGTTTGAATAGCGGTGACAATGATGGCAATTTCGGCCGCCGGGACGTGTCTGCGACAACGAGGCTCAGCTGCATGACTCTACGCTACAAGATTGGCGGCGTTATCCTGGCGCTGGTGGCCGTGGCGCTGTTGTCGCTGGTAATCAGTCTGAGTCACGACTCCGCCTGCGCGCCAGCGCCGGCGCTGCCGGATAAGACGCCGTCGATGAAAGCGATTACCTATCGCTGCTACGGTTCGCCGGACGTTCTTAAACTCGAGGACATCGAAAAGCCAACCCCGGCGGACAACCAGGTCCTGGTCAGGGTTCACGCCGCCGCCCTCAATCCGCTTGACTGGCACTTCATGCGCGGCACGCCGTACCTGGTGCGGCTGGACACCGGAATGGGGACGCCGAAGGACCCGCGAATTGGCGTTGACTTTGCAGGCACGATCGAAGCAGTCGGCAAGAACGTCACGCGCTTTAAACCGGGCGATGAAGTATTCGGCGCCAGAGATGGGGCGTTCGCCGAGTATGTCGCTGTGCGCGAGGATCGCGCACTGGCGCTGAAACCTTCCAAGGTGACATTCGAACAGGCGGCTGCCGTGCCGGTGGCGGCACTCACCGCCCTGCAGGCGCTGCGCGACAAGGGAGGGATCCAGTCGGGACAGAAGGTGCTGATTAACGGGGCCTCGGGCGGAGTAGGGACGTTCGCCGTGCAGATCGCCAAGTCATTCGGCGCGGAAGTGACCGGCGTATGCAGCACCAGGAATGTGGATATGGTGCGATCGATCGGCGCCGATCACGTGATTGACTACACGCAGGAGGATTTCACCAAGGGCGGGCAACATTACGACCTGATTCTGGACACGGTGGGCAATCACACGTTGCTGGAATACCGGCGCGTGCTCAATCCCAAAGGCATCCTCGTCATCGTCGGCGGGCCCACCAACGGCCAGTGGATCGGGCCCATGATCGTTCCGATCGAGGCACTGATACTGTCGCGGTTCGTGAGCCAGAAGTTCGCGCCGTTTTTGGCGGAAACTGAACCGGCGGACCTGAACATCGTGCGCGACCTCATGCAGGCTGGGAAAGTAACGCCGGTCATCGACCGGCACTACAGCCTGAGTGAGGTGCCGCAGGCGATGCGCTATCTGGAACAAGGTCACGCCCGGGGAAAAATCGTCATAGACGTGGAATGAAACAGCGCAGCCATCATCGGACAAAAAAAAGGCCCCGAGCGGTCGGTGACCGTCGGGGCAGGATCGCGCGCGTGGCGTGCGAGGGTTGCGGGGGTCGCGGGGACGGTCAGCTCATCGGCACCACGCCGGTGAAGTAGATCACGACGTAGCCCATCAGCGTGCCGTCGGATTGCGCGATGCCAAACACCTTGACCGGCGTACCGGCAGTCATCGCAGTGCTGAAGGTGTTCATGCCGCTCATAGTCGTGATATCCACCGGGCTCACGGTGACGATATCGCCGCTGCGATCGACCTGGTACACCAGGGTCGCCGAGCCTGCGGTGTTGCTGAAATCCACCGTCACCGGCTGCGTGCCACCGGTCACCGCAATGCTGAAGCTGGTGCCGGCGACGCCGGTCGCGACCAGCGCCAGCGGCACCGGCACCGGCACCAGTACCGTCCACGGTGCACTCCAGCCGGTCGGGTTCGCAGGATCGGCCCATCTGGCAGCGCTCAGGCCAATCACTCCGATCGGCGCTGCGGTGCCGCCGAAGCTGACCGTGCCATTGGTGGCAGCGATGAAGTCGGTAACCGCCGTGCTGCCGTCGGTCAGCAATGTCGGAAAGGCAAAGTTCCAGTACTTGAATCCCGTGATCGTGCTGTCAGCATCGTTGATGGTGTTGCTGCTGCTCGGCGAGATATAGTCGAGCGTGAACACGTAGTCATCGGACACATGCGGGTAATCATGCGTATAGGTGAAGCCGGTGGTATTCGCCATCGAGATGGCGCCGGAGTAGGCGGCGGTCTCGATGTCGATGCTCTGCGCCACCAGCGGTGTGGCGAGCGGATCGACGACGCTGGCGTGAACCTTGAAGCCGCGCACCAGATTGCCTGCATCCAGGAACGCCGTGCCGGTGCCGATCGGCGTTGCATCGGCGATCGCGGACCACGGCTGGCGCAGATAGAACTGCGTATTGGCGTCGATCTGCATCGGTACCGGGACACCCGATTCATTGGTGACCGTGATGGTCTGGTTGGTGGTGTTGGCGTGCAACACGTGACCTTCCGGGCTCAGCCAGACATTGGCAAAGCTGGTACTGGCCCAGATCCGGGTCGCCGTCAGTGTGCCGTTCTGCTGGTAGCGCGCGGCGATGCGCACGTACTTGCCGGTCAGGCTGGTCTCGCTGGAGAAGCTGGTGATGGTAGTGACGGTTTTGGCGTCCACGTCATAGAACAGCGTGCCGTTGGTGGCGTCCGCCAGCACCGTCAGCTGCTGCGAACCTGCCACCGCCGTCTCCGGCGATGCCACCGGCAGCAGCGGGTAATCCTTGGTGATCGTGATCGAGCTGCCATCGCTCGACACTGACATCACGTTGCCATACATGTGGCGCAGCACCAGCCGCGTAATGTCGGCGATCGGATGGCGGCGCACCGGGCCGACGAAATTGACCGCCCACTCCGTGGTGCCGGCAGCCGGCGGCTGATGGCCGACGATGAAGGCCGGATGCGACAGGTCGAATTCCAGATCGAGTGCCGGGTTTGGCGTGGTGCCGGCGGTGACGACCAGCGGTGAATCGAAGCTGACATCGATCGGCACCGTGAGATTGGAACCGGTACCGCTCGGGTGCTGGATCTGGATGTCGGCCGACGCGATGCTCGATCCTGCCACAGCGGCAAAGCCGGCCTCGGGGTCCGCCGCCACGGTCAGCAGCACGTCGCCGGGATTGGCGCCGACGGTGACTACCGCACCGGTGTAGGTGCCCACGGGTACGGCGACGTTGCCGAGGATCTCACCGATATTATCGAGCTGCTCGAGATTCAGGTACGGTGCGGCCGAAGTCGCCGTGAATACCGTCACATCGTCGCCGCCGCCCTGCGGCACCAGTGCAATGCTCAGTACTTTCACGCCTACCAGCGCCCAGTCATCGGATGAGGCATCGCTCACGACGAGCGGCACGCTGCCGGACTGGGTCGTGGTGCTGGAACTGCTGGCCGAGGATAAATCAGAGCCGCTACTGCCGCCGCCGCAGGCTGCGACCGTTGCGGCCAGGACTGCGCACAGCGCGTATCGAAGCATCGTGAGTTTCATGACCGTCCCTCCGTTGGATATTCCATAACGCTCTCAAGCCACAGCCGTAAGGGCTGCGAGTCGTGGGGAGCACAGCGGTCAGCATCCGATTCGGTTGACGCCGATACACCGGCGCCCGAAAGACAGGCCTGATCTGTCGGCCCGCGGCGACAGTCAATGCAGGTAATTCCCGCGTTTGCGGCAAGGCGCCAAATATCCGGCATTGCATGTCGCTGTGATCTGCATCACATCGGGCCGATCGCCGCAAATCAAATCCGCAGAACCACTTAGCCACATTGCGCGGCCGGTGGCATGGGTGTTGCTCCTCATTGTGCGCAGATTTATTTTGTAAATTATTCGGAGCCGCCTGCTATTGAACGTCACCGCCAGAAGCTGTGCCGCGTACCGAGCCTGCCTGTCGCTGGGATTCCTGGCGGCAAGCGGCGGCGCGAGCCGCATGCTGCATGCAGCCTCGGAAATTCCATTCGCGGCGCCGGTGCAACCTGTGGTGGCTAGCGCTGCCGGCGGCCTACTGCGCGTGACCGTCGCACTGCTGGTGGTGCTGGCGGCGGTGCTTGCGGCCGCCTGGCTGGCGCGGCGCATGCGTGCCATCAGCGGTGGCGGCGGCAGTTCCAGTCTTGAGCTGCTGGCGCAGTTGCCGCTCGGCACGCGCGAGCGTGCGGTGCTGGTGCGCGTCGGCGACCGCCAGCTGCTGCTCGGGGTCGCGGCCGGCAATGTGCGCACGCTGCACGTGCTCGAGCCGACGCCGTCCGCGGTGAGTGCGGCGTCGATGCCGCAACCCGGGGACGCCAGCAGCAGCGCCAGCGCCGCCCGGCCGAGCTTCAAGTCGCTGTTGCTCAAGAGTCTGGGCAAATGAACATCCGGCCGCCGCTACCAATGCGTCGTATACCCCGACCGCTGCTCACCGCGGCGCTGCTGCTGCTGCCACTGCTGCTGCCGTTGATGGCGCACGCCGCGAGCGCCGCGACCGGCGCCAGCGGCGCGATGCCTGGTATACCTGCGTTCGCGGTCCGCAACAGCGGCGGTGGCCAGACCTACACCCTGACGATCCAGCTGCTGGCGCTGATGACGGCGATCACGCTGCTGCCGGCGGCGCTGCTGATGATGACCGCATTCACCCGCATCATCATCGTGCTGTCGATCCTGCGCCAGGCGATCGGCGCCGGGCAGTCGCCGCCGAATCAGGTACTGATCGGCCTGGCGCTGTTCCTGACGCTGTTCGTGATGTCGCCGGTGATCGACAAGGTACGCACCGATGCCGTCACGCCCTACATGGCGGGCAGCATTGATACCAGCACCGCGCTCGAGCGCGGCGTCGGGCCGCTCAAGAGCTTCATGCTCGAGCAGACCCGCGAGAGCGATATCGCGGCCTTCGTGCGCATGTCCGGCGGCAAGGGATTCGCAAGTCCGCAGGATGTACCGCTGACGATACTGGCGCCCGCCTTCGTCACCAGTGAACTGAAGACCTCTTTCCAGATCGGCTTTTTGCTATTCATTCCGTTCGTCATCATCGACCTGGTGGTGGCGAGCGTGCTCATGTCCATGGGCATGATGATGCTGTCGCCGGTGCTGATCTCGCTGCCATTCAAACTCATGCTGTTCGTGCTGGTGGACGGCTGGACGCTGGTCATGGGCTCGCTGGCTTCGAGCTTTTATCACTAGGGAGCGGATTGGCGCATGACACCGGAAACCGTACTGACGATCGCGCAGCGTGCGCTCGAGATGACCATGATGCTGGCGGCGCCGCTGCTGCTGGTGGCGCTGCTGATCGGTCTGCTGGTGGGCATATTCCAGGCCGCGACGCAGATCCACGAAATGACGCTGTCGTTCATTCCAAAGCTGGTCGGCATGGCCGCGGCAATGGTGATCGCGGGCCCGTGGATGCTCAAGCAACTGGTGAGCTACACGCGCATGCTGATCGAGAGCATTCCGTCGTTGATCGGCTGATCCGGCGACGCGCGCATGCCGGTCTACACCTACTCCCAGATCGAGGGCTGGATCGGGGTCGCCTTCTGGCCGTTCCTGCGCATCGGCGCCTGCCTGATGGTGGCACCGCTGTTCGGCGCCAGCTACGTCCCACCGCGAGTGCGCATCGTGCTGGCCGGTGCGCTCACGCTGGTGGCATTGCCGCTGATTCCGAGGATCGACGGCCTGACGCTGCTGTCCGCCGATGGTGTCATCACTACGCTGCAGCAGATCCTGATCGGCGTGGCGATGGGATTTGCGCTGCAGCTCATGTTCGACGCACTCAACCTCGGCGGCCAGCTGCTCGCCAATGGCATGGGCCTGGGCCTGGCCTTCAATATCGATCCGCTGCGCGGCGTCGAGAGTCCCGCCCTCGGACAGCTGTACGTGATACTCGGAACACTCACCTTCATCGCGCTCGACGGCCATGTGGCGCTGATCGAAACCCTGGTGGCGAGTTTCCACGGCCTGCCGATCGGGCCGAGCGCGTTTTCGCCGCAGGTGCTGCAGACGCTGGCGGACTGGGGTAACCAGATGTTCCTGGGCGCGGTGCGCATTGCGCTGCCGGGGATGACGGCGCTGCTGCTGATCAATCTCGCCTTCGGCGTCACCAGCCGCGCGGCACCGAGCCTGAACCTGTTCGCGGTCGGCCTGCCGATCACGCTGGTATTCGGACTGGTGGTGGTGTGGCTCGGACTGCCCAGCATGCAGACCGGTTTCCTGGATCTGTTGAATTCGGCATTCCAGTACCTGCGCGCGCTCGGCGGCGTCGCCTAGGAGCAGCGCGGTGGCGGAGTACGACGATCGCGACCGGACCGAGAGTCCGACACAGAAACGGCTCGATGAGGCGCGCGCCAAGGGGCAGGTGCCGCGTTCGCGCGACCTGGGCGCCGCGGCGGTGGTGCTGACCGGCGGCGTGGGACTGTCGTGCCTGGGGTCACTGATGGGCGGCCGGCTGCTGTCGATCATGCGCGACGGCTTGATCTTCGGTCGCGGTGAGGCGCTCGACCACGGCCGAATGCTGCTGCAGTTCGAGCATGCCGCGGTGGCCGGTCTGCTCGCCGCCGCGCCGCTGCTGGGGCTGCTGCTGGCAGCCGCGGTGCTGGCGCCGCTGGCGATCGGCGGCTGGACCTTCAGCGGCCAGGCTCTGGTTCCGGACTTCAGCCGCCTCAATCCTGTGTCCGGTCTGGCGCGCGTGTTCTCGATGCGCGGCGTGATCGAGCTGTTCAAGTCGCTGGCGCGTTTCGCGGTGGTGGCGCTGGTGGCGACGGTGCTGCTGTGGAAGCAGTTCCAGAGCTTCTCGGGACTGGGCGCCGAGCCCACCCGGGCGGCGATCGGCCACGCGCTGTCGCTGGTCGGCACGGCGCTGATCGCACTCGGTGGCGCGCTCGCCGCCATCGCCCTGGTCGATGTGCCGCTCGCCATCTGGCAGCACCACAAGGCGCTGCGCATGAGCCGCCAGGAGATTCGCGAGGAGCACAAGGACACCGAGGGCAGTCCCGAGATCAAGTCACGCGTGCGCCGCACGCAGCAGCTGATCGCGCGCAAACGCATGATGCAGGAAGTGCCGAAGGCTGACGTGGTGATCACCAACCCGACGCACTACGCGGTGGCGCTGCGATACGACGACGCGCGCATGCGCGCGCCGGTGGTGGTGGCCAAGGGCCGCGATCTGATCGCCCTGCGCATCCGCGAGATCGCCGCCGAGCACAAGGTCGCGTTGGTCGAGGCGCCGCCGCTGGCGCGTGCACTGCACGCCGGCTGCGAGCTGGGCGACGAAATTCCGGCGCGACTGTATTCAGCGGTGGCCAGGATCCTGGTCTACGTCTACCAGCTGCGCACCGCACGCGGTCGTGGCGGCCCGGCGCCGGCACCGCCGCGCATCGAACTGCCGGAAGAGTCAGCGCCGCGGCGATTTATGTGACGCAGGTCGCACTCGTCGGGCGTTTTGCGCGCCGGAAATCTGTCGCTGCCGGCGGCACAAGAATTGCTCCTCCGGGGGAACATGGCTGAAATTGCAATCAATAACACCGCTGCGGCAGCCGCTCCATGGCCTGGTTTGCTGAAGATGCTGCAGCGTGGTGTCGGTGCGCCGCTGCTGTTGCTGGCTGTGCTGGCGATGGTGGTGCTGCCGTTGCCGCCGCTGGCGCTGGATGTGCTGTTCACCTTCAACATCGCGCTATCGGTGCTGGTGGTCATGGCGGTGGTCAATATCGCCCGGCCGCTCGATTTCGGAATCTTCCCGACGGTATTGCTGCTCGCCACCCTGCTGCGCCTGGCGCTCAACGTCGCCTCGACGCGCGTGGTGCTGCTGCACGGGCATGAAGGCACCGCTGCCGCCGGGCACGTCATCGAGGCCTTCGGCCAGTTCGTGGTGGGCGGCAACTACGCGGTCGGAATCGTCGTGTTCTCGATCCTCACGATCATCAACTTCGTGGTGGTCACCAAGGGCGCGGGCCGCATCTCGGAGGTCAGCGCGCGCTTTACCCTGGACTCGATGCCCGGCAAGCAGATGGCGATCGACGCCGATCTCAATGCCGGCCTCATCAATCAGGACGAGGCGCGCCTGCGGCGCGCCGAGGTGCGCGCCGAAGCCGACTTCTACGGTTCCATGGACGGCGCCAGCAAATTCGTGCGCGGCGATGCCACCGCCGGCATCCTGATCCTGATCATCAACGTGGTCGGCGGTCTTGCCATCGGCACGCTGAGCCACGGCCTGAGCTTCACCGACGCGGCCCGCGTGTACACGCTGCTGACGATCGGCGATGGCCTGGTGGCGCAGATCCCGGCGCTGCTGCTGTCGACCGGCGTCGCCATCATCGTCACCCGCATGTCGCGTGCCCAGGACCTGGGCGGCGAGCTGACGCGCCAGCTGTTCCGCCAGCCGCGCGGACTGGCCATCGCCGGCAGCGTGCTGGGCGTCATGGGTCTGATCCCCGGCATGCCCAACGTTGCGTTCCTGTTGTTCGCCGGCGCCTGCGGTGCCGGTGCCTGGTATCTGCAGCATCGCGTCCGGCAGGCCGCGAGCGCGGCCGCGGTGGCACCGGCCGCGCGGCCCAGCGGCGCGGATGCCGAACAGCGTGAGCTGTCCTGGGACGACGTGCAGCCGGTGGATCTGATCGGACTGGAAGTGGGCTTCCGGCTGGTGCCGATGGTGGACAAGTCCCAGGGCGGGGAATTGCTGGCCCGCATCCGCGGCGTGCGTCGCAAGCTGTCGCAGGAGCTCGGGTTCCTGGTGCAGTCGGTGCACATCCGCGACAACCTGGAGCTGGCGCCCAATGCCTACCGCATCAGCCTGGCTGGCGTTGCCATCGCCGATGGCGTGGTCTATCCCGACCGCGAACTTGCCATCAATCCGGGCCGCGTGTTCGGCAAGCCGCCGGGCATCGAGACCCGCGATCCGGCCTTCGGCATGGAGGCGATCTGGATCGAGCCCGGCAAGCGCGAGCAGGCGCAGACACTGGGTTACACCGTGGTGGACGCCAGCACCGTAGTCGCCACGCACCTGAGCAATGTGATCCAGACGCATGCGCACGAACTGCTCGGGCACGAGGAAGTGCAGCAGTTGCTCAACGGTCTGGCCAAGACCGCGCCGCGCCTGGTCGAAGACCTGGTACCCAAGACGCTGTCGCTCGGTGTCGTGGTGCGCGTGCTGCAGGGCCTGCTGGCCGAGCGGGTCCCGATCCGCAATCTGCGCGCGATCGTCGAGGCGCTGGCCGAGCACGCCGCGCGCACCCAGGACCCCGCGGTGCTGCAGGCGCAGGTGCGAATCGCGCTCGGCAGGCAGATCGTGCAGGACATCGTCGGCAGCGGCGCGGAGCTGCCGGTGATCACGCTCGAGCCGGAACTGGAACAGCTGCTGCAGGCGTCGCTGCAGGGTCAGAACGGCAGCAATGCCGCGATCGAACCCGGGCTGGCGGAGCGGCTGCAGGCGCGGCTGGCCGAGTCGACGCTGCGCCAGGAAGCCTCGGGCGAGGCCACGGTGCTGATGGTGGCACCGCAACTGCGAACCACACTGGCGCGCTTCACGCGCGCCACGGTGCCGGGCCTGCACGTGCTGGCCTGGAACGAAATTCCCGACAACCGGCGCGTTCGCCTGGTGGCGGCGGTCGGTCGCTAAGTACGGAGATGCAGCGCTGATGAAGATCAAACGATACCTGGCCCCCGACATGCGCAATGCGCTGCGGGTGATTCGCGAGGAGCAGGGACCCGATGCGGTCATTCTTAGCAGCCGCGCGCTCGCGCAGGGCGTGGAAGTGTGCGCCGCGGTCGACCTGGAACTGGCGGCCGGCCAGGGCACGCTGGCCGAAAGCGCGGAGCTCAAACAGCTCGAGCAAGCCGCACTGCAGGAGCTGGAATGCGAGGCTACCGAATCGAGCGCGAGCGCTGCAGTTGCGGCGCGTGCAACCGTGGTCGACGCGGATGACTCGTTCGCCAGCCTGTTTGCCGGCGGCGAGCCGAGCGCTCCGAATCGCTCGGTCGGTGAGGAACTGCGCAGCCTGCGCGCGCTGCTCGAGCAGCAGCTCGCGGCGCTGGCCTGGAATGATTTCACGCGCCGTGAGCCGCTGAAGGCGCGGGCGCTGTCGGAACTGGCCAATCTGGGCCTGGATCGCGCACTGGCACTGCAGATCGTCGGCGACCTGCCGGCCGGCATCGGCAGCGAACAGCTGCTGCGCACGCTGTACGCGATGCTGGCGCGGCGCATCCCGGTGTGCGCCTCGCCGATGGAGCGCACTGGCGCGCTGCTGCTGCTCGGGCCACCCGGCGGCGGCAAGACCACGACGCTGTCGAAGCTCGCGGCGCGCTACGTGCTCGAGCAGGACGCGGCCAATCTGCTGCTGATCTCAGCCGACGACGAGCGCATCGGCTCGCACGAACAGCTGCGAAGTCTGGGCCGCCTGCTCGGTGTGCGGGTGGAGACCGTGATCGGACTCAAGGCGCTGGCGGCACGCGTCGAGGCGCTGCCGGGCCGGATGATATTGATCGATACGCCGGGAGCGGTGAGCCGCGATCTGGCCGCGGCCGCGCAGTATCGCGCGCTGCGCGAGCGCTGCAAGGCACTGCAGGCGATGCTGGTGCTGCCGGCTAGCGCCCAGGGCGGAGTGGTCGACGATGCGGTCGATAATTTCGGCATCGGGGTGTCGAACTGCTGCGCGCTGACCCGGATCGATGAGGCCGTCAGCCTGGGAGGGGTGCTGTCGGCACTGGCGCGTTCGCTGTTGCCGGTTGCCTGTTGCTGCGACGGTGCGCGCATCCCGGATGATCTGAAGCCGGCGCGCGCCCATCAGCTGGCTGCCCGTGCCATCGAACTGTCGCGTCAGGCACAGACCTGTGCCGATGACGATCTGCTCGCACGCCGCTACGGACGCAGTGTTCATGCAGCAGCCTGACGTCTGCGCCAGAGAGTTCGCGCCAGCGCCGGTGCAGGTCATCGCGGTGACCGGCGGCAAGGGCGGCACCGGCAAGACGGCGGTGGCGGTGAATCTCGCGACCGCGTTTGCCAGGGCCGGGCGCGCCACCATGCTGCTCGACGGCGATCTCGGGCTGGCCAACGTCGACGTGCTGCTGGGGCTGACGCCGCGCTGCACGCTGCAACACGTGCTGTCGGGCGAACGCCGGCTCGATGAGGTGATACTTAAGACCAGTGCCGGCGTGAGCGTCGTGCCGGCGGCCTCGGGTGTGGCCAGGATGGCGGCACTGAGTGCCACCGAGCAGGCCGCCATCGTGCGCGCATTCGGCACCCTGCACGGCCCGATCGACGTGCTGATCGTCGATACCGCGCCGGGCATCGGCGAGTCGGTGCTGCAGTTCTGCCAGGCGGCGCAGCAGGTGCTGCTGGTGCTGCGCGATGAGCCGACCTGTCTGACCGACAGCTATGCGCTGATCAAGGTCCTGAGCCGCAGCTACGGCGTGCGCCAGTTCCGCGTGCTGGCCAATATGACCCGCCACGCGGGGCAGGGCGAGGGCGTGTTTCGGCGACTGCAGCGCGTGACCGACCGCTATCTCGACGTGGCGCTGGAATTCGTCGGCGAAATTCCCGAGGACGGCGCGCTGCAGAAGTCGATACAGGCGCAGCGACCGGTGCTCGAGGTGTTTCCGTCGAGCCCGGCCGCGCAGGCTTTCAATCGGCTGGCGGGCGTGGCCGGGCGCTGGCCGATGCCCGATGGCGCCAGCGGTCGCGTGGAATTTTTCCTGGAGCGCATGCTGCGCCGGCCGGCGGCGCGCCTGAGGCTTCTCAAGTGAACACCGGCGCACGCGCCTATGCCAGCACGCAGCCGGCGCCCGATCTGGATGCGCTGGTGCGCAAGCACGCCGATCTGGTCAAGCGCATCGCCTATCACCTGGCCGGGCGTCTGCCGCCGCAGGTGGAAGTCGAGGACCTGATGCAGGCCGGCATGATGGGCCTGCTCGAGGCGGCGCAGAACTACGCCACGGGACGCGGCGCAAGCTTTGAAACCTATGCCGGCATCCGCATCCGCGGCGCCATGCTCGATGCGCTGCGCAAGCTCGACTGGGCGCCGCGCTCGGTACATCGCAAGGCCCGCGCCGCGGCGCAGGCGCTGCGGGAAGTGGAAGCACTGCGCGGCTCGGAGGCCAACGAGGGCGACGTCGCCGCGCACATGGGCGTGACGCTGACCGAATACCAGCGCATCGTGCAGGACACGCTCGGCTGCCAGCTGCTGCGGCTGAACGATGCGGATGACGGCGATGAATCCTCGCTCGACCGCCTGCCCGACGGCGCGCCCAACCCGGAAGCCAGCGCGCTCGATGAGTCGCTGCGTCAGGCGATCATCGAGGCGATACAGGTGCTGCCCGAGCGCGAGCGCCTGGTGCTGTCGCTGTATTACGAGCAGGAACTGAACCTGAAGGAAATCGGTGCGGTGCTCAAGGTCACCGAATCACGCATCTGTCAGCTGCATGGGCAGGCGCTGCTGCGCCTGAAGGCGCAGCTGACCGAGTGGGATAACTAGAGGCCGCGGTGGACGTACTCAGCATCACCGGCCTGCTGCTCGCCGCCGTCGCGATCATTCTCGGCGCCATCCTCAAGGGCGCCGGCATCCACGCGCTGGTATCGGCGGCGGCATTCATGATCGTGGTGGTGGGCACGGTCGCGGCCATCTGCGTGCAGACACCGATGCAGGTCATGAAACGGGCGATGACTATGCTGCCCTGGATACTGCGGCCGCCGACCCACGATCCGGTGCGCGTGATCCGCAAGATCATCGACTGGAGCAACATCTCGCGCCGCCAGGGACTGCTCGGGCTGGAGCGCCTGCTGCAGTCCGAGCCCGACCCGTTCCTTCAGAAGGGTCTGCAGCTGGTGGTCGACGGCAGCGAACCCGACACCATCCGCAGCACGCTCGAGTTCGACATGCACGCGCGCGAAGCGGCCGACATCCGCGCCGCGAAGGTGTTCGAGGGCATGGGCATCTATTCCCCCACGCTGGGCATCATCGGCGCCGTTCTCGGGCTGATGGCGGTGATGCAGAATCTGGACGATCCGTCCAAGCTCGGCCACGGCATCGCCGCGGCCTTCACCGCCACGGTGTACGGCATCGGCATGGCGAACCTGTTCTTCCTGCCGGTCGCCAACAAGCTCAAGGTCGCGGTGCATACCCGCAGTCATCTGTGTGAAATGCAGGTCGAGGGCCTGATCGCGATCGCGCAGGGCGAAAATCCGCGCATCATCGAGGGCAAGCTGCTCGGATTCCTGCACTGATCGGATCCTCAAGGACGCAGCACACTCATGCCACGCCGCCGCCGACACGACGACCACGATAATCACGAGGCCTGGGCCATACCCTACGGCGATCTGGTGACCCTGCTGCTGGCATTTTTCGTCGTCATGTACGCCATGTCATCGGTCAACGAGGGCAAGTATCGCGTGCTGTCGGACTCGCTCACGGAAGCCTTTCACGGCACCCCGCGTTCGCCGCAGCCGATCGAAGCCGGCGGCACGCGCCTGCAGCCGATCGAGCAGCTGCCGCTGACGCAGGTGCACCGGATGATCTCCTCCAGCCTGCCGGTGCGGCACATCGTGCCGGCGCTGGACGCGCCGCTGGCGTCGCCCCGCTCGCAGATCGCCGCGGCGCCCGCCGATCCGTCGCCGCACGACGATGCGTCATCGTTCATCGAACCGGGCATTGCCGCACCCGGCAGTGACCTGGACCGCGTGGCGCAGGACGTCAGCGCGGCCTTGTCATCGCTGATCGCCGCCGGCAACGTGCGCGTGCGCCGCACCGATTCCTGGGTCGCAGTCGACATCAGCACCGATATCCTGTTCGGCAGCGGGGTCGCCAGGCTGTCGGTTCCGGCAGTCGAAGCCCTGCAGCGGCTGGCCGACGTGCTCAAGACATTTCCCAATGCGATCCGGGTCGAAGGCCACACCGACGATCGCCGCATCAGCACCGCCGCATTTCCTTCCAACTGGGAACTGTCGGCGGCACGCGCCGCCAGTGTCGTGCACCTGTTCATGGATCGCGGCATCGCCGCCCGGCGCCTGGCGGTGGTCGGCTATGGCGAATTTCGGCCGACGATGTCCAATTCGACCGTCACCGGCCGCAACGCCAACCGGCGCGTGGAAGTGCTGATCTTCAATCGCGACGGCAGCGCCGACGGCGTGCGCTGAACGGCGGTGCTTAAGGCAATCACGTGAAGAGGTGAATGATGTTGCTACATGATGTTTCGCAGACCGCACTGGCTGGCGCCGTGCTTACTCTCGGTCTGGTCATCCTGCTCGAGATCCGCTCATTCGCGCGACTGCGCCGCATGGTGGATATCAACCTGGGGCGCGTGTTCGAGCAGCTGGAGATGCTGCGTGCGGAATCGCGCCAGGTGCTCGAAGCGCAGGCCCAGGCGGCGGCGCGGCTGGCACCAGTGGTGATCGAACGGCAGACGCTGGAGCGGCCGCTGGCCGCCCCGCCGGCGCTCGAGCGGCCGGCGGTCGAGCCGACGGCGCTGGATTTCGTCGTCGCGCCGCCGATCGACACCAATGCCTATCAGAACGCGACCACGCTGGCGGCGCATGGTGTCAAGCCCGAGGAAATCGCGGCGCGTTCCGGTCTGCCGGCCGGTGAAGCGCGTCTGCTGGCGTCATTGGCCGCGGCGCGTGCACGGCGTGACGAGGCGGCACAGGCGGCGCCGAGCCCGGTATCAGGCGCGCGCTCCTGAACGCCGGCGGCTAGCGGAACAGCGGCAGGGCGGCCATGTCCGCGCGCGGCACCGCCTCCACCGGCAATCCGGCCCGGGTCCATGCGCGCAGACCGCCCCGGATCACGGCTATGCGTATTCCTTTTCCCGCCAGCGTCGCCTGCAGCTCGCGCGCCACGCGCGCACTGGTCGCCTGACGGGCACAGGTGCAGTACAGATAGACCGCCCGTTCGCCCGGTAGCTGCGTGTCGGCCTGATGCAGCGCATGCGGGTCGAGGCGCTGCGAGCCGCTTATGCGTGTCGCCTTGGCGTCGAAGTAGCCGTGGCTGCGCACGTCATAGATGTTGGCGCCGGACTGCAATTCGCGCGCCACCTCGGCCGGATCCGCCAGAGTGACCACGGGCAGTGCGCGCTCTTTGAGCCACCGCCACAGCTGGAACAGCAGATAGCCGCTGATCAGCGCGATCACAATGCCACCGAGGATCCTACCTGCCGCCTGGTAGCCGTGCATGACCACGCCCAACGCATCGCTGAACAGGTAGCCGACGCCAAAGTAGGATCCGACATAAAGTGCGGCACCGACCAGATCCAGCGACAGAAACTGCGCCAGGCGCATGTTCATGCTGCCGGCCAGCGGTGGCGCCATGGTATTGATTCCCGGCACGAACTTTGCGAACACCAGCAGCTGCCGGCCACGGCGGTAGAAGGAATCCGCCGATCGCAGGATGCAGCTTTCCGGATTGAGTGAGATGCGGCACAGCGCGCCGAGCAGCCACCATCCGGTGTAGCGGCCCAGCAGGAACATCAGCGTGTCGCCGGCCAGCATCGCCAGTACGGCCGCGCCGAGCAGGTAGCGCAGCTGCAGCAGACCGCGGGCTGCGGCCGCACCCGCGACCAGTAAGGCCAGCGCCGCCGGCACCGGCAGGCCGAGCGCCTCCACGAATACCACGACGCTCAGCATGACGTAGCCGTGCTGGGCGATCGAGCTGGTCCAGGTATCGATGACGAGCTCCGATGCGAAGCGCCGTCGGGCGGTGGCCGGATCCTAATCGTCCATCAGGAAACTGCGCAGCTGCTCGCTGCGGCTCGGGTGGCGCAGTTTGCGCAGCGCCTTGGCCTCGATCTGGCGGATGCGTTCGCGCGTGACGTCGAACTGCTTGCCGACTTCCTCGAGCGTGTGATCGGTGTTCATGTCGATGCCGAAGCGCATGCGCAGGACCTTGGCTTCGCGCGGGGTGAGCTGCGCCAGCACCGAATGCGTGGTCTCGCGCAGCGACTCCATGGTCGCCTGGTCGATCGGCGAGGCTACCGACTGATCCTCGATGAAATCGCCCAGGTGCGAGTCCTCGTCATCGCCGATCGGCGTCTCCATCGAGATCGGCTCCTTGGCGATCTTGAGCACCTTGCGCACCTTGTCTTCCGGCATCTCCATGCGCACCGCCAGCTCTTCCGGCGTCGGCTCGCGCCCCATCTCCTGCAGCATCTGGCGCGAAATGCGGTTGAGCTTGTTGATGGTCTCGATCATGTGCACCGGGATGCGGATGGTGCGCGCCTGATCGGCGATCGAGCGCGTGATCGCCTGGCGGATCCACCAGGTGGCATAGGTCGAAAACTTGTAGCCGCGGCGGTATTCGAACTTGTCGACCGCCTTCATCAGGCCGATGTTGCCTTCCTGGATCAGGTCCAGGAACTGCAGGCCGCGGTTGGTGTACTTCTTGGCGATCGAAATCACCAGCCGCAGGTTGGCCTCGACCATTTCCTTCTTCGCGCGCCGCGCCTTGGCCTCGCCGATCGAGACCTCGCGGTTGATCTCCTTGATGTCGTTGATCGACAGGTGATGGCGCTGCTCGACTTCCATCAGCTTCTTCTGCCGGCGTTCGATCTCATCCTTCAGGCGCGCCAGCGGGGCGGAATATTTCTTGCCGGCCTTGATGTGCTTGGCAAGCCAGCGCGCGCTGGTCTCGTTCTTCGGGAAGGTGGCGATGAAATCCTTGCGCGGCATGCCGGAGTCGCGCACCGCGATGATCATGATCTCCTTCTCGATCTGCCGGATCTCGTTGATGTGAGTGCGCAGCTGATCGGTCAGGGCATCGAACATGCGCGGCGAGAGCTTGAGTTCCATGAACTCGAGCGCCAGCTTCTTGCGCAGCTTCTGGGTCTTGGGATCGTCGGCGCCGAGCTTGGCGATCGAGGCCAGCACCTGCTGGTGCAGCTTCTGGATCGAGCCCATGCGGCGCGCGACTTCCACCGGATCCGGTCCGGTATCGATCGCTTCCTCTTCGCTGTCGTCGGCGTCCTCGGCCTCGTCGTCCTTCTCCTCGGCGACGGTCTCGAGTTCGATCTTGGTCGGATTCTGCGGCTGGGCGATGACGTCGGGCGCATTGGGATCGATGAAGCCGACCACCAGATCGATCAGGCGTGCCTGGCCGGCCTTGACCAGCTCGTAGGTCTTGACGATGTGCTCGTGGGTCGCCGGGTACTTGGCCAGAGCGGTGCGCACTGCATCCAGGCCTTCCTCGATGCGCTTGGCGATGCGGATCTCGCCTTCGCGGGTCAGCAGTTCGACCGTCCCCATCTCGCGCATGTACATGCGTACCGGGTCGGTGGTGCGGCCGAGCTCGGCATCGAGCGCGGCCAGCGCGGCGGCGGCCTCCTCGATGGCCTCGTCGTCGGCGGGCGAACTGGGCTCGTTGGCCAGCAGCGACTCGTTGTCCGGTGCCTTTTCGTACACCGGAATGCCCATGTCGTTGATGGTGTTGACGATGCCTTCGATCTGCTCCGGGTCGACGATTTCGGCCGGCAGGTGATCATTGACCTGCGCGTAGGTCAGGTAGCCCTGCTCCTTGCCGCGCGCGATCAGCAGCTTGAGCTGCGATTGACGGTCCTCCGGCAGGCCATTGCCCCGGCGCGGCTCCGCGTGCGCGGCGCCCGGGTGCGAATTAGATTTGTGCGACGCAGCAGCCTTTTCCTGAGCCGCGGTCAGTTTCGGCGCCGGGGCGCCCTTTTTGTGCGGCTCGGGCCCCTTAGGCGTCACAGCCGCGGCGCGACGCGCAGGCGCTACGGCGCTCTTGCGATGCCCCGGGCTGGCGGCGGCAACGGCAGCCCGCGCAGCGGGTTTGCGGGCGGACGGGGCTGGCTTCGGTGGCGGCTTGCGTGTCATGGCGTCTCTAGGGGTGCTTCCAGGACTCGAGTTTCAGACAAAACAGCCCGATCCGTCGCAAGGCAACGAAGGGCTGTGGTCGTGGGGGTCGTTCATGGAAAAGTTGAATATGATAACCAGAATTGATACGCAGGTGCCAGTATTCAAGCCCATCTGCGTGGTAACGGCAGTAAAGATAAGGACTTGAACGTAATCCCGGTGCCGCCGGGCCTGCCGTGCCAACGCCGTGGGTGCGCCCCGGGGCATCATATATATGTATGTGCGCCCGGCGCGGCTGCCGGTGTGCGTGGCCCGCAGCCTTCAGGGGCCTCCAACTCTGGTTTGGGCAACGCTCAGTGCCTGAAGTTCCAGCTTCTCCGATTCATCGAGGGTCTGGGCGCGCGCCTTATCGATCAGCACTTCCAGCCTGCGGCGCAGCTCCGCGTCGAGTAGACGGGCGACCGCGTGGCTGAGCTCCTGACCCGCAGCGCCCTGGTCGGGCACCAGCGGCTCGCTGGCCGCCAGCTCACTCAGCCGCCGGTACTCCGGTCGATCCCGCCAGCGCTCCAGTGTCTGCGCCATGGTGGCGGCGGGGCTGGCGGCGAGCTGCTCGAGCAGCGCCAGCAGCACCGCGACGCCGGGCTGATTCAGTCGCGCCAGCTGCAGCCGCTGCTGCGGCTCCACCGCCGCCGCCGCGGGCGGGAAGTGCAGCAGCAGGGTGATCGCCTGCGTCGTAAGGCTGCCGCGGCCCAGCTGCCGCGCCGGCGCACGCGGATTGCGCGCGGTCGCTGGCGCGGCGCGTGCCGCAGTGGCGCCCGGTGTTTCCGCTGCCGCCAGCCATAGCTGCAGCCGCTCGGCCGGCAGGCCGATGGCCGCAGCGATCCGATCGAGCAGCAGCTCCCGATAGACTCCGGGCGTGATCTTCTCCAGCAGCGGTCTGACCAGGGCGACGAAGTGCGCCTTACCATCGGCGTGACTGACATCGGCCTGCTCGCCCAGCTGCGCGACCAGGTATTCCGACAGCGGCAGCGCCGTGTCCAGTCGCGCCGTGAAGCGCTCGCCACCCTCGCGACCGACCAGCGAATCCGGATCCTCCGCGTCGGGCAGGAACAGGAACCGCAGTTCACGGCCTTCGCGCGCTTCCGGTAATGCCTGCTGCAGCGCGCGCCAGGCGGCGGCGCGTCCGGCGCGATCGCCATCGAAGCAGAACACGACCTCGCTCACCAGGCGAAACGCGCGGCGCAGGTGTTCCGGCGTAGTCGCCGTGCCCAGCGTCGCGACCGCATCGGTGACTCCCGCCTGATGCAGGCGCACCACGTCCATGTAGCCTTCGACCAGCAGCAGACGCTTGAGCGGGCGGCGCGCCAACCGCGTCTCGTACAGGCCATAGAGCTCCTTGCCTTTATGAAACAGCGCGGTCTCGGGTGAGTTCAGGTATTTGGGCTCAGCGCTGCCGAGCACGCGGCCGCCAAAGGCGAGCACCCGCCCGCGTGTGTCCCGGATCGGAAACATCAGCCGATCGCGAAAGCGGTCGTAGTAAGCATCGCTGCCGCTGCCGCTGCCGCTGCTGCGTTCACGCTCGATGATCAGGCCGGCCGCCAGCAGCGCGCGCCGATCCGATTCGCGCTCGCCGAAGCGGCGCAGCACATCGTTCCAGGAGTCGCTCGCGTAGCCGATGCGAAACAGCTCGATGGTCGCGGGCGTCAGGCCGCGCTGCGCCGCGTAGGCGCTGGCGCGTTCGCTACGCTGCAGCAGCGAACAATAAAAGTCCGCCACCTTTGCCAGCAGTTCATACAGCGGTGCGGTGTCATCCGCACCGGCGGCACCGCCGCCGGCCGGCGATGAGCCGGGCGCCGCGCCGGATTCGCGCGGCACGGAGAGGCCGAGCCGAGCGGCGAGATCCTCGACCGCTTCGGGGAACGGCAGCCGGTCGTACTCCATCAGGAAGCCTAAGGCGGTGCCGTGCGCGCCGCAGCCGAAGCAGTGATAGAACTGCTTGTCGGGACTGACCCAGAACGAGGGTGTCTTCTCGTCGTGGAACGGGCAGCAGGCCTTGTATTCGCGGCCGGCGCGCTTCAACGGCACGCGGCTGCCGATGATCTCCACGACATCGGCGCGGGCGATCAGCTCATCGATGAAAGCTTGCGGAATCCGGCCGGCCATACAGGCCGTAAGTGTAGGGCAAGTTTCAGGACAGGCGGGCTTTGATACGTGCCCCGACCGCGGCCATATCGGCCCGGCCCTGGGCCTTGGACTTGATGATGCCCATGACCTTGCCCATGTCCTTGATCGATGCGGCGCCAGTCTGCGCGATGGCCGCGTTGATCAGCGCGTCGAGCTCGTCGTCGGCCAGTGGCGCGGGCATGTAGGCGTTGATGATCGCAAGCTCGGCGTTTTCCTTCGCGACCAGGTCGGCGCGACCGCCGGCCTGGAACTGCGTGATCGACTCGCGGCGCTGCTTGCCCATCTTTTCAAGCACGCCGAGCAGCTGCGTATCGTCGAGGCTGATGCGCTCATCGACTTCGCGCTGCTTGACTGCGGCCATGATCAGACGAATGGTGCCGAGGCGATCCTTGGCACCGGATCGCATCGCGGCCTTCATGTCTTCCTGGATGCGTTCCTTGAGGCTCATCGGTGGATGCAGGCGGGGCAAACCCGGCTGCGCGCCTGTAGGATCAGCGGGCGGGGCGTGCGAAGTCGCGTGACACGCGCTTCATATGCCGCTTGACCGCAGCGGCCTTTTTGCGTTTTCGTTCCTGGGTGGGTTTTTCGTAGAATTCGCGCCGTCGCAGCTCGGCGAGAACGCCTGCCTTCTCACAGGCCCGCTTGAAACGCCGCAGGGCGGCGTCGAAATACTCGTTCTCGCGTACTCGAACACTCGGCATCTAAATTCCAACCTCTTGATTCATAAACACTTTTTGTTCAAAGCGGCCAGGGCAAGGGCCGGGATTCTAATGACACTGCAAGCAAAAGGCAAAATGCCTGGCGATCATGCGCATTCTGGCCATTGAGACTTCCTGCGACGAGAGCGCGGTGGCGGTGCTGGACGAGCAGCGCGGCCTGCTGGCGCATGAGCTGTGGAGTCAGGTCGATCTGCACCGCGCCTTCGGCGGCGTGGTGCCGGAACTGGCCTCGCGCGACCACCTGCGCCGCCTGCTGCCGCTGTTGCGCACCGCCCTCGACAGCGCCGGGACCAGCGCCGCCCAGATCGAAGGCGTCGCCTACACGGCCGGTCCCGGCCTGGTCGGCGCACTGCTGACCGGCGCGGCGCTGGCGCGTGCGCTGAGTTTCGGCTGGAAGGTACCGGCGATCGGCATCCATCACCTCGAGGGCCATCTGCTGGCGCCGATGCTGGAAACTCCGGCACCGCCATTCCCGCACATCGCGCTGCTGGTGTCCGGCGGCCACACCATGCTGATCGAGGTGCGTGGCATCGGCGACTACCACGTGCTCGGACAGACCCGCGACGATGCCGCGGGTGAGGCGTTCGACAAGAGCGCCAAGCTGCTGGGCCTGCCGTATCCGGGGGGACCTGAGCTGGCGCAGCTGGCGGCCGCCGGGCGGCCGACCCGCTACTCATTTCCGCGCCCGATGCTCGATCGGCCGGGATTCGAATTCAGCTTTTCCGGGCTCAAGACCGCGGTCATGCAGGCGGTGCGTGCCGCGGCGCCATCGCAACAGATGCGCGCCGATGTAGCTTGGGCGGTGCAGGACGCCATCGTCGCGACCTTGTGCGCCAAGACGCTGCGCGCCCTGGAATTCACCGGTCATCAGTCACTGGTCGTGGCCGGCGGGGTAGGTGCCAATCGCGAGCTGCGCGCGCGCCTGGCGCGCGAAGCGGCAGCCATGGGCGTGCAGGTGTATTTCCCGCGGCCGGAATTCTGTACCGACAATGCGGCGATGATCGCCGTGGCCGGCCTGCACCGGCTGCGGGCGCACGAGCAGACCCAGGGCGGAATTGAAGTCAGGGCGCGCTGGCCGCTGGAGCAGCTGCGACCACCCGGAGCGGCCTGACAACCCCTGGGAGTTATCGAACTACATGCGGCATTTTTATTATCAAAAATGCCGCATGTAGTTCGGTAACTCCAAGCGGTCGCCAAGACGCACCAGGCGATACGAAACTCCTACAACGACCCGGGTAGTGGCTACACTTTGCGCATGAGCCAGCACGACAGCGAAGACCGCATTTTCCTGCGCGGACTGACCACCGAATGCATCATCGGTTTCGTCGACTGGGAGCGCCGCGCGCGCCAGACGGTGGTCATCGATCTGGAACTGCCGTGCGACTGCGAGCGCGCCTCGCGGCGCGATGCGGTCGCCGATACCGTGGATTACAAGACGGTCGCCAAGCGGGTGCTCGCCTGGGTGCAGGCGTCGCAGTTCCATCTGGTCGAGTCGCTGGCGCATGGGCTGGCGCTGCTGCTGCTGGCGGAATTTCCGCTCGACTGGGTGCGCGTCAGCGTCAATAAGCCCGGGGCGATCCGCCACTCGAGCGACGTCGGGGTATGCATCGAGCGCCGGCGCCAGCCGGACGCCGCGCCGGGACGATGAGCCGGGCCATGTGATGGCCGCGGCGCCGCAGATCACCCAGGTGTTCGTCGCCATCGGCAGCAACGTGGATGCGCCCGAGCGCATGCGGCAGGCCGCGCGCGCGATCAGGCAGCGGTTTGCCGATGCGCGCTTTTCGCGCTGCTTTCGCAATCCGGCGTTCGGTTTCGAGGGCCCGGATTTCTACAACGCCGTGGCCGGCTTCAGCACCACGCTGCCGATCGAGGCACTGCTGCCATCGCTGCGGGAAATCGAGACGCGATGCGGCCGTGGACCTGCCGATGCACGCTGGGGGCCACGCAAGATGGATCTGGATCTGCTGTTGTACGGTGATCTGGTCGGCAGCGGCAACGGCTATACGCTGCCGCGGCGCGATCTGCTGCGGCGGGTCTACATGCTCGGTCCCATGGCCGACCTGGCTCCCGACTGGCGCTATCCGCCATCGGGGCCGACCATCGGGCAGCTATGGCAGCGCTTCCCGCAGTCCGGGCACCGGCTCACGCCACTGCCGCTCGACCTCAATGCCGCCTGAGGCGCCGCCACTGGATGCACGCCATCGCCTGCCTCACCAGCCGATGCTGCGGCCGCCGTCGACCGCGAGGATCTGGCCGGTGACGAACGGGGCTTCGCAGGCAAAGAACAAAACCGCGCGCGCGACGTCATCGGGCGAGCCATGCCGGTGCAGCGGCGTCTTGTCGATGATCTTTTGCTTGCGCTCCTCAGCTAGCGGCGCATCCGGCCACAGCACCGGTCCGGGAGCGATCGCGTTGACGCGCACTTCCGGCGCCAGCTCGCGCGCCAGTGCTCGCGTGAGCATGATCAGGCCGGCCTTGGCCACGCTGTAGACCATATGATCGCGCAACGGCCGCAGGCCGTGGATATCGACGATGTTCAGCACCGCCCCCTGCGTGCGCCGCAGTTGCGGCGCCGCGGCCTGCGCCAGCAACAGCGGTGCACGCAGATTGGTGCCGGTGAGGTCGTCCCACTGCGCCGGCGTGATACCGCCAAGCGGCGTCGGATAGAACGTCGAGGCGTTGTTGACCAGCAGGTGCAGTGCCGCGAAGCAGTCACTGGCCTCGCCGATCAGTCCCGGCAGCGCCGCGGTGTCGAGCAGGTCACGGACAATGACGGCGGTGGAATCCGGGCGCGTGCTTTCCAGCTCGGCCGCGAGAGCGCGCGCGGCGGACAGCGAGCGGTGACAGTGGATCACGACGTTGGCGCCGGCGCCATGCAACGCGCGCACGATGCCGGCGCCGACGCGGCGCGCCCCGCCGGTCACCAGTGCCGTGTGCCCGGCCAGGCGCACACTGGGCTCGATGCCCGATCGTGCGTCCGGCGTATAGAGTCTGGCTGCCATGAGCGCAGCTTATGACGTCAGGCGATACAGTCTCAATCCTGCCGCCGCTGCCGCCGGATGCGGCCCGCCACGGCGCCGCCGTGTTGCAGGCGGTGCGCGATGCGGTGGACACGCACGGCGGCTGGCTGGCGTTCGATGACTATCTGCGCATTGTTCTGTATGCACCGGGGCTGGGCTACTACAGCGCCGGGAGCGCAAAGATTGGCCGCGACGGGGATTTTGTCACGGCACCGGAGCTGTCGGGCCTGTTCGGCCGCTGCGTGGCGCGCCAGTGTGCCCAGATACTGCAGCCGGCCGGTGGCGACGTGCTGGAACTGGGCCCCGGTACCGGGGCGCTGGCGCTGAGCGTGCTGGCGGCGCTGGGTGAGCTCGAGGCGCTGCCGCAGCACTACTACATACTCGAAGTCAGCGCCGATCTGCGCGCGCGGGCGCAGCAGCGGTTCGAAAGCCTGCCGCAAGCGCTGCGCGAGCGCGTGCGATGGCTGGACACACTGCCCGCGACGCCGATCGCCGGTGTGATACTGGCGAACGAAGTCGCCGACGCGCTGCCGTTCAAGCGCTTCATGGTCACGTCCGACGCGCCGCTCGAGAGCGGCGTGGCACTGACCGCCGAGGGCGAGCTGATCGAGGCCGAGCGGCCAGCGGACGCGCTGCTGGGGGCGCAGATTTCGCAGATCGCCGCGTCGCTGCCGGCGGCGCTGCCGCCGGGCTACCGATCCGAGCTGTGCCCAATGCTGCGGCCCTGGATCGGTGCGCTGGGCGCTGCCTTGAGCCGCGGCGCCGCGCTGATCATCGACTATGGCTTGGGCAGGCGCGAGTACTATCACCGGCAGCGCGCGCACGGCACGTTGCGCTGCCACTTCCGGCATCGGGCGCACCAGGATCCGCTGCTGCATCCGGGCCTGCAGGACATCACGGCCTGGGTCGACTTCACGCGCGTGGCGGAAGCGGCGGCCGATGCGCAACTGGAGGTCGGCGGCTACTGCACACAGGCGGCGTTTCTGCTGGCGAACGGCATCGAATCGGACCTCGCAGCCAGTGGCGCGGGTGAGCGGGCGCGACTGGCGTCCGAGGCGCGCCAGCTGCTGCTGCCGGGAGAGATGGGGGAGACCTTCAAGGTCATGGCGCTCACGCGTGGCCTGGATGCGCCGCTGCGCGGCTTTGAGTATCAGGATTTGCGGCGCTCGCTTTGAAGCTGCTGCAGTCGCTCGATGCGCGCGGCACGATAGGCGGCGGCGATGGCAATGCCCTTGAGCTGCGCAATCTGCTCGGGCGGCAGCGTCACGCCGGCGGCGGTAACCAGCGCGACGGCGAGCGCCGCGTGCAGCGAGTCGTCGGTGCCGGCGCGCGCCTGCGCCGCACGCAGCAACAGCTCAAAGCGATCCGGCCGGCGAAAGGCGTCGGCGGCTTCCAGCAGCTCGAGCACACCGGCGGCATCGAGTGCCTCTGCTCCGGCGATCCGCTGCCACAGCCGCGCGCTGAGCAGCGCCAGCTCGCGATAGTCGTTGGGCACTCGCAGCCGCTCGCACAATGCCGTGACCGCCTGCAGTGCGGCATCAGCCAGCAGTGCGGCGAAGCGTACGCTGACTTCGGCGGAAAGACGCGCCGCGCGTTGCAGCGTTGCGCGCTCGGCAGCACGCCAGGCGAGCTCCGGCAACAGCACCGCGAGGGCGCCGCAGTCCTGCAGCACGTCGAAGAACACCTCGGGATGCGCCTCGCCCAGCGCGCGCTGCATCTCGCGCCACACACGCTCGGACACCAGCGAGTTGATTTCGCCATTGTCGACCATGCGGCGCATCAGCGCCGCGGTGTCGGGTGCGAGCCTGAACCCCAAGGCCGCCAGGCGGGCCGCAAAGCGCGCGACGCGCAGGATCCGCACCGGGTCTTCGACGAAGGCGGGCGACACGTGGCGCAGCAGGCGCTGCTCGAGATCGCGCCGGCCGCCGTAGGGATCGATCAGCGTTCCCTCCGGCGCGCGCGCCATGGCATTGATGGTCAGGTCGCGGCGCTGCAGATCCTGCTCGAGCGTCACCTCGGGTGAGAAGCGTGTCTCGAAGCCGCGATAGCCCGGCCCGGTCTTGCGCTCCACCCGTGCCAGGGCGTATTCCTCATGGGTGTCCGGGTGCAGGAACACCGGGAACTCGCGCCCGACGGCGCGATATCCGGCCTGCTGCAACTCCTCGGGCGTGGCGCCGACCACCACCCAGTCGCGCTCGGCAACCGAAAGGCCGAGCAGCTCGTCCCGGACTGCGCCTCCAACCAGATACACTTGCATGACAGCGCATGTTAACCGACCGCCGAAGCCTTACCGCACTGAAAACCCGATTGCTGGCGATCGCCCTGATCGGCGCCACGTTGCCGGGTTGCGCCATCGGCTACCTCACCCAGGCGGCACAGGGACAGTGGCGGCTGATGCGCGCGCGCCGGCCGATCGAACAGGTGATCGCCGATCCGGCCTCGAGCGAGGAACTCAAGGCGCGGCTGCGGGTGGTGCAGGACGCACGCGACTTCGCGGTCAGCGATCTGGGCCTGCCGGACAACCGCAGCTATCGCAGCTACAGCGACCTGAAGCGTCCGTACGTGGTGTGGAATGTGGTGGCGGCGCCGGAGTTCTCGGTCGAACCGCAGCGCTGGTGCTTCCCGTTCACCGGCTGCCTGAGCTACCGGGGTTACTTTCGCGAGCGTGATGCGCGCCGGATGGCCGACGCGCTCGCAGCGCGCGGCAACGACGTCATGGTGGGGGGAGTGACGGCCTATTCGACGCTGGGACACTTCGCCGACCCGGTACTCAATACCATGCTTCGTTACGGTGACCTGGAGCTGGTGTCCACCATGTTTCACGAGCTGGCGCATCAACTGATCTACGTGCGCGGCGACACCGTGTTCAATGAATCGTTCGCGGTGAGCGTGGAACAGGAAGGACTGCGGCGCTGGCTGGCGGCGCGCGGACGCAGCCTCGAGCTGCAGGATTATCTGGAACGACGCCACGCCGAGCAGCTCATCGTCGATGCATTTGCCGATGGACGGCGGCAGCTGGCGGCACTGTATGCGCTGTCGCCGCCGCTGCCGGTCGGCGAGCGGCGTGCCAGAAAGCGCGCGATCCTTGACGCCACTGGCGCGCAGGTACAGGCGGTGGAACGGCAGCTGAAGCTGCGTACCGGCTACGACAAGTGGATCGCCGATGGCCTGAACAATGCGCATCTGGCGTCGATCGGCACTTATTTCGACTGCGTGCCCGGCTTTGAGCGCCTGCTCGCGGCCAACGGCGGCAGTCTGCCCGCGTTCTACGCCGCGGTGAGGAACATGCGAGCCGACGCTGCCGCACGCCGCGCTCTGTGCCGTGCCGATGGCGGCGCGGCGCAGCCGGCGGCGCCTACAGCGCCGGACGCGGCAGTGCCAGCGGCTTCGGCGCCAGCCACAACGGCGCCAGCGCACTGAGGTTGGCGCGAGCCAGGCCCAGCTGGCGGCAGTCGTCGTAGTGGCAGACGCTGTCGGTCAGCAGCGAGCGGTAGTTGTCGACCGAAAACGGCTTGCCAGGCAGGAACTGCATGACGCTCGCCTGCAGGCGCGCCAGTGGGTCCGGCAGCCGGTAGATGTGGCACGGCAGGCACGCCGCGCGCGCCGTGATGCGCACGATCTGCTCCAGTGTCAGCACTTCCGGGCCGCATAGCTCGTAGTACTTGCGACTGCTGGGGCCGCCGTGCAGCGCCTGCATGAAGGCGGCGGCCACGTCGCCGACATAGATCGGCGCGAAGCGCGCGCGGGCGCGGGCCAGCGGCAATATGCCGGCGGTCTGGCGCAGCAGCCTGGCGAACCGATTGGTCAGCGAATCGCCCGGCCCGAAGATCACCGACGGCCGGAATATGGTCCAGTCGAGCGCCGGGCCGGCGACGCGTATCAAATCTTCAGCGGCACCCTTGCTGCGAAGGTAGTGGCTGCGGCCGTGCTCGGCATCGGCATTCAAGGCACTCATCTGCAGCAGCCGCGGTATGTGCAACTGCTGCATGGCGTGCAGCAGAGCGGAAGTGAATTGGACGTGCGCACGGCGAAATCCGGCGCCGCCGAAGCCGCGCTCGTTGAGGATGCCGACCAGATTGATGACGACGTCGCAGCCGTCGATGCTGCGGCGAAGGAATTCGGGGCTGTACACGTCCCCGACCGCCAGTTCGACGCTCGGCAACGGCATCAGGTCAATGGCGTGGCTGCTCGCGCGTGTCAGCACGCGCAGCTCGTGGCCGGCGCGCGTCAGGCGGGAAATCAGCTCCTGACCGACAAAGCCGGTGCCGCCGGCAATGCAGATGGTACGTGGTCGCTCGATCGTCGGCGCGATGCGGTACTGCATGCTGCGCAGTACCGCACAACGCCGCACACCGATCAATGGGTCTCGACGCTGACCCGCTTCGGCTCCGGAGCCGCCACTTTCGGGATCGTTACCTCGAGCACGCCATTGAGATGACGCGCACGGATATCGTCGGTCTTCACATTCTCCGGCAGGGTGAAACGCCGCAGGAACCGGCCTTCGACACGCTCCAGGCGCGACACGGCTTTCTGGTCGTCCGGCCGCTCGAGCTTGCGCTCGCCGGTCACGGTCAATACGCCTTTGTCGGCTGTGATCTGGATGTCCTTCGGCTCGATACCCGGCAGGTCGGCGCGTACCACGAAGCTGTCGGCCTGTTCGAACACGTCGACCGACGGGATCCAGTTCACCGCGGCTTCGGAATTACCCGCCGCGGCTTCGCCGTTGGCGGCCGGGGCATCAGCGTTGCCGCTGAAAATCTGACCAATCTGGCGATGGAGACGCTCCGCGGCGCTCCAGGGCTCATAACGTACAAGTACCATAGTCTCTCTCCGGTTGGGTTGGGCGGCGGGCCACCACTGGACCCGACTGCATGCACCTGAGTTGGAGGTGGATCGCGCGGTTTCAAGGCCCGCGGTGCCGCGGCGGACGATCGGCGGGTTGTGGATAGCCTGTGCGCGTCCTGTGTGGTGCCGGTGCACGGGCGGTGGACACAACCTATTGATGTGGTGCGATCGTGTAATTACTTCTGGGTGACGAAGTTTTCTGCTAATGAAGTTACAGGCATATGTGGTGTATCTATCTGATTTAAAAATGTAAAATAAGCCGAAAAGAAGTGTTGCATAATCTTGACGGTGACCCTGCCGCTTGATTAGTCTGCGCCCTCCACACAACTAGATCTTGTATGGGAGCAAGTCTCGATTGTGTGTCCGATTTTGCGGGAAGGGGAGCCGCCGCCAATGAATTCAGTCGTCAAACTCGTCACCAGTGACATCAATACCATCCCGTACCAGGAAGCGTCCCTGGACATATGGGATAAAAAGTATCGCCTCAGTTCGAAGAACGGCGAGCCGATCGACCGCAGCATGGACGACACCTATAAGCGTGTCGCACGCGCGCTGGCCGACGTCGAGCGCGACGAGATCCGCGAGCGCTGGTACGAGCGTTTTCTCTGGGCGCTGCGCCATGGCGCAATTCCGGCCGGACGCGTGACCTCCAACGCCGGTGCGCTGGAGCACAAGCCGGCGACCTCGACCATCAACTGCACGGTCTCGGGCACCATCCGCGATTCGATGGACGACATTCTCGGCAAGGTGCACGAAGCGGGACTTACGCTCAAGGCCGGCTGCGGCATCGGCTACGAGTTCTCGACGCTGCGGCCGCGCGGCGCCTATGTCTCCGGCGCCGGCGCCTATACCTCGGGCCCGATGTCGTTCATGGATATCTACGACAAGATGTGTTTCACGGTGTCCTCGGCCGGCGGCCGTCGCGGTGCGCAGATGGGCACCTTCGATGTCGGCCATCCCGACGCCATGGACTTCGTGCGCGCCAAGCGCGAGAACGGCCGGCTGCGGCAGTTCAATCTGTCGCTGCTGGTGACCGACGAATTCATGCAGGCGGTGCGCGAGGAGCGTGAGTGGAAGCTCGCATTCCCGATCAGTCGCCGCGAGCACGACGCCGAGCAGCCGGATCTCGCCGATGCGAAGCAATTCGTCTGGCGCGAATGGCCGGCGCACGACGGCTATGTGGTCAACGATGAGGGCCTGGTGGCCTGCCGCGTCTACAAGACGGTGCCGGCACGGCGCATGTGGGACGTGATCATGTCGTCCACCTACGATTTCGCCGAGCCGGGAT
The DNA here is from genome assembly GCA_036262215.1 of Steroidobacteraceae bacterium. GTDB lineage: Bacteria > Pseudomonadota > Gammaproteobacteria > Steroidobacterales > Steroidobacteraceae > FEN-1191. Next base: position 40,666 of record DATAJH010000171.1, read on the forward strand.
TCGTGCTGATCGACCGCATGAACGAGATGAACAACAACTGGTGGTGCGAGAACATTCGTGCCACCAACCCGTGCGGAGAACAGGGTCTGCCGCCCTACGGGGCGTGCTTGTTGGGGTCGATAAATCTCACCCACTTCGTGCGCGAGCCGTTTACGCCGCAGGCGCGTTTCGACTGGGACGAGTATCGTGACGTGGTGCGCGTGTTCACGCGCATGCTCGACAACGTGGTGGAGATCAACGGCCTGCCGCTCGAGCAGCAGCGGCACGAGATCATGCGCAAACGCCGTCACGGCATGGGATTTCTCGGACTGGGTTCGACCATCACGCTGCTCGGAGCCAAGTACGGCTCGAGCGAATCGGTCAAGTTCACCGAGGACGTATCGCGCGAGATGGCGATCGCGGGCTGGGAAGCCGCGCTCGAGCTGGCGCGCGAGAAAGGTCCGGCGCCGATCATGAACGAGGAGTTCACGGTCACCAAGGAGATGCTGCGCAAGCGTCCGGAGATGGCGACCGATGGCTGGAAGCCGGGCACGAAGATTCCGGGGCGCCTGCTGCACGCGCGCTACAGCCGCTACATGCAGCGCATCGCCGAGGCGGCGCCGCATCTGGTGGAGCAGCTGGCGCAGATCGGTGCGCGCTTCACGCATCACACGTCGATTGCGCCGACCGGAACGATCTCGTTGTCGCTGGCCAATAACGCCAGCAATGGCATCGAACCGTCGTTCGCGCATCACTATTTCCGCAATGTGATCCGCCCGGGCCGCAAGACCAAGGAAAAGATCGACGTATTCTCGTTCGAGCTGCTGGCCTACCGTGAGCTGGTCAATGCGCGCGCGATGCCGGGATCGACCAAGGACGGCGAGACACTGCCGGAATACTTCACCGCCGCGGATGAAGTGACGCCGCACCAGCACGTGGACATCCAGGCGGCATCGCAGAAGTGGATCGATTCGTCGATCTCCAAGACCGCGAACGTGCCGACCAATTTCCCCTACGATCAGTTCAAGAATATCTATCTGTATGCGCATGAACAGGGCCTGAAAGGCTGCACCACGTTCCGCTTCAATCCGGAGGCGTTCCAGGGCGTACTGGTCAAGGAGGACGACCTCAAGAACACCATCTACGTGTTCACGCTCGAGGATGGCACCGAGATCAGTGCGCGTGGCGACGAGGAGATCGAGTACGACGGCGAGACCCACAGCGCCGCCAATCTGTTTGACGCCTTGAAGGAAGGCTACTACGGGAAGTTCTGACCATGAGCAGCACACGCATCGACAAAAAGATCGTCAAGTACCGGGTGCAGAAGCCGGAGGACAAGGGGGCGGCGAAGAACGCGCCGCCGGAAGAGCTGGCGCACGGCCGCGATGGGCGCACCGCCAAAGTGATCCGCATGCACGAGGAGATCCAGCGTCCGGAGATGCTGATCGGCTCGACCTACAAGATCAAGACACCGGTGTCGGACCATGCCATGTACGTCACCATCAACGACATCGTGCTCAACGAGGGCACCGAGTACGAGCAGCGCCGTCCGTTCGAGGTGTTCATCAACTCGAAGAACCTGGATCACTTCCAGTGGATCGTGGCGCTGACGCGCATCATCTCGGCGGTGTTCCGCAAGGGCGGCGATGTCGCGTTCCTGGTGGCGGAACTCAAGGCGGTATTCGATCCGCGCGGCGGCTACTGGCAGCCGGGCGGAAAATTCATGCCCTCGATCATTGCCGAACTCGGCTACGTGATCGAACGGCATCTGCAGAGCATCGGCCTGATGCGCAAGACCGAACTGGATGTGCATCAGAAGAAGCTGATCGATGACAAGCGCGCCGAGTTCGAGGCGCGCAAAAGCCAGCAGGACGCATTCTCGAAATCGCATTTCCCCGAAGGCGCGCAGCTGTGCAGCAAGTGCAGCACCGCTGCAGTGGTGATGATGGATAACTGCATGACCTGCCTGAACTGCGGCGAGTCGAAGTGCGGCTGACATCGGTGCGCGGCTGCTCGTCACCCGGAGTGTAGGGAACCCCATAAGCCGCGACTTGGAGATAAAAGGGGGCAAAGAAGGGAGCGCTGTTGGGCGCTTGATCGGACGGGTATATATTTAGAGAGTAGGGGGTCGATTGGGTTGACGGCAGATGAAGTCGCCCAGATCAGCCGCGGCCGATACGGAACCGGCAAAGAACCATCGGGTCAACCGTCTCGCTCCTGCGGCGTTAGTGCGCAGGTATCACGCGGGCAATGCTTGCGCCAGACGGAGCGTTAGAACATAGTCCCTAAGCAGGCAGCTGCCCAGACCCACCAGGGCGCCATTAGCATTGATCTCGGGCGTCGGGCATGCTCACTAACCGCTGGGACGAGAGGATGTGCGGAGCTTCGGGCCGCCACCCCCGGCAGCGGTGATTTGCCTCCAAACTTATTTGTCGCGTAACCGACTTGACGGGCTTTGCTATGCGCCATCTGCTTTCACTGCCGGTCATCGGACTCGCCACTGTCCTGTCGGGATGCGGAAGTCACTCGGATTCATCCACTTCCATTACCGTTCCGCTGACCTATTCGATCGGCGGCAGCATCGCGGGTCTTTCCGGAACAATCGTGCTGCAGAATAACGGTGGCGACAACATCTCGCTCACCAGCAATGGTGCCTTTTCTTTCGATGTCACGGTGCAACCGAACGCACCGTATGCCGTAACCATCTTCACGCAACCGGCCAACCAGGTGTGCTCGATCAGCAACGGGAGCGGTACCGCCACCGCCTCGGTCACGAATGTCATCCTCGCGTGCAGTTTGAGCTCGACCGCCACTGATATATGGACCTGGGCTGCTGGCGCAGACTACGTGAATGCCGCCAGCGTCTACGGCACACAGGGCACGGCGGCGGCGAGCAATACGCCCGGCGCGCGCCGGCAGCCCATCGCATGGACCGATGCCGCGGGTAATTTCTGGCTGTTCGGTGGCAACAGCGTGGGCAATGTTGGCATGCTCAATGATCTGTGGGAGTACGGTCCGGCAGCGGGACAGTGGGTATGGCAGGGCGGTGCTGAGACCGTGGGCGCCACAGCCTCATACGGTTCGCAAGGCACGCCGGCTGCAGGCAACAATCCCGGTGCACGCGAGGGCGCCGCAAATTGGACCGACGCAGCGGGCAATCTCTGGCTGTTCGGCGGCGACAGTCTCGCAGGCGGGAGCTGGGAGGAATTCAACGACCTCTGGAGCTACAACCCGACCACTGGCCTGTGGACCTGGGTCGGCGGCTCAAGCCTTGCGGCCAACGCTGGCAGCTACGGCACAGCAGGTGTCCCCGCCGCGAGCAATCTGCCGCCGGCGCGTACCGACGCGGTCAGCTGGGTGGACAGCGCCGGGGTGTTCTGGCTGTTTGGCGGGGTACAGCTCAATTCAAGTGGTAGCTATCTCGCAGTATTCAACGACCTCTGGAGCTACAACCCGACCACTGGCCTGTGGACCTGGGTCGGCGGCCCCAATACGCCCAATGCCGCGGGCGTGTATGGCACGCAGGGGACCGCGGCCGCCAGTAACGTGCCTGGTGCCCGTATGGGTGGCAGCGCCTGGCTGGATGCCAGCGGAAATGTCTGGCTGTTCGGCGGTTTGGGTCTGAGCCAGAGCGGAGTGGCCCAGGAATACAGCGACCTGTGGGAGTACAGCCCTGGCAGCGGCCAGTGGACCTGGGTCGGCGGCAACGATGAACCCAATGCCGCGGGCGTATATGGCACGCAGCGCGCGGGCGGCGTTGGCAACGGCCCGGGCGCGCGCGTCTCGGCCGTGTCGTGGAAAGACCCCGCCGGGAATTTCTGGCTGTTCGGGGGTTACGGCTACGCTCAGGGCGGCGCTCTCGGAAATCTGAACGATCTGTGGGAGTACAACCTCGGCTCCGGTGTGTGGACGTGGATCGGCGGCTCCTCATCTACAGCCGCATTCGGGACCTACGGTGCGCAAGGCGTGCAGGCCAGCAACAACGTTCCCGGCGCGCGCGAACAAGCGGTCGGCTGGCGCGACAGCAGCGGCAATTTCTGGCTGTTCGGCGGCTTCGGCTTCGATTCGTCGGACGTGGAAGACGACCTGAATGACCTGTGGCGCTTCACGCAGAGCCCCTGAAGGTCCGCCACCGCGAGCGGTCCAGTTAAAGAGAGAAATGGCATGAAAGGGAAATCGAGCTACCCGCTGCTCTCGCTGGGCGCTGCGGTGCGGGCGGTGCGGCACGTCTATCTGATGACGGCCGTACTGGCGCTCGTAGCCTGCGGTGGCCACAGTTCGACCAGCAGCAGCAGTTACACCGTGGGCGGCACGATCAGCGGTTTGACTGCCAGTAGCGTCGTGCTGATCTACAACGATGCCACCACCGTGACCGTCGCGGCGGGCGCGACCACCTGGGTCTTTCCGGGCTCCTTTGCCGCGGGCAGCAGCTACTCGGTGACGGTGCAGACGCAACCCGCCGGCGAGCTGTGTGCAGTAACCAGTGGCGGCAACGGGACGACGCTCACGGCCAATGTGGACAATGCGACGGTGGTGTGCAGCGTTTATGGGCAGTGGACCTGGGAAGGGGGCTTGAATACGGTCAATGGCAGCGGGGTCTACGGCACGCAGGGCACCGCAGCGGCCAGCAACCTGCCAGGCGCGCGCTATGATTCCAGTTCCTGGACCGACTCGTCCGGCAACTTCTGGCTGTTCGGTGGGTATGGCTATGACTCAGCCGTCGGTTTGGGTAGCCTCAACGATCTGTGGCGATACAGTCCGAGCACCGGGCTATGGACCTGGGTCGGTGGCGGAAATGAGGACAATGCCAGCGGGGTCTACGGCACCCTCGGCACCGCCGCGGCCGGCAACCTGCCGGGCGCGCGCTATTCGGCCAGCTCCTGGATCGACTCGTCCGGCAACCTGTGGCTGTTCGGCGGGTTTGGTTACGACGCCACCGGCGCTGTGGGCAGGCTCAACGATCTGTGGCAATACAGTCCGAGCAGCGGGCTATGGACCTGGGTCAGTGGCGGCGACGGGGAGAATACCAGCGGGGTCTACGGCACGCAGGGCTACGACTCGGCCGGCAACCTGCCGGGCGCGCGCTATTCGGCCAGCTCCTGGATCGACTCCGCCGGCAACCTGTGGCTGTTCGGCGGGGTGGGCTATGATTCAACCGGCGCTATTGGAAACCTGAACGATCTGTGGCGGTACAGTCCAAGCACCGGACAGTGGACCTGGGTCAGTGGCGGTAACGTAGACAACGCAGCCGGAGTCTATGGAACCCAGGGCAGCGCCTCGGCCAGCAATGCGCCCGGAGCGCGCCAGGCGGCGAGCTCCTGGATCGACTCCTCCGGCAACCTGTGGCTGTTCGGCGGGTATGGCTACGACTCCACCGGCGGTGCGGGGTACCTGAACGATCTGTGGCAATACAGTTCGAGCACCGGGCTGTGGACCTGGGTCAATGGCGGAGACGTGGACGATGCCAGCGGGGTCTACGGGACACAGGGCACCGCTGCGGCCAGCACCGTGCCGGGGGCGCGCCAGGCGGCGAATTCGTGGATCGACTCCTCCGGCCGTCTGTGGCTGTTCGGCGGGGCGGGCTATGACTCAACCGGCGCTGTAGGAAACCTGAACGATCTGTGGCAATACAGTTCGAGTACCGGGCTGTGGACCTGGGTCAGTGGCGGCAGCGGGGACAATGCCACCGGGGCCTACGGCACGCAGGGCACCGTTTCGGCCAGCACCCTGCCGGGGGCGCGCCAGGCGGCGAATTCGTGGATCGACTCCTCCGGCCATCTGTGGCTGTTCGGCGGGGCGGGCTATGGCTCAACCGACAACGGCTATCTCAACGATCTGTGGCAATTTGTACCGCCGTAGTCACAAGAACAAGCCGGCGATCAGCGCGCCGCGAAATCGATCCGTGCCCGGCATCAGGAGAAATGCAATGTGTCCACGAGCAAGCCGCGCGCTGATCACCCTGGTCGCGGCACTGCAGACTGTCGGTCTGGTTGCTGTCACGTTAACAGTTGCGGGTTGCGGTGGTAGCAGCAGCACTTCGAGCAGCACTATCACCACTATCATCCCTGCCATCACCAACTACACGGTGGGCGGCACGATCAGCGGCTTGACTGTCAGTAACGTCGTGCTGGCCAACGGCAGCGCCACCGTGAGCGTTGCGGCGGGCGTGGGCGCCTGGGTTTTTCCGAGCTCCTTCACCCCGGGCAGCAGCTACTCGGTAACGGTGCAGACGCAACCCGTCGGAGAGCTGTGCGCAGTAACCAGTGGCGGCAGCGGAATGAACACCGGCGATGTGGGCAACGTGACGGTGGTGTGCGGCTTTGGGAAATGGACCTCGGAGGGAGGCTTGACTACGGTCAATGCCAGTGGGCTCTACGGCGCCCAGGGCACCGCCTCGGCCGGCAGCGCGCCGGGAGCGCGCTATTGGAGCAGCTCCTGGACCGAGTCATCCGGTAATTTCTGGCTGTTCGGGGGAGTTGGCTACGACTCATCCGGCGCTACGGGGTACCTGAACGATCTGTGGCAGTACAGTCCGAGCACCGGGCTATGGACCTGGGTCAGTGGCGGCAACGGTGACAATGCCAGTGG
>DATAJH010000172.1:0-27994 GCA_036262215.1 Steroidobacteraceae bacterium
CCGGCTGCCACCCCGCCGGCTGCCACCCCGCCGGGGGGGTGGCAGCCGGCGGGGTGGTGCCAGGCTGGGTAGCCGCATCCGGCGCCGGGGAGGCACCGGGTTGCAGGCCCTTGGAATACAGAATCCGCCCGTCCGGCGTTACCAGCACGGCATCGACGTCATCGAGCTTATTGTAGATTCTCATGGCTGCATCGGGGCCGAGCACGAAAGCAGTCTTGGACAGCCCGTCGGTACGGGTCGCAGTCGGCGCGATGACCGTGGCGCTGCGCACTTTGCTGGCCGAATGACCGGTGTGCGGATCGATGATGTGGTGATAGCGCACGCCGTCCTCATCGAAATAGCGCTCATAGTCGCCCGAGGTCGAGAACGCCGCATCAACCAGCGGGATGCGCGTGATGACCTGATCGGGATGATCCGGATGTCGGATGCCCACCACCCATGGGCGGCCGAAGCGATCGCCGATCACGCGACTGTCGCCGCCGGCATTGACCAGCGCATGCGTGTAGCCGCGCGCCTGCAGAATCTCGATGCCGCAATCGACCGAATAACCCTTGGCGATCCCGCCCAGATCGATGCGCACGCCCGGCTGGGAAAAGCGCACCGATTGCGTCTTGGCGTCGAGCAGCACGTGCCGGTAATTGACCGCCGGCAACGCGGCCGCGATCTGCTGTTCGGTCGGTCGCTTATGCTCGCGAAAGTCGTACATGTAGCCGACACTGGCGTAGGTAATGTCGAATGCACCTTCCGTGATGCGCGAGTACTCCAGCGCCGTACCCAGCAGCTTGAAGAGTTCCAGGCTGATCGGTACCGGTTGCTTGGCCGCGAGCGCATTGACCTTGGAGACCTCGCTGGTCGGCTTATAGGTGCTCATGGTGTCGTCGATGTGCCGCATCTCGTCCATCACGGCATCGATCGCCGCCTCGCCCTTGGCCGGATCCTCGGCCCAGATCTCGACGTAGATGCGGGTGCCCATGATCCCGTCGACGGTGCGCGACAGCCACTGCGCATGCGCCGGCGCCGCAGCCAGAACGCCCGACAGCAGCAGCGCACTCCTGCAGAGGTTCATGTTGGCGTGGCCGCCAGACCGGCCGCCTGGAGCAAGCCCTTCTGCGCCAGCCAGTCGCGACTGAACAGCCGCGACAGATACTTCGAGCCGCTGTCGCACAGCACCGTGACCACGCTATGACCGGGACCCAGATCGCGCGCCACGCGCACCGCGGCGGCGACATTGATGCCGCTGGTACTGCCGACGAACAGGCCTTCCTCGCGCAGCAGACGGTAGACGTAGCTCACGGTCTCGGCGTCCTCTACATGCACCGCATCGTCGATGGGCGCATCCTGCATGTTGGCGGTGACGCGCCCGATGCCGATGCCTTCGGTGATCGAGCCGCTGCCGGTGGCTTTGACCACGCCGTGGCGGATAAATTCATACAGCGAGCTTCCGGGCGGATCAGCCAGCACGGTGCGTATGCTCGAGTTGCGCGACTTCAGGTACTCGGACACGCCGGCCACCGTGCCGCCAGTGCCGCTCGCCGCCACGAAGGCATCGATGCGCCCCTCGGTCTGCTGCCAGATCTCCGGACCGGTGGTCTCCAGGTGGGCGCGGCGATTGGCGGTATTATCGAATTGATTGCTCCAGATCGCGTTCGGTAATTCCTGCGCCAGCCTGCCGGCGGTCTTCTGATAATGGTTCGGGTCGCTGTAAGGCACCGTCTTGACTCGACGCACCTCGGCTCCGAGGGCCTCGATCAACGCGTATTTCTCCGGCGACTGATTGTCCGGCATGACGATCACGCAGCGGTAGCCGCGCGCGTTGCAGACATGCGCCAGGCCAATGCCGGTATTGCCGGCGGTGCCCTCGACTACCGTGCCACCGGGCTTGAGCTGTCCGCGCCGTTCGGCGTCGAGCACGATCGCGCGCGCCGCCCGATCCTTGACCGAACCGCCCGGATTCATGAATTCCGCCTTGCCGAGAATCTCGCACCCGGTCTGCTCGCTCGCGCCGCGCAGGCGAATCAGCGGCGTGTGGCCCACGGCATCGACGAATCCGCTGGCGATATTCATGGCGTGGCGGCGGCATTGGCGAGCACGGCCTGCACCGGATCCGCCGCGCGGGCGGCGCGCCGTGCCACCTCGCCGACGATCAGCAGCGCCGGCGCCGCCACTTGCGCGACCTGTGCCTGCTCGGTGATGTCGCCCAGGCAGCCGGCGATGACCCGCTGCCCGGGCAGCGTAGCCTGCTCAACGATCGCGGCCGGCCGCTCGGCAGCGGCACCGTGTGCGCGCAGCAGCTCGACGATGCGGGGCAGCTGTGCCACACCCATGTAGAACACCACGGTCTGCAACGGCGCCGCGAGCGAGCGCCAGTCGAGGCGTTCCGCGCCGTCGCCGGTTGCGGTAACGAACGTGACCGACGGCGCCAGGCCGCGCTGAGTGAGCGGCAGCGCGGCCGCCGCCGCCGCACCCAGGGCTGCGGTGATGCCGGGCACCACGATCACCGGGATACCGGCGCGCTGCAACAGGTCGAGTTCCTCGCCGCCACGTCCAAAGATGAAAGGATCGCCTCCCTTGAGACGCGCCACGCGCAATCCGCGACCCGCATACTCGAGCAGCAGTGAATGAATCCGCTGCTGCGTCACCCGGTGCTGGCCCGATTCCTTGCCGACGAAGATTCGCTCGGCGTCGCGTCGCACGCGTTCCAGCACCGCCTGGCTCACCAGGCGGTCGTACAGCACGACGTCGCTCTGTTGCAGCAGCTGCAGCGCGCGCAGCGTCAGCAGATCAGGATCACCGGGCCCGGCGCCGATCAGATACACCTCGCCGCGCGCCTGGCGCGTACCATCGGTGGCAGCGCGCAGCTCGGACTCCAGCAGCGCCTGCGCCTCGCGCGTGCTGCCCGCGAACACCTTGCTGGCGATGCTGCCGGCGAACAAGCCGTCCCAGAAACGCCGTCGCTGCTCGATGTCGGGCAGCGCGCGCTGCACGCGCTCGCGTGCGGCACCTGCCAGTCTGGCCAGATCCCCGAGCCGCTCGGGCAGCATCGCCTCCAGCTGGGCGCGCACCCGTCGCGCCAGCGTCGGGGATTGTCCCGAGGTTCCCACGGCGACCACCAGCGGCGAGCGATCGACGATGGCCGGCATCACGGCCGACGAGGCGGCGCCATCATCCACGACGTTGACGAAGATGCCGCGCACGGCGCCGGCCACCGCCACCGCCTGATTGACCGCGCCGCTATCGGTAGCAGCGATCGCGAATATCACGCCGTCGAAATGTCGCGGCTCGAACTCGCAACCCAGGTGTTCGATGCGTCCGGCGTCACGGTACAGCGCCAGATCGGAATGCAGCCGCGGCGCCACGACCCGCACGCGTGCATGGGCTTTGAGCAGCAGTTCGACCTTGCGGCTGGCCACTGCGCCGCCACCGACCACCAGGGCCAGCTTGTCGCGCAGGTTGAGGAACACCGGCAGATAGTCCATGGGCGGACTTTAGCCGATCGGGCGGCGCTTGACCCTGGCAGGCGCGCCGTCAGGAGGCGGCGAGCGTATTGCGCGCGTGCTGGCGCGGATGCAGGCCGCATTCGCGCGAGTCGGGATTCTCCCACCACCAGCGGCCGGCGCGATGGTCCTGTCCGGGCTCGATGGCGCGCGTGCATGGAGCACAGCCGATGCTCGGATAGCCGCGATCGTGCAGCGGGCTGTAGTAGAGCTGATGCGCGCGGATATAGCTCCAGACGTCCGTTTCCGTCCATTCGAGCAGCGGGCTGATCTTGTGAAGCTGGGTCTGCTCGTCCCGGGTCATCGGCTGTGCTTCGGCACGCTGCTCGGATTGTTCGCGCCGCACGCCGGTCACCCAGGCGCCATAGCCGGCCACGGCCCTGATGAAGGGCTCGACCTTGCGGATCTGGCAGCAGCTGATGCGCTCGCCGAGGCTGTTATAGAAGCCATTGATGCCGTGCTCGCGCACGTAACGCTGCACCGCCTGCGCATCCGGGTAGTACAGCTTGATGCGGCGGTGGTAGCGGCGCTCGAGGCGTTCGAGCAGCGCCAGGGTCTCCTCAGGCAGCCGGCCGGTGTCGATGCTGACGATGTCGATCCCGGGCACATGGGTCCAGATCAGGTCGGTGAGCACCATCGCCTCCGCACCCAGACTGCTGGCGTACACCACCCGGCCGTAGTCATCCACGCCCTGGCGCAGCAGCGCCAGGCTGGCGGCAATTTTGGCGGTCAGTGCCGGATCGATTGTTGTTATGTGAGCAGCGGCCGTCGGCATGGGGCGAATTGTGCTCGCCGGTCTCATAACATTGGCTTATAAGTTAAGGCCCCGGGCGGCCTGCCGCCAGCGTAAGCCGTGACGCCGGCACGGACCATGTGACAATGCGTGACCGCCGGCGCTCCGGCTCGCGGCACACTGTCGGCCTGGGCGTTTACTTCGATTTCACCCGAACAGCATGAGTTCTCTCGACCTGCGCCGCTTGCGTCAAAATGAGCATGTTCGTGCCCTCACGCGCGAGGTCCACGTACAGCTCGACCAGCTGATCCAGCCGTTGTTCGTCGCCGAGGGCATTAGCGCTCCGCTAGCCGTGCCCGGCCTCACCGGGGTATACCAGGAAAACAGCGAATCGCTGCTGCGACGGGTGGAGCAGGATCTTGCGGCCGGAGTCACCAAGTTCCTGTTGTTCGGCGTTCCGCAGGCGCGCAGTGAGCGGCAGATCGACTGGTCATTCACTGCCGGCCAGGTGCGCTCGCTCAAGGCACGCTTTGGCCGCGACATCTGGCTCGCCACCGACGTGTGTCTGTGCTCCTCGACCCCACACGGCCACTGCGGCGTGCTCGGTGCCGAAGGCAATCATCTGGATAACGATGCCAGCGTCGCCGAACTGGTGCAGGCCGCGCTGGCCTACGGCCAGGCCGGCGCCGACTGCGTCGCCCCGAGTGACATGATGGACGGCCGGGTGGGCGCCATTCGCACCGCGCTCGACGGCGCCGGACTCGAGCGTACCGTGCTGATGAGCTACGCAGTCAAATTTCAGTCGACGCTGTACGGCCCGTTTCGCGTCGCGGCCGATTCGGCGCCCCAATCCGACTCGCCGCTCAAGGACCGAGCCAGCTACCAGCTCGATCCGGCGCGGCCGAACGACGCGTGGCTGTGTGCCGAGCGCGATGCCGCGCAGGGCGCCGACATCCTGATGGTCAAACCCGGCTTGCCGTATCTGGATCTGTTGCGCGAACTGTCGCGTGCGATCCGCAAGCCCTGGGCGGTGTATCACGTAAGCGGCGAATTTGCGGCGCTCGAAGCCCTCGCCGCCATGGGCCTGGCCAATCGTGCGGCGCTGCATCGGGAGATACTGGTGGCGTTCCGGCGCGCGGGCGCGAGCATGATCATCACCTACGGTGCGCGCTATGCGCGCGACTGGCTGTCGGCTTGAGCGCCGGCAGCGGCCGCTCCGAGGAGCTGTTCGCGCGTGCGCGGCGCGTCTCGCCGGGCGGGGTGCATTCCCCGGTGCGTGCGTTTCGCGGCGTCGGCGGCACGCCGCGCTTCATGACCGGCGGCGCCGGTGCCTACCTGCGCGATGTGGACGGGCGCGACTACCTCGATTTCTGCATGGCCTTCGGGCCGTTGATCCTCGGTCACGCCGACGCGGGCGTGCGCCTCGCGGCCGAAGCGGCCCTGGCGCGCGGCTGGAGCCTCGGCACCGCAGAACCCTACAGCCTGGAGCTCGCGGAATTGATCACCGCCCGTGTTCCCTGGGTGGAGAGCATACGATTCGTCAATTCCGGAACCGAAGCGGTGATGTCGGCGCTGCGCGTGGCGCGCGCCGCCACTGGCCGTTCGAAGATTCTGAAATTCGAGGGTTGTTATCACGGCCACGCCGACTCGATGCTGCTGCGCGCCGGTTCCGGCCTGGCGGAGGCGCCGCTGCCCGACAGTGCCGGCCTGGCCCCCGACGTGGTGCAGCAGACGCTGATCGCGCCGCTGGATGACGAGGCCGCACTCGAGGCGCTGCTGGCGCGTCACGGGCGCGAGATCGCCGCAGTAATCATCGAACCGCTGCCGGCAAACTACGGCCTGCTGCCGCAACGGCCGGAATTCCTGCGCGCAGTCGCCCGGCTCGCGCGCGCGCACGGTGCGCTGCTGATCTTCGATGAAGTGATCTCCGGCTTCAGGCTGTCGTTCCAGGGCTACGCCGGCGTGAGCGGCATCCGTCCGGACCTGACGACCTACGGCAAAGTGATTGGCGGCGGATTCCCGGTCGGTGCCTACGGCGGCCGCCGCGATCTCATGGAGCTGGTGGCACCGTCCGGGCCGGTCTACCAGGCCGGCACTCTGAGCGCCAACCCGCTGGCGATGTGCGCCGGCCTCGCCACCTTGCAGCGGCTGGCGGATGGCAGCCTCTACCAGCGGCTCGAGGATCTTGGCGCCCGACTCGAGCGCGCGCTCAGCGGCCTGCCCGGGCTCGCCATCCAGCGCGCCGGCTCAGTGTTCTGGATCTGCAGCTCCGCGGCCGGCTCCCCGGCCACACCGATGCGTTCGCTGCACAGGCTGCCGGCCGATGCCGGCCAGAGCTTCGCGGCACTGTTTCATCCGCTGCTCGAACGCGGAATCTATCTGGCACCGAGCGCCTACGAGGTCGGTTTTCTGTCCGCGGCGCATACCGAAGCGCACGTCGATGCACTAGCACAGGCGCTGCTCGCGCTGCTGCCCGGTTAGGGCTCCGCAGTGACGGCAGCTGAAGCGTTCTCGGTTTCCTTGCCCGCCGGCGAAGCGGCCGGCAGACCGTCGGCTGCGCTCGCCGCGACGATAGCGGTGAGCAGCTGCACGCTGTGCGGCGCCACGTCGATCGCCGGACGCTCGATTTCCTGATCCGCACTGTGCACGTCGGCGGTGTTCAGTCGCAGTTGCCAGCGAAATCGCGGGTCCGGCAGCTGGAAACTGTGCGAATCGGAGGTGTTATTGGTCAACAGCAGGCTCACTTCGACCCGCGCCTCATCCAGCCGGCGCGCACGGCGCACGCTCAGCAGCCGGCCTTCGGTGTACTGCCAGTCCTCCGCCCGCATGATGTCGCCGCTTTCGTCGAACCACTCGATGTCCCGCACCTGCGGCAGCGGCTCGATCCGCCCGTGCTGGTAGTAGTCGCTGCGCAGACTGCAGAACTCGCGCCGCAACTGGATCAGCCGCGTCACGAAAGCCCGCTGCTCGACTCCGGCCGGCGACAGCGCCTGGGTCCAATCGAACCAGGACAGCTCCGAGTCCTGGGCGTAGGCGTTGTTGTTGCCATGCTGCGTGCGGCCAAACTCGTCGCCGCCGAGCAGCATCGGCGTGCCATGCGAGAACAACAGCGTTGCCAGCATCGCGCGCTTTACGCGCTCGCGCGTCGCCTGGATCGCCGCGTCGTCCGTCGGCCCCTCCACGCCCCAGTTGTTGCTGGCGTTGTTGTCGGTGCCGTCGCGGTTGTCCTCGCCGTTCTCCTCGTTGTGTTTCTGCTGGTAGCTGACCCAGTCCTGCAGCGTAAATCCGTCATGCGCGGTGATGAAATTCAACGACGCCCAGGGACGGCGCCCGTGGTGATCGAACAGGTCGGCCGAGCCCTGCAGCCGCGCCGCCAGCGCCCCACGCAGACCCGAATCCCCGCGCCAGAAGCGGCGCACATCGTCGCGAAACTTGTCGTTCCATTCGGCCATGCCGGCCGGATGATTGCCGAGCTGGTAGCCGCCGGGACCTAAGTCCCAGGGCTCGCCGATCAGCTTGACGCGCGCCAGCGTCGGATCCTGCAGCAGCGCATCGAAGAAGCCCGAGCCCGGATCGTAGCCGTTCTGTTCGCGCCCCAGCGTTACGCTCAGGTCGAAGCGAAAACCGTCGACGTGAAATTCCTCGACCCAGTAGCGCAGCGAGTCCAGAGTCAGCTGAATCACCCGCGACTGCGAGAAATCAACGGTGTTGCCGGTGCCGGTGTCGTTCACGCAGTGGCGCATGTTGTCCGACTGCAGTCGATAGTAGGCGGCATTGTCCAGCCCGCGCATGCTCATGGTAGGACCTAGTTCGCTGCCCTCGCCGGTGTGGTTGTAGACCACGTCGAGCAGCACTTCGATGCCGGCGGCGTGCAGCGCCTTGATCGCCGTCTTGAGCTCTGCAAGGCTGCCGCCGGACAGATAGCGCGGCTCGGGGGCAAAAAAAGCCAGCGTGTTGTAACCCCAGTAGTTGGCCAGCCCGCGTTCCGCCAGCACCCGATCATTGACGAAGGCGTGAATGGGCAGCAGTTCGATGGCGGTGATGCCGAGGCTCTTGAGATAGCCCACGGTGCGTTCGTGACCGAGTGCCGCCGCGGTGCCGCGCAGCTGCTCCGGAATGTCCGGCAGCCGCATCGTCAGGCCGCGCAGGTGCGCCTCGTAGATGATGGTGTCGTTCCATGGGGTGCGCGGCGGGCGATCGTCGCCCCAGTCGAAGTGATCGAGCGTGACCACGGCCTTGGGCATGCAAAAGGCGCTGTCGCGCCGATCGAACGACAGGTCGGCGCGCGGCGAGGTGAGCCGGTAGCCGTAGAGCGCGTCGCTCCAGCGCAGCGAGCCGTTGAGCTTGCGCGCGTAGGGATCGAGCAGCAGCTTGTTGACGTTGTAGCGATGGCCCTGCTCGGGCAGGTACGGCCCGTGCGCCCGATAACCATAGAGCTGGCCCGGCGCTACTGCGCCGACGAAGCCGTGCCAGACACCGTCGGTACATTCACGCAGCGACAGCCGCCGCAGTTCCTGCCGCCCGCCGGCGTCGAACAGGCACAGGTCCACCCGCTCCGCATTACCGGCAAAGACGGCAAAGTTGCAACCTTCGGGTCCGCAGGTCGCACCCAGCGGATAGGCGGCACCGGCTAGCGGGGCGGTCGGCAGGTCGGACTGCATGCACGGTGATCCTTACAATATCGATCACCCCCCGTGGCGCAACAATACAGTGGCCAGGGGTGGTAGCGTTAGTTCGAGCGAGAACGGCTGTCCATGCGAAGGCGTCGTGCTGGCCTCCAGCCGCCCGCCGTTGCCCAGATTGGAGCCGCCGTAGAGCTCCGAATCGGTATTCAGGATTTCGCGCCACACTCCGGCCCGAGGAGCACCAACCCGGTAATGCAGGCGCGGCACCGGCGTGAAGTTGCAGATCGCGATCACCGGCGCCGAATCGGCGTGACCCTGGCGATAGTAAGCGAAGATGCTGTTGCTGTAGTCGTCGGCGATGATCCAGCGAAAACCCGCGCTGTCGCAATCGAACACGTGAAGGGCCGGCTCTTCACGATACAGCCGGTTCAGATCGCCGACCAGCTGCTGCACGCCGCGGTGCAGGGGATGCTCGAGCGCCACCCAGTCGAGCTGGCCGTCGTGATTCCATTCCCAGTCCTGGCCGAATTCACCGCCCATGAACAGCAGCTTTTTCCCGGGTTGGGTCCACATGAAACCGAAGTAGGCGCGCAGATTTGCGAACCGCTGCCAGGTATCCCCGGACATGCGTCCGATCAGCGAGCCCTTGCCGTGCACCACTTCATCGTGCGAGAGCGGCAGCACGAACCGCTCGGAAAACGCATACAGCAGGCCGAAGGTCATGTCGTGGTGATCATACGAGCGGTGCACCGGATCGAGCTTCATGTAGCGCAGCGTGTCGTGCATCCAGCCCATGTTCCACTTGTAGGAGAAACCCAGGCCCCAGTCGCGGGTCGAGCGCGTCACGCCGGGCCAGGCGGTGGATTCCTCGGCGATCATCAGCGCCCCGGGAAAGCGCTGCGCCACGGCGTCGTTCATATGCCGCATGAAATCGATGGCTTCGATGTTCTCGCGGCCGCCGTACTTGTTCGGAATCCATTCGCCTTCGCGCCGCGCATAATCGCGGTACAGCATCGAGGCCACCGCATCGACCCGCAGTCCATCCACGTGATAGCGCTCGATCCAGTGCAGTGCACTCGACACCAGAAAGGCGTGCACCTCGCGCCGACCGAGGTTGAAAATCGCGGTATTCCACTCCTGGTGAAACCCCTCGCGCGGGTCGGTGTGTTCGTACAGTGCGGTACCGTCGAACCACGCCAGCCCGTGGGCGTCGGTGGGGAAGTGGCCCGGCACCCAGTCGAGAATCACCCCGACACCGGCGCCATGACAGCGATCGACGAAGCGCGCAAATGCGCTCGGCTCGCCGAACGTGGCCTGCGGCGCGTACTGACTGAGTACCTGGTAGCCCCAGGAGCCGGTGAACGGATGCCCCATGACCGGCAGCAGCTCGATGTGGGTGAAGCCCAGGCCGGTGACATGCGCGATCAGCTGATCGCCGAGCTCATCCCAGTTCAGGGGCCGCCCGCCCTGCTCCGCGACGCGGCGCCACGATCCGGCGTGAACCTCGTAGATCGATAACGGGGCGTGCAGCAGCGCGTTGTTGGCCGCCCGGGCTCCGAGCCAGTGCGCATCGCTCCAGCGAAATGGCGTCGGATCGGGCACCACCGAGGCGGTGCGTGGCGGCGGCTCGACCTGCAGCGCCACCGGATCGGCCTTGAGCGGCAATAGCCCATTCGGGCCGAGTATTTCGTATTTGTAGAGCGTGCCGGTCGGCAGCCGCGGGATGAACAGCTCCCACACCCCGGCCTCGACCCGTTTGCGCATCGGATGGCGCCGACCGTCCCATACGTTGAAGTCGCCGACCACGGAGACGCGCTGTGCATTGGGCGCCCAGACGGCGAATCGCACTCCGGCCACGCCATCGATGCTCATCGGCTGGGCGCCGAGGCAACGGCCCAGTTCCAGGTGGCTGCCTTCAGCCAGCAGGTAGATATCGAGCTCGCCAAGCAGCAGACCGAAGGAATACGGATCCTCGGTTTCCTGCACGCGCCCGCCCGGCCACTGGATGCGCAACCGATAGGCCGTGGCGGCGGGAATGATGCCAGCGAACAGGCCCGGGGTCTGCAGCGGCTGCAGCGTCGCCAGCAGCGCGCCGCTGCGATCGATCGCCGCGACGCCTTGCGCCGGCGGCAGATAGACACGCACCACGGTACCGTGCGCCGATGGATGGGGACCGAGCAGGGCGAATGGGTCGCCGATTCGGCCCTCGACCAGTGCCTTGACGGCTTCCCGGTCGCTCAGCAGCGCTGCGTCAACGGGCGATGCAGACTCGCTCGGCGGTTCAGATTTCGTAACCGGCCCTGTCCCATCCTGCACGATAACCCCGTCGACGGTGGCGCACTCACATGTCGTACCTTAAGCCCAGCTTAAGGCTGAGCGATGACGTGCCATGATAACGCAAACCGCCGGCTCCCCGGCCGGGGGTCGGCACCGACAAGTGCCGTCAGACAAACGCGGAATCGGTGCAAATCGGCGTAACGCGGCCGCTCAGGCGCAGCTGGCACGCCGCCGCACCTTGACCAGCGCGTCGCTGCCCTCCTGGTAGGCGACGCTGAAGTCGTTGAAGGAGCCGAGCGCGGCTTCCAGGTCCTCGGCAGGATCGAGATCGAAGCTGTTGAAACCGCAGCGCGCGAGGAAAAACAGCTGATCGCGCTTGAGCGCACCACGCGCGCGCAGCTCGCCCGCGTAACCATAGCGTTGCCGCAGCAATCGCGCCTGGGTATAGCCGCGGCCTTCGCCGATCTTGGGAAATTCCACGACGATCAGGCTCAGCGGCGCCAGGTGCGGCGCCAGCGCCTCGACCTCGTCCACCGGGCCGATGAGGACCGCAGCCGCCGATCCGCTCGCCTGCCCGGCCCTCAGCGCGGCGATGAATTGCGCGGCCGGCTGCACCGCGCGCGTGCCAGGTCCCGCGTCTTCGCCGGCGTAGCGCGCGTCATCGGCAACCAGCTCACGCTGCCGAATGATGCGTCTCATACACGCGCTCCTGGAATGGTTCGATACCGATGCGCCGCACGGCATCGACGAAGCGTTCCTCGTCACCATGCCGCTCGCGCACATAGACCTCCAGCAGCCGGGCAATGGTATCGGCCACCTGCTCCTTGGGCACCGATGGACCGATGACTTCTCCAAGCGTCGCCGGACCGGTCGATGAGCCGCCGATTGTGATCTGATACCACTCCTTGCCGTGCTTATCGACGCCCAGAATACCGATGTGGCCGATGTGGTGGTGGCCGCAGGCATTCATGCAACCGGACATCTTGATCTCGATCGGACCTAAGTCGTACAGATAGTCCAGATCGTCGAAGCGCGTGTGTATCTGCTTGGCCACGTCGATCGAGCCGGCATTGGCGAGGCTGCAGAAGTCCAGGCCGGGGCAGCAGATCATGTCGGTCAGCGTACCGATGTTCGGAGTCGCAAGCCCGAGCGCGTCGAGCTCGCGCCACACCGCGCGCAGCGCCGATTGCGGCACGTCGGCGAGCACCAGATTCTGATCATGGGTGGCGCGCACCATGCCGAAACTCACGCGATCGGCCAGCCCCGCCAGCGCATCCATCTGCTCGCCGCTCATGTCCCCGGGAGCCTCGCCGTGCTTCTTCAGCGACACGAACACCACGCGATATCCGGGAATCTTGTGGCGGCGGGTGTTATAGCGCAGCCAGGCGTCATAGGCCGGGTCGCCGGAGCTGACGCTGCCGATGGCGGGCAGGCTGTCGTCGGTGGTCTGGTACGGCGGCGGCGCGAAGAAACCGCGCATGCGCTCGACCTCGTGCGGCTGCAGCCGCGGGGCGAATTCCCGAGCGGCCTCGAACTCCTGCTCCACCTGGCGGGTGAATTCCTCCACGCCCAGCGCGCGCAGCAGGATCTTGATGCGTGCCTTATGGATGTTGTCGCGCCGGCCGTAGCGGTTGTAGACGCGCAGGATCGCCTCGAGGTACGCCAGCAGATCGGCCTGCGGCAGAAAGCTGCGGATGAGCTTGCCCAGAATGGGCGTGCGACCCAGCCCGCCGCCAGCCAGGATCTCAAAGCCGATCTCGGCGTTCGGTCCGTGCTTCAGGCGCACCCCGACATCGTGAATCTCCACCACCGCGCGATCGGCCGGCGATGCAGTCACCGCAATCTTGAACTTGCGCGGCAGGTAGCTGAATTCCGGATGCAGCGCGGCCCACTGGCGGATGATCTCGCAGTACGGCCGCGGATCGGCGATCTCATCGGGCGCAACGCCTGCCAGGTGATCGCAGGTAATGTTGCGGATACAGTTGCCGCTGGTCTGGATGGCGTGCATCTCGACGCTCGCCAGATCGGCCAGGATATCCGGCACGCGCTCCAGCGCCGGCCAGTTGTACTGGATGTTCTGGCGGGTGGTGAAGTGGCCATAGTTGCGGTCGTAGGTGCGGGCGATGTGCGCCAGCATGCGCAGCTGCACCGTGGACAGCAGCCCGTACGGAATCGACACCCGCAGCATCGGCGCGTAGCGCTGGATGTACAGACCGTTGCGCAGCCGCAGCGGACGGAATTCATCCTCGCTCAGCTCGCCGGCCAGAAAACGACGGGTCTGGTCGCGGAACTGAGCTACCCGCTGGTTCACCAGGGTCTGGTCGATTTGGTCGTATCGGTACACGCGCACGCTCTGGTTGGCAACACCCTACTGTAATGTCGCCGGCCAGCCGGATATACGGTGAGCCGGTTATGATTAGGGTTCGCAGTTGTTATATCGGCCGCCGGCCGGCCACGGCCGCGCCGGGGTGCGCCGCACCGCTGCCGCGGGCGCGGGCCATATCAGCCGGTGGTCTGCAGGCCGCGGGCGATGCCGCTGACGCTGGCTTGCAGCGCTTCGAACAGCTCGCGGTTCTGCCGGCCGCTGGCGCGCCAGCGCTCCAGCAGGTCCACCTGCATGAAGTGCATCGGGTCGATGGAGGGGTTGCGCACCATGATTCCCCGCTGCAGCGTGCGATCGGTGTCCAGCAGCGTCATCGACTCCTTGACCTCCAGCACCAGTGCGCAGCTGCGCTCGTACTCGGCCCGCAGCTGCAGGCCATAGGGGCGCAGCTCCGTTGGCGCCAGCCGGTCATAATGCGCCGCCACGCCCAGATCGGCGCGCGCCAGCATGGCCTCGATATCGTCGATCAGGCTGTGGAAGAACGGCCAGCCGCGGTAGCAGCGCCGCAGCAGCTCGATGCCGCGCTCGCCCTTTGCGAATTCCAGGCCGGCGCCGGCCCCAAACCAGGCCGGCAGCATATGGCGTGACTGCGACCACGCCAGCACCCACAGTGCCGGCCGTATGGCGTCGACGCCACCCCGCTCGCTGCGCTGCACCGGACTTGCGCCTATCTGCATGCGCTCGATGACGTCGATCGGCGTGACGGCG
Organism: Steroidobacteraceae bacterium; assembly: GCA_036262215.1. GTDB lineage: Bacteria > Pseudomonadota > Gammaproteobacteria > Steroidobacterales > Steroidobacteraceae > FEN-1191. Next base: position 14,221 of record DATAJH010000172.1, read on the forward strand.
CGAAAGAAGTCGAGGAACTGCGGCTGCTCGTAGATCAGGGCGCGCCACACCTGGGCGCTGCGGCCCGCGACCAGGCCGACACATTCCGCCAGCGTGGCACTCTCGCGCACCGCGATGCCGCGCTTGACCGCCAATGTGGCCAGTGCCAGCGTGCTGAAGGCGCGTTCCAGGGTACGCATTGCGTTTGGCCGCAGCCCGTAGTTCTGGCTGATGCTCTCGCCCTGCTCGGTGAAGTGCAGCACACCGTTGATCGACTCGGAGGGCGCGGCGCGCAGCAGGGCATCGATGCGCCCGCCGCCGCGCGGAATGCTGCCGCCGCGGCTGTAGAACAGCACGTGCTGTTTGTTGGCCGCTCGCAGCGCCTCGGTGAGATGGCGCTGTGCACGGTAGGCCGCGAGGCGTGAGGCGATCATGCCGCTCTCCTGGTTGCTGTCGGAAAAGCCGATCAGCACCGTCTGCAGCCGGCCGCGGGCTTCCAGATGACGCTTGTAGACGCCATCCTCGAGCAGCTCCCCCATGACCGCGCCGCAACGCTCCAGCGTCTCGACCCGGTCAAACTGCGGCGCCACGTCGAGCGCCACCTCGCCCTTGCTCTTGTCGTAGGCTCCGGCCCAGCGCGCCAGCACCAGCGGCGCCAGCACGTCGTCGGCCTGCGATACGCCGCTCACGATATACAGTCCGATGGCATCGGCGCCGTAGCGGTGGCGGCACTGGGTAATGGCGTCGAACACCGCCAGCGTGCGCTTGGCGAGCGCATCGAAGCTGCCGGTGGGACCGATGTCGCGCTCGAGGATCTCGACCAGGCGCGTGTGCCGATCGGCGGCGCTGCGACTCATCCAATCCGGGTCATCCATGCCCTGCGCCAGCACCGCGTGATGGACCGCGGTGTGGGCGCGCACATCCAGCGTCGCCAGGTGAAACCCGAAGGTATCGATGCGGTACAGCAACCGCCGCACCTGGAAATACCCGGCGTTGGCCCCGCGGTTGGCGAGCAGGCTGTGCGCGATCAGGGCTATGTCGGCCCGGAACTGCGCCGGCTGCTGGTAGCCGTTGGAGCGGCCGTCGTAGGTGACGTGCAGGCGCTCGGCGATCTGCCCGAGCAGCACGCGATAGGGCATGCGGTCGTGACGCGATGGCGTGATGGCCTGGGCGCCGGGCAGCAGCGTGCGGTATTCCTCCACCCGGCGCATCACCGCGCTGGAAATGCCAATGCGGCTGGCGCTCTGCGACAGCGTCTGCGCCAGCTTCAGGCACTCGTCATAATAAGTGTTGATGATGACCTGCTGGGCGCGCGCCAGTGTGTCGCGGATGCTCTTGGCATGCACGTCGGCCGAGGTCTCCATGTCACCGCCGACCCAGGTGCCAAAGCGCAGGATCACCGGCAATTCCACGCTCTCGGCCGGCACGCCATACAACTTGCCCAGTGCTGCGGCGATCTCCTGGTAGAACGCAGGAACGATCAGATACAGGATCTCGACCAGATAAAAAATCGCGTGCTCGCGCTCATCGGCCACAGTCAGTCGCTCGCGCGGATGCTCTTCGGTCTGCCAGTCGGCGCTGACCTCGGCCCGGATGCGCTCGAGCAGCGCGCGCTGCTCATTGGGCGCCAGCGTTGCGTTGTCGCGGTCGAGCAGCAGCGCAGCCATGCGCTGCTGGCGGCGCAGGCTGGTGCGGCGCGTGGACTCCATCGGGTGCGCCAGCAGCACCGGCTCGATCGACAGCCGTGCCATCAGTGCCAGCACTTCCGGCAGCGTCAGCCCCGAGGCCTTGAGTTCGGACAGCGCGTCCTCGACGCCGCCGGGCTGCGGCCGTTCGCTGTCCTGCTGGAAATATTCGCGCCGGCGCCGGATGCGGTGCACCTTCTCGGCCACGTTCACCAGCTGGAACCAGGCCGAGAACGCCCGCACCAGCTCGCGCGCCACGCGCGGCGGCCGGCCGCGCACGCGCACCGCGAGCGCCTCGGGGGCACCCGCCACACCTTCGCGCCAGCGCATCGCGGTCAGCCGGTCCTGCTCGAACAGCTGCCACAGTTCCGCGCCACCCTGCTCCTGCAGCACCTGGTCCATGAGCTGCGCGAGCGAGCGCATGTCTTCCCGCAGCGGATGGTGGCGCGTCGGGAACTGGATATCTTCATGGTTCATGGGGGGCGGGATTCTACACTGCGGCCGCCAGCGGCCATGCCGGCTAACCGGCCAGCAGCACCGCTTCGGCATGCTCCAGTGCCTCGGGGATGCCGTAAATCACCACCACGTCGCCCTCGCGCAGCTCGGTATCGCCGTCAGGTTCGCGCCCGGTGATGCCCTGGCGGCGGATCGCGGTGAAGGCGACTTCGGCGCCGCGCGCCCGGATTTCCTCGAGCCGGCGCCCCACCGCCCAGCCGCCGGGAGGCAGCACCACGGAGCGCAGCTGGTCGGCGGATTCCTCGGCGTGCGCGTCGGGTGGCGCACCACCGGAGCGCGTGCGCAACGTCGCGTAGCGCTGCCTGCGCAGCGTATCGACCACGCGGGCGACCTGCGGCGCCGGCAGCTGCAGCAGCGTCAGCGCCTGCGACACCAGTGTCAGGCTGGCTTCGAAGGTTTCCGGCACCACCTCGGTGGCGCCGGCCGCCGACAGCTCGGCGAGCCGCGAATCATCCTGGGTACGCACCAGCACCGGCACGTCGGCGCGCAGCCGGCGCACCGCGCGGATGACGTGCAGAGCCACCTGCGGATCGGCAAATGTGATGATCACGACGGTGGCCAGATCCAGGCCGAGATTGCGCAGCAACTCCTCATCGGCGCAATCGCCCCACACCACCGGCACCCCGGCCTGGCGCGCGCTGCGCACGTTGGCCGGATCCAGATCGATCGCCAGATACTCGAAGCCCTGGGAGTCGAGCACGTGCGCCAGGTGGCCGCCGACGCGGCCGAAGCCGCACACGATCACGTGCTCGCGCCGCGCCAGCTCGGTGGTGGCCGCCTGCTCGCGCTCGATCGCCGTGGTCGGCGGCCCTTGTTCGCGCAGCACCAGGCGCGTGATGCGCTTGTTGTAGCGGATGATCACCGGGCTGACGATCATGCCGAGCACCACCACGGCCAGCAGCAGCTGCGTGGGACGCGCCGGTATCAGCTCCGGCCCGCGCGCCAGTATGGTCAACAGCGCAACACCGAACTCGCCGCCGCCGGCCAGCACCAGTCCGGTACGCAGCGACTTGAAGCGATCGACGCCGAACGCCCGCGTCGTCAGCGCCGACAGCAGTGACTTGGACGCGATCAGCAGCAGCAGCAGAACCACGATGCGCGGGAAGTCGCCGAACAGCACCTTCAGATCGAGCAGCATGCCGACGGTGATGAAAAACAATCCCAGCAACAGCTCGCGAAACGGCCGGATGACGGCGTCGATCTGGTGCCGATATTCGGTCTCGGCGAGCAGCATGCCGGCCAGAAACGCCCCCAGCGCCATCGACAACCCCAGCCGCTGCGTGATCCAGGCTGCGGTCAGCACGATCAGCAGCGCGGTGAGCGTGAACAGCTCGCGCAGCCGGCTGTGCGCAATTTCATACAGCAGTGGCCGCAGCAGCCAGCGTCCGATCGCCAGCACCGCGACCAGCGCCAGCAGGCCCAGCGCCACCAGACGCAGCAGCAGCGCCGCACCCGACTCCGCGTGCCCCTGCGTCTGCACCGTTGCCAGCGCCAGCAACGGCACGAACGCCAGATCCTGAAACAGCAGCACCGCGAACGACAGCCGGCCGTGGGTCCGGTTGAGTTCATCCTGGTCGCCAAGCTGCTGCAGCACGATCGCGGTCGAGCACATCGCCATCGCGCCGCCGACCACGATCGCGCTCGGCCAGGCAACACCTATGGCGTGTGTGGCGAGCGCACCGGCACCGCCGACCACGATGGTCTGCGCGGAGCCGAGCCCGAACACCTCGCGCCGCATCGCCATCATGCGCGGGAAGGAGAACTCCAGCCCCAGGGTGAACAGCAGAAACACCACGCCGATCTGCGCGATCGCCTGCGTCTGGGCGCTTTTCGGAAGCACCGCGAATGCAAACGGCCCAAGCACAATGCCGACTATCAGATAGCCAAGGATCGCCGGCATACCGATGCGCCGTGCCAGCGCCAGCACCAGCACCGAAGCAAGCAGCAGTATCAGGACCTGGCTGAGAGACTGGACCGGCACAGCACGACGTTACGGCGCGTGCGCGTTACTTGTCCATTGCCACCGTGGCATCGTAGCGGTCGAAGCCGTGGATCGCACGGCGGTAGGCATTGAGCACCAGGTCCTGGGCGACCGTATCGGCGCGTGGTGACAGCAGCATGCGCAGCACCACGTCATCGCTCGGTCGCGTGTGATCGTCGGCCAGCAGCTGTTCGATGAAACCCGCCAGACGGCACACGATCTCATTCGCGAATCGCAGCCGCGCGCCATCGTGTACCTGGTCTGCGCCCGGTCCGTAGGTGCTGCGGGCCTCGACCGCCAGCTCGTGCAGGAATACCGACAGCAGCCGCGCCTGGTCCACCGGCAGCACTTCGCTGAAGTACTCAATTTCGGACTGTAGATTCACGGTATCGGGTCATGTCGTCGGTACGAATTCGATCGGTTTGGTGGTGGTGATTGCCGCCACGTCCTTGGCCTCGAAGCGGAACAGCTTCACACGCGCGACGATCTTGCTCTCCAGCTCGGCATTTTTCAGCTCGCTCGAGACCACGTGGCATTCTGTCACTTCCCCCGACGGGGCGATCGTGAACTCAAGCACAAGTTTGCCCTGCAGATCGGGGATATCGCGCAGCGCACGCCCGTACAGGGCATAGATCGCGCCTTTGTTGCGGTCGAACACCAGCGCGATTTCCTCCTGGCTGCGCGAGGGCTTGCCGCTGCCGCCCTTGGAGACACCGACCCCGCCGCCGGCGGCGACGATGCGCGAACTGACTGCGGTGGTGTCGTGACCGGTCAGCGAGCCGGCACCGGTGCCGAATCCGCGGCTGGCGCTGGCGGTGGTGATGCCGGCCGATGCGCCGCCGGCCTTGGAGGCAATCAGCGAGCGTTCGGCATGGCTGTCCTGGCCGACCGCGCCCTGCAGGTTTTTGGTCTGGCCGAGTGGCGTCAGATCGACGTTCTGCCGCAGATCGGCCAGCTCGTCCTGGAACTTCAACAGGCCCGAGTTCTGCGCTTTCTTGCGCGCCTCGGCGGTCTTGTCCACCGGTTTAGGCACCGGCACCGGCTTGGTTTCCGGCTTGGGCTTGGGCGGCTCGACCACCGGCGGCGGCTTGGGCTTTTCTTCGGCCATCAGCCGCGCCAGGCGCTCGGGTACTGCCTCGGCCGGTGCCTCGTTCAGCTTGGGCAGATGGATGAACGGCAGGATCACTCCCAACAGCAGGAACAGCAACAGGCCGCCGATCACCAGCCGGCGCAGGCGGCGCTGATCCTCGGGATCGGTCTCCCAAGGCAGATCGAAGCTGCGGTAATACTCAGTGAGCTGCATGTGCATGTTCCGGGATCACGAGCTGCCCACCGTGCCGGGTGGCACCGGCTTGTCTTTCTGCAGTACCGCCAGCGAGATCTTGCCGTAGTCGGCATCGGTACAGGTGCGCATGACTTTCTTCAGCACGTCGTAGGGCAACGCCTTGTCGCCCATCACCGTGATCTCGCGCTCGGCCAGGTCCTTTTCGGTGACTTCCTGGCCTACCAGCGTCGGACGCTTCAGCGCTTCGCGCAGCGGCTCGATGATGTCGCCCTGGGTGGCGTGAATCTCCGCTACCGTGGCGATCGGTTCGCCCTGCACGAACAGCTCATCCTTGGTCAGCATCACGACCACGGTCTGCCGTGGCTGCTGCTCCGCAATCGACTGTGGAATCTCGATCGCCTTGGTGTTCTGCAGCACCTCGACATTGGTCGAGTACACCAGCAGGAACGACACCATGACGCTCAGAATATCGATCATCGGGATCAGGTTGAGTTCGGCGTCGGCGCGGTGGCGCATCTGGTGCTGCAGCATCCGCCGGGCGCGATTGGACATGCTCATGCGTGGGCTCCGGTCATGGATTAGCGGCCGGAGCCGGAGCGACAGCCGCGGGCGCTGCGCCTGCCGCCATCACCGGAGCATCGCCGATCGAGATATCGGGAAACAGTTCGTACTGCACCACGTTGAGTCCCGCATTGACTTCAAGCACCCGGATACGGTCCATCACCTGCACCACGATGTCGTACGGCGTGTCCGGCTCGAGCAGAATCGTGGCATCGGTCTTGTCGGGAAATTTTGTCTTCACCTGCTGCAGGTAGCTCGACAGGCCGTCGTAGTCATAGGCATTGTCCTTGTTGGGAAACGCCGCCAGCGGCCCCGAGTTACGGTCGCCGACCTGCAGCGTGTCCTTGCGCACAGTGATCTCCAGCTGCAATCCCGGCGGCGGATCCTTGAACTCGGCATTGGCCGGCGGCAGCTTCAGCTCCAGGATCACGGTGCGCGAGAACACCGCCGTCATCAGCAGAAAGGTCACCAGCACGGTAAAGATGTCGATCATTGACACCAGCATCAGCTGCGACGGCCGGTGCTGGTGGCGCGTGATCCGCCGGACGCTATGCGAGCGGCGCATGTTCCAGCTCTATTTGCATTGACAGGCGCACTGCCGTTTCAGGCCGCGGCCGGGGTCGGCTGCGGTGCACGCTCGGTGACGGCATTGAGAAACTTGACCGAGGCCATCTCCAGGCTGTCGATCAGTTCCGTGGTCTTGGTCTGCAGCACGGCGTGTATCAGCAACAGCGGCACCGCGGTCATCAGACCGAAGGCGGTGCAATTCATCGCCACCGAGATGCTGGCCGAGAGCAGATTGGCCTTTTCCGCCGGATTGACAGTCGCCACCGCGGCGAAAGCATTGATAAGACCGATCACGGTGCCGAGCAGGCCGAGCAGGGTCGCGATGTTGGCAAAGGTCGCGATGTAGTGGGTGCGCTTCTCGAGCCGAGGCATGATATCCATCAGGCTCTCTTCCATCGCCTTCTCGATATCTTCGCGGCGTCGCGCCGAGGAGATGCGCGCCAGTCCATAGCTCAGGATCTGTCCGATCGCGGCGGTCGACCTGGAGGTCAGCTGCACCGCCTGGCGAAAGTTACCCTGTGCCAGTAACGGCGATATCTCGTTCCACAGCGTGCGGTTGCCCACCGCCGTGATCGTGAGGTAGACCCAGCGTTCGACTGCGATCGCGAGGCCCACCACGAGCACCACGGCGATCGGATACATCATCCACCCGCCGCCCTGGAAGAACCGGACTATGTGACTGAACATACTCATTAACTCCCGTGCCAATCCGCTATGGTCTACCTAAGATGGTCAAACTAAAGTGACGTAAACACTCGAACCGCGATCTACTTCTCATCCCTGGGTGTTGGCGTCACCGGTGCGTCCCCGGCCGCTCCAGGCTGTGACTTGTCCGACCCCGGTGCGCCCGAAAGCTCTGCGTAATAGCGGTTCTGGCGCCTGAAAACGTCGCGATCCACCGGGGTCAATGCCTCATCCAGCAGGCTGTTGAGGGGCCGGCCGGTGAATTCACCCGGATCCGCCTTGCGCCACGGCACCACGTACATCACCTTGGGCAGCTCGCGATTACCGCTGATCTGCGTGGTGTCGAGCTCGATACGATCGCTCGACTTTCCCCCCTTCGGTGGCGTGCCGACGGCGGCCGGCGCGCCTGCGGAAGCGGCGGCAGGCTTAGCCGCCCGCGTATCGCCGGGTTTGGCGCTGCGATCAGTAGTAGCCGGGGCCGCGCCGGGTGGTGCTGCGCTGGCCGGGGCGCTCACCGTGCCGGTGACGGGAGCGGCCGCGGGAGAGGTCCGGACGGCAGGCTCCAGATCCTGCTGGGCTCGGGCCGCAGGCGCCAGGCACGCCACGCCGAGAGCGGCCAGAGCGGTAACTACAACGGTCCTCATGTGGTGCCTCCGTGATCGGCCGCGGCGGCCGTGTCAGTGGCGCCCGGGTCGGGCGCGCCGGTCGGGGTCGGCGCCGCCGGCGGCTTCACGCCGGTGCGTGCCCGCAACTCGGCAATCCACGAGCTGACCGGTTTGTCCTCCGCGGTCAGTGCCTTGTAGCGCTCCATCTCGGGCAGCGCCGCAGCCGGATCGCCCAGGTACAGATCCAGTAATACCCCCAGATTGCGATGCGCCGGCGCGTAATCGGCATCCACGGCGATCGCATGCTCGTAGGCGGCGCGCGCGTCGGGAAACTTGCCCTCGCCTCTCAGCGTCACACCCAGCTCGCTCCATGCCGTGGCATTGGCGGCATCGAGGGTGGTCGCGCGCCGCAGCGCGCGTTCCGATTCCTCGAGCTTGCCCTGGCGCCTGGCCAGCAGGCCCAGATCGATTGCGGGGGCGGCGAATCCCGGGTATTGCAGCTCGAACTGCTTGATCTGCAGCTCGGCATCGGTGTCCTTGCCGGCATTGGCCAGATCGGTGGCACGCTGAAACTCGGCCAGCGCGGCGGCGCTCGGCGCCGCGCTGGCGCTGCCCGCCGGGGCAGTCAGCGCCGCCATCCAGCCCGCGCTGAGTTCGGTTTTACCATAACGCGCCGGCTTGAGTTCCGCCAAGGCCGTGAAGCTGGCGCGCACCGAGTCGTCGTAGATCCCGTCCTGCACACGCTTCGCGTTGATCTCGTGAATCGCGATCGCCTGTTCCTCGAATGGAAACGACTGCTCATCGAGCAACGCGTTGTACTGCTCCAGAGCCTCGCCCGAGAGCCTCGCAGGTCGCTCGGAGGTCATCAGATCGTGCGCCAGCGTGCGGTAGAGCTCGGCGGTCTCGTAGGTGGCCGCGGTGGTGGTCTCCGCCACCTGGTACGCGGCCACTTCCTTGTAGGCCTGCACCGCCGCATCCAGCGCCTTCTTCTTCGCCACCAGGCTCTGCTTGAGCGGCGCCACCAGTTTGATGGCGCGGTAGTGATCGCGCGTGGGCACGGTCAGCGCCAGCAGCGCCTTGGACGCAAGATATCTGGTGCGTTCGGTGCGCGCCGCGCCCGCGTTGGCGTCGGCTTTGACGATCTCGTGCTGCCAGTAGCGCTCGCGCTCCAGCTCGCCGCTTTTGGCCGCAATATCCAGCAGCCGCTGGCGCACCTCGATGGCGTCGGGCAGCGGAGTCGGATATTCCCTGACCAGGCGCTCCAGCATCACGACGCTACGTGCGGTATTGCCGGACTGCTGATACAGGTCCGCGGCACGGGTCAGCGCTTCGTGCACTACCGCCGGGTCTTCGTGCGGATCGGCGGCGATATGCTCGAATTCATCGGCCGCGGGACCAGCGCGGCCGGCCGCGACATAGGCCACCGCCAGCTTGCGGCCGACATCGGCGCTGTATTCACCTTTCGGATACTCGTGTCGATAGGCCTCGAGCACTTCGATCGCGTGATTCCACTGCTGGGCGTTGATCAGTGCGGCCGCGGCATCGTATTGCGAGGTGGCGATCACCTTCGAGCCGGGCGCCACGCGCGCCACGCGCAGGAAATCCTCGGCCGCGCCCGCCTGATCGCCGGCACTGCGCTTGCTTTCGCCCTGCTTGTAGACCGCGCCGGCCAGGCGCTCGGTGATATCGGCACGCTCAGGATCATTGGGGGGCGCGACCGCAAGCGCGTGCGTGTAGGCGTTCTCGGCCTGGGGGAAATCTCCCTGGTTGAAACTCACCTGGCCGACGATGGTCCAGGCGATGCGCTGCTTGGCGGCATCGACACTCGGGCTGCGCGCCAGCAGCGCCTGGGCGCTCAGCATAGCCTGCGCCTGATCCCCGGCCGCATACAGGTCCTGCGCCGCGCGTGTCAGTACCACGGCGCTCTCGGGGTGCTCGGGAAACGTCTGCGCGAATTTCAGCGCCGAGGCGGTGGCGTGCAGATGCGCGGCGCTGCGCGCCTCGGGGGGCATCGCCTCCTCGCTCTTCTGTTCGGCCAGCAGCGCCGCGTAACCGGCCTCGGCCGAACGCGCATTCTTCGGAAAGTCGTAGGCGGTGTGCTGGTACTCGGTGGCAGCGTCGGCGTATTGCCTGCCCTCGAACAGCGCATCGGCCAGCAGGTAATTGGTCGCGGCCGAATCCGCCTCACCCGGGAATGAGCTCAGGTAGACGCGATACCAGTGCGCCGCGGCGGCGTAGTCTTCGGGCTTTTTGCTCTTCTGCGCGCTGGCGTGATAGTACTGCGCCACATCCTTCAGGTTGATCTTGAGATCCTCCACCACCTGCGGATAGGCGCGGTGTTCACGGCCCTTCCAGAACGGCGCATCGAAACCGTAGCGCTGCACGTACTCGAGCTTGCCGTCGAGCATCAGGTCGGCGAAGCCGCCCTTGCGGTAGGCCTCGATCGCCGCGTTGGTCAGCACTGGCGCATGCTCGTCAACCGGATCGCGGCTGACGAAAGCCCGATAGGTCGCGGCGGCGTCCTGATAGCGCTGTTTCTCGACGTACAGGTCTCCAAGGCGCGTATACAGCAGGTAGACGTAGGGGATCCGGGCGCGGTGCGCGGTGAAATCATCCACCGACTTGGCGCCGTCCAGGTAGGCGAACGCGATGCTCATTACCCGCAGCGTGTCATCCACCAGTTCGCGATCGGCGCGGCCGAGCGCATTCAAGTCGCGCATGCGGGCGCCATCCTTCGGGTCGATCAGCATCAGGTCGAGCAGATCACCAAAGGGCTTCAGGCTGTCCTCATTCTGCCCCTGCTTGAACTGCGCCCAGCCGTCCTTGTAGAGGCTTTGTATGTAGAAATTCGAGCTTCGCTGGCCGTGCGAGAGCACCGCCTCGTAGGCGTGCTGCGCATCGGCATAGCGGCGGCTGGAAAACAGCAGCTCGCCGCGGCGAAACTGGACCTCGGCGATATCGCGGCTTTGCGGATAGCGCGCGACGATGCCGTCCAGCGTGGCCAGTGCCTGATCACTCTGTCCGGTGGTCTCATATGCCCGTGCCAGCTGATACAGCACCTGGTCGTTGCGCGGGTAATTCGGATAGGCCTTGAGCAGCGTGCCGTAGAGGCGGATCGCCTCCGCGCCCTGCATGTCGAGCAGCGTGACCTCACTGGCCATGCGCTCGAGTTCACCCGATTCAAGATTCAGATCGCCGAGCCGACGCAGTGCCTCGGCCCGCTGCTTGGGATCGGTATTCTGCAGGTTGAGGAACTGGCGGTAGTTCTCCATCGCCTTGGCGGCGCCGCCGCCGGGCATGGTGTTGGGCTGAACCGGCACCGACTGGGCATTCAGATCGCCGATGGTCGGCGCCGTCTTGGCCGGCTGCGCCGCCTGCGCGGCCTGCGCGGCCGGCAGCGCCAGCGCGCACAGCAGCGCCGCGCGTTGCCATTGCAGCCGTGGGCGCCGGGGCGGCGTCATCGCTGCTCCGGTGCCGGTGCCGGTGCCGGTGCCCCCGGCGCGCTCTCGGCCTGATCGGCCGCGCGATCGTAGATGTCCGCCAGTGCAAAGCGTGCCTGCACCGCGTAGGCCGCGAGCCGCTCTTTCTGCGCGCCCAGCTCGGACGCAGCCACGTTCTGCAAATAGTCGTTCTGCATGCCCGAGGTGTCCGCCAGCCGCCCGCGCAGCGCCTTGATGCGCTCGGCCAGCGCCGCAATGCGGTCGGCGAATTCCCCGGTATTGGTCGGCACCGTGGCACGGGCGCGCTGCACCAGTACCCAACGGTTCTGCAGTTCCTCGAGCGATGCGTCGAGTTCGCGCAGTGCGCGCCGCTGCGCGTAGCCGCGCTCCTTGAAGGCGGCGTCCAGCCGCCAGTACAGCACACCCTTGAGCAGGCGCAGTTTGTCGGCCGCTTCGTCGCGTTCCAGGCCGCGCGGCAGCGCCGCGATCTGATCCTCCAGAGTTGCGATGCGCGCCCACTGCTCGCGTTCCTCGGTGGTGCCCAGTGCGGCCACATCATTGCCGGTTTCGATGGCATTGAGCCGCGAGTCGACTGCGGCGCGGGCGGCGCGCAGCCGTGTCGGAGCGTCGGTGGCCAGCAGTGCGTCGGTGCGCGGCAGGCGTTCGGCATAGGCGCGCTCGCGGGTATCGATCATGGCGGCGAATGCCTGCATGCTGTCGTCCCAGGACAGCAGGCCGTGCTGCAGAAAGTTCAGGTCGCGATAATTCTTCAGACCCTCCTGAAAATCGTTATCGGCCAGCAGGGTATACAGGTAGCGCGACTGCGGCGCGTCGGGCAGCGTCTTGAGCTGCCAGAACCAGCCATAGCGCGCGTCCTGGTCGGTGCCGAGCAGGTCATCGAGCATATGGCCGTCGTGAATGCGGCCGATGGCGGCGTCGAGACTGTCGGCCTCGCTGGCGAACGATTTGAGGGCCGTTTCATAGTACTCGGCCGCTTGCGCCGCAGCGCTCAACTTGCCGTAGGCGTAGGGCACCGCCAGATACGACTCCTGCACCGCCGCGTCCAGCAGACTGCGCTTGCGCAGTTCGAGCCACGGTACCAGTGCCGCGCGGTAGTCGCCCAGCGCCGCATGCGCCCATCCGGCACCGAGCAGCGCGCGGCTGGAATACGGCCCATCGAGGCGCACACGCTCCAGCGGCACGCGCGCCTGCTCCGGCCTCTCGGCCTGCAGATACGCGAAACCCAGCGCCAGATTGGCCTTGTCGCGCATCGTCAGCAGCTCATCGCTGTCGGTCTGCAGGGTGCCGACCGCGGTGAGTATCGGGTCGGCTTCCGGCAACCGGCCGGCGCGCACCAGCGCCACGCCGAGGTTAAAGCGCGCGTAGGCCATCCAGTCGACCGGGCCCTGCCAGCTCTTGAGAAGTGCGATGGCATCGTCGTAACGCTGCTCGTGCATCAGCACATTGACCAGCAGATGCGTGCGCTCGGCTTCAAGCTGCGGCGCCAGTGCGCCCTGGATGCGGTTCAGCGCCTGCTCGCTGCGATCGAAATAGCCGCGCTCGTACCAGATCTTGCCGAGATAGAACCAGGCCCGGTTGCGCACTCCCGGCGGAACGTTGTCCCCCAGCAGCGTCTCGAAACGCTGCCCGGCCTCGTTGTGCATGCCAAGCTGCAGATACAGTCCCGCCGCCAGCAGCTGCGTGTCGACCGCATGGTGCGGCATGCGCTGCCAGTAGTTGTAGGCCTCCAGCCGCGTCAGAGCCCCAAGGCCCGAATCCTCGTCGGCCCAGTAGTGGAACAGCACGTCGCCGTAGTGCAGATCCTGCACCTTGATGCTGGGCAGCTTGTCCGGATCGCCCTTGTGCGCAGCCCATGCCGCCGGCGGGCCAACCGCCAGCAGCGCAACAGCCAGTCCCAGGGATCGGCGGCCTAGCCTCATGCGCGCGTCATTCCCAGTCCTTGATCTCGAATTCGGGCTGCTGCGCGCGCTCGTGATCGGTGATCTTGAGCTCCAGGTACTTGGCGCCGACACCCTTCTCGAACTTCAGGTTGGCGCCGCGTCGGTAGTAGCGATCGTTGGGACCCTTGCCATTGAACAGCACCACCAGTTCGTGCCCGCCGGCCTTGAGATTGCCGACATACAGCCGTTGCACGCCGCCTTTGATCAGCGCCGCCACTTCGCGCGGCGTATACAGATAGTTCATCACCTCGCGGTTATCGATCTTCAGCGAAATCGAATCGAGCGCGAAGAAATCCCCGACATCCATCGATACGAACACCGCCACCTGCGTGTTGGCCGGGAACAGCAGCTCCTCCTCCAGCACGAACAGATCGCGGTTCAGGTCGATCACGTCTTTCTTCAGGTCCTGGATCTGCTGATCGAGCGCGCGCGTACCGCCGGCGTCGGTGGGCGCGCCCGGGGTGCTCGCGTCGGTGGTGGCCGGCGCGGCGCTGGCCGACGCAGCGTCAG
>DATAJH010000173.1:0-26838 GCA_036262215.1 Steroidobacteraceae bacterium
GTACGCCGCCGCGATCGGTCGGACCGATGCTGGCATACAGATTGGCCTTGCGCCCGGCGGCGTCTTTGTACAGCCTGGATTCGACGCCGCGCTGCGCCAGAAAATCCCGCACGTACTCGATCAGCGCCAGGTTCGAGTCGCAGCTGACGGTTGGAAAGCCGATCAGCCGATCCAGGATCTGTACGCTGTTCATGTACGCACGGGCTGCGCGCTCGTCACCACTCCTTGAAAGAATACCCTAATGTGAAGCCGACGGTGCGCGGCTGCGATACCACCGCTTCGGCGCGATTGCCGTAGATGGCAGGATCCGCATACGCATTGATGCCGAGATTGTTGGTCAGGTTATGCACATACAGCGTCGCCAGCCAGTGCGATCGCATATAACTCAACCGCGTATCCAGCATGGTGTAGCCGGCCACGGTCAGGGAGGTCGTGGTCAGCGCCGAAGACAGTGAACTCTGGTAGTGACCGTTAATCGCGTACAGCAGGTAGCCGCCGGCCAGGGGTATATGGCCGTACTCCAGATCGATCGCGAGACTGTTCTTCGGCGTTCCGGGCAACGGGCTGCCCACCGGCGCCGGCGGCGCGACCACATTGGGGAAAGTGAACAAGGGATTCAGTTCCGTGAGCTTGGTCTGATCGTAGGTGTAATCCACCTGCGCCGTCAGGTGTTCCGTCAGCAGGGCGTAGAGCTCGAATTCGAGGCCGCGACTGAAGGCCTCGCCGGCATTGATCGATGCCGGCAGCACCAGCGGCGTGAGCTGCACGCCCTCCTGGATGTTATGCCATTGGATGTCGTAGATCGCAGCCGAATAGCGAAAGCGGTTCAGCAAGGTGCCCTTGGCCCCGACCTCGTAGTTATCGGCGGTGTCCGGTTGCAGCCTGTAGAGCGCCGCCGGCGTCACGTAGCCGAACGCGGGTTCGGCCGGCGGCAGGGCGTTGACGCCGCCACGACGAAATCCCTGCGACCAGGTCGCATACACCAGGTTGGTCTTGTCGAGCTGATAGGAGCTGTTGACCTTCCACAGTGCCTTGCGCCACGAGTCATTGAGCGAACTGTTCGCGATCGGTGGCGTCGGAGCGAAGAATGGGCCGCCGTCGAACAGCAGGCCGGTCTGCTGCGCCTGTGAAATGGTCTGTTTGAACACGCGGCCACCGCCGGTGAGGCTCCACTTCGAGGTCAGATGGGCAGTGATCTCGCCGAACGCGGCCAGGTCGGTATAGCTGGTTTCGAAATCGCCGATGTAGGTCTGGTCCTTGACGATCGGAATGCCATCGACATAGGTGGTCATACCCGGCGTGTAAGCCGTCTCGCCGACGCCGCAATACGACGGTATGTTGTTGATGACCTGGTAGCCGGTGGCCTGACCATTGATCGCCGAGCAGCCGTTGTAGAAGTCGAGATAGCCGGGCTCGTATTCGTGCTCCTGGATGACGGTCTTCTGGTTCTTGTAGAACAGACCGCCTACCCAATCAAAGAAGCCGCCCTCCTTAGACGCCAGGCGCAGCTCCTCCGACCACGGCTTATCGTTGAGTTCATCGCGCCCGATGACGAACGAGCGCGGGTCCTGGCCGTAGATGCTCTGGTAGAACGAGAAATTCGTGTACACCGCCGTCAGGTCATCGGTCGAGTGGTTGATGTGGTGAGCCCAGGAGCTGGCCGAAGTCAGCGTGGCGAAGCCCAGGTCGTATTCCAGCGTGAGGGCGAACAGGTCCACCGCATCGTGCGCACCTTCCAGGCTGTTGTCGGCGCTCGATAGCGAGTCGACGCCGGGAGGCACCGGCGCGTTGTAGAGTTGCGCGACCGGGGGCGGAGTAGTACAGGGCACCGAGCACGGGAACTGTGTCGCCGGACTGATCGGCATGTTGTAGGCGGCCGAGGACGTCGCCACCTGCGGAAAGCCATCGGCCGTCGCCAGCTGGTAGAAATAGGACAGCTGCGCGTGGAATTCGTCGTTGGGCTTCCACAGCGCCGAAATCCGGGCGTTCTTGTACACGTAGGAATTGACACCATCTTCCGCGTACTTGACCGGCGGGCTGTACACATTTCCGGGCTCGGCACCTACCGGCTCGCCCGCTGCATTGAGTACATAGAGATTCGGCTGGTTGATGAAGCCGGCATCGTAGGACCAGCCGGCGTTCATGCGGATCGCAAAGGTGCTGGACACCGGCAGATTGAGCATGCCGCTGGCTTCTTCATTCGGTGCATGCGTGTGCTGCGTGTCGCTCAGGCCTACTTCCGCCTTGGCATCGAAGCCACTGGGATCGGGGGCGTTCTGAACGTAGCGGATCGTGCCACCGAGCGAGCCTGAGCCGTACAACGTGCCCTGTGGGCCGCGCAGCACTTCGACGCGGTCGAGGTCCTGCAGCCGTAAGTTGAAGAACAGAGGCGTGTCATCCACATAGGTGGCGACCGGGGGCACGACCGGCGTTGCAAGGCCCAGCTGGCCCGATGTCTGCTCGCTGTTCAGGCCACGGATGATCAGTCCGGAGCCGTTGATGCCACTGAATGGACCCTTGTCCGTCACATTGACGCCGGCCATTGAACGCGCCAGCTCGGCGACGTTTTCAACTCCGGCTTCATCGAGTGTGTTTCCGGTCACGGCGGTAATGCTGATCGGCAGGTCCTGGGCCGAGACCGCGCGGCGGGTCGCCGTGACAATGACCTCCTCCAGAGCACCGGCCGTCGCGGGACCATTAGTGCTTTCATCCGCGAATGAAGGCGCAGCGTACAGGGCCGTGAGCACCGCGGCCGTCACCGACGTGACGGTCTCGAGTCGGCGCAGCCGGCGCGGCCGGCGTCGCAGATCGATCGCTAGGGGTGGTCTTGCGCGAGGACGTGTCGTCATTGAATGTCTCCCGTAGCAAAGCGCGCCAGCGGCGCCATTGCAGGAAGACTTCCAGTTGCCCCGGGGTCCCTTGTGGCATGCAGAGACCAACCCAGGGCCTTTCGCCTCCCCGCGCGGATCTCCCGGGCTTTTATCCCGCCGTGTATCCCACCCTGTCGCCGGGTGGGACTGCCTCTCTCGGACCAGCACTGAATGAATTCAGCCGGAACCCTAGACGCACATTGCCTTGTTGCTTCTGCAAGCCGCGTGCCGTGCGGCAATTCGGCCTGCAAAGCTTCGGAGCAAGCAGAAAAACAACGGCAAAATAAAGACTTAAAATCCGGCGGGAAGGTTGCCAGCAGCGAAAGTGAGGCAGCCTAAGCGCACGGCTATGGGGCGGGTAGCTTGTGACCCGCCATGCACGCGCACCGGATGCGCGCAGGTCACGGCATTGCACGATAGCCTGCGGCCGCATCCCAGCCGCGCCATAATCGTGCCTCGATTGCAACGGAGGGAATTCGATGAGCGACGCACAGGCCCTGCGCCCGCGGATCAACGAACGGCAATTGCGCATCGATCTGGCGGCGGCCTGCCGCCTGGCGTCGCGCCTGGACTGGCAGGAGGCAGTGGCCAACCACTTCAGTGTGGCCACCAGCGCCGACGGACGCTATTTCCTGATGAACCCGCTATGGCGGCACTTCTCGCGCATCCGGGCATCGGATTTCCTGTTGCTCGACGCGCACAACGAAAGCGCGCAGACGCTGCCGCTCGATCCGACCGCCTGGGCGATTCACGGCACGATGCACGCCCAGCTGCGGCAGGCGCGCTGCATATTGCACGTGCATCCGCCTTATGCGACTGCCTGGTCGTGTCTGGCCGACCCGCAGATCAGGCCGATCGACCAGACATCGGCGCGGTTTTATCAGCGCGTTGCCATCGATACACACTATGGCGGCTTAGCCGACAATGCCGCCGAGGGCTTGCGCCTGACACGCGCACTCGGCGAGCAGCGCGTGCTGATGATGGGTAACCATGGCGTGCTGGCCGTGGGCGATACCGTGGCCGAGACCTTCGATGCGCTGTATTCCCTGGAGCGTGCCTGCCGCACGCTGCTGCTGGCCCATTCGACCGGGCAACCGCTGCGCGTCCTGTCGGATGACATCGCCGAGAAAACCGCACTGTCATGGGAAGACGGCGGCGCGCAGGCGGCGGCACATTTCGCGCAACTGAAGGCCGTGCTCGACGCCGAGGATTGCTCCTACGTCGAGTGACCGTCCGAGGCGCAGATCAACCGGCCGTAGAGTTCAGGCCTGCGGTCGGAACGATACGGGTAGGTCCGGGCCGACGCGTCCTGATCTTGTCTGCTGATCTCGCCGATGATCAAGGCCTCGCCTGAACCGGCGGCGGCCAATGCCTTGCCATCCATGCCCGTCAGGCGTGAGCCGCCCAGGAACCGCATGCCGTTTTCCACCCCCGCATGATTGCAATAGGCCAGGTAGACCTGATTCTCGATCGAGCGCGCCGGCACCAGGAAATCCGTCACCGCCGCGTATTCGTCGGTGAGCGCCGTCGGTATCAGAATGAGATCCGCACCCATCAGCGCCAGGCTGCGCACCGCTTCCGGATACTCCACGTCGTAGCAGATCAGCAGCCCGACTCGGAAGCCACCGAAGCTGAACGGCGGCTCGAACCCGGTGCCGGGCCGGTACGCCGCGCGCTCGTCGGCGCCGAACAGATGGGTCTTGCGGTAGTGCGACAGCGCCGCGCCATCGGCGCCGATGACCTGCACCGCGTTATAGACATGGCCGCCGGTCAGCTCGCGTTCGGCATAGCCGTAGGCGATGGCAATATTGTTCTGCCGGGCGATCGCGCCGATGCGCTGCGCCGATGCGCCATCGAAACTTTCCGCCAGCCCGGCCACGGCCGCGCCGATGTTGTAGCCGCACAGCCAGCATTCCGGGCATACCAGCAACGCGGCGCCGGCAGCGGCGGCGGCCTTCGCGGTGGACTGCAGTGCCGCGAGATTCGCCGGCACATCCGCCGGGAATCCGGCCGTTTGCCACAAAGCGAGCTTCATTGCGCGCACTACCATACGGGATGGCGGATCGCCCTGCCAGCATCGAGGTTCGCTGTTGTTGCCGGCACCGTTGTAGCGCATATTGGCCGTCGCTGCCCGACAGCGCGCCCCAGGGCCGTGCGCGCCAGTTGCCGTCCGTCGGGCGGCATAAATTTCGTTCGCGCAGAGTAAAAATGCTTTACCGCAGCGCCTGCGCGTGATGCCATCGTCCTACGTGGCCGACCGGCCGCTCGCAGTCACAGGTGTGCAATGAACAACCGCGAACAGGCGACGCGCCTGGAGCACAGTACCATCGAGCCGATCCCGCTCGATCAGCGCCATGGCACCGCCGCGGATCTGTTCACCGTCTGGTTTGGCTCCAATCTCATGCTGCTGACGATCGTGACCGGCGGGCTCGCAGTCACGGTATTCGCGCTGCCGTTCGGATGGGCTGTCATCGGTCTGGTGATCGGCAACCTGGTCGGCGCCATATTCATGGCGCTGCATGCCGCGCAGGGTCCGACGCTCGGCGTGCCGCAGATGATACAGACGCGTGGTCAATTCGGTTCCCTCGGTTCGCTGCTGGTGGTCGGAATCGTCATCATCATGTATGTCGGATTCCTGTCGTCCAACCTGGTGCTGGGCGGCGAGGCCCTCACCAGCCTTGCCCCTGGCTTGTCCGATATCCCGGGCATCGCGCTGGTGGGAGTGATCAGTATCATCGCCGCCATCTGGGGTCACGATCTGATCCACGCCTATGCGCGGGTGATGAGCTACCTGCTGGGCGCAGTGCTGTTGCTGACCGTGGCATGGATAATCTGGGTCCACGGGCTGCCGGCGGACTTCCTGAGCCGGAACAGCGCAAGCGCGTCGGGGCTGCTGGGCACAATTTCCGCGGCGGCGTTGTGGCAGATCGCCTACGCGCCGTACGTCTCCGACTACTCGCGCTACATGCCGCGCGACACCGGCGCGCGGCCCGCGTTCTGGGCCAGCTATTGGGGCTGCACGCTCGGCTCGGTGCTGCCGATGGTGCTGGGGGCGATGGTCGGCCTGGCGGCACCGAAAGGCAATCTGGTCATGGGCCTTGCGAGCCTGACGCGCGGCATTGCACCGTTGGTGCTGGTGGCATTTTCCATCGGCGTCGCCACCGCCAACGCGATGAACCTGTATTGCGGCGCGCTGTCGACCCTGACCTTCGGCCAGACTCTGTTTCCGCGCTGGCTGCCCAGGGCTCGGGCCAGGATCATCACCGTGCTGGTGTTGTTCGGCCTGTCGCTCGCGGGCGCGCTGCTTGGCAAGGACTCATTCCTCGAAAACTACACCGATTTCATTCTGCTGCTGCTCTACGTGCTGGTTCCGTGGACCGCCATCAACCTGGTCGACTACTACCTTCTGCGTCATGGTCAGTACGACGTGCCATCGTTCTTCCGGCAGGATGGCGGGGTCTACGGCCGGGTGAATGGGGTAGCCGTGGAGTGCTACGTCATCGGCATTCTGGTGCAGCTGCCGCTGGTGGCCACGCCGCTGTATACCGGCCCGATCGCCCGCGCCATCGGTGGCGTGGACCTGTCCTGGATCGTCGGACTGGCGGTGACCGGCCCCGGATATTACTGGCTGGCCAGGCGTTCGATGGCGCGTCGCAACGCACAGCTTGCGCGGGCCGGGCAACTGCGCGCGTGACGGTCACCGATGTATCCGAGTTGCGAGGCCTGTGGCGGCGCTCGATGATCGCCTGGCCGGATGGCCGCTGCGATACCACCAGCAGCGTGCGCTGGCTGCAGGGCCTGTGCGCCTTCGCCGATCTGCGCCAGCCCGCAGGGGCAGCGGATTTCTCACGCGTACATGCCATCGGCGACCTGTCGATCGATCATTGCAGCTGGCTGGCGACGCAGCAGGGTTTTGCCGGTCACTGCGCCTTCGACGGCGGCTATTTCGAATGGGTCCGATCGATCGACTTCCAACCCAGGGCGCCGTGCGACGACGCCGGCTCATTGTGCTGGCACGGCGGCGTGCTGGTCGAGACCGGCCGGGATATCGCCTATGTCGAGCATTGGCATCGCGACGCCGGCGCGGCTTGGCAGCCGGCCGCAGCCGTTGCATTGCGCGATGCGAATGACAATACCGTCGCCGCACTGCTGCGTGTCGGCCCGGTGTTCATGTTTGCGCGCGACCGCGCCGTGGTCCCGCCCGCCGGTCGGACACTTGCCGAATGCGTCGCCGCAGCGCCGACGTTGAGGCATGCGCAGCAGCTGGTGGATTGCGAAATCTCATTCGGCGACACGCTGTCAGCCGGATTTCGTATCAGTGCATCGAGCCTGCCGTTTCGCATCGGCGACGCGCTGCAGCCGCATTTCACGCGCGAGCGTCTGACTACGATCGATCGCGCGGCCGACGGCGCGCCCGTGATCAGGCACTGGGAAATCACCGGCAGCGAGGGCGAGCTGGGTGCGCTGGCGGAGACCCGCGGTGAGCACTGAGCCGGGGGCAATTCCAATGGTCGATATCGGCGCATTGTTCGACGGCAATGCGACCCAGATCGCCGCGACGGCCAAGGCCCTGGGTACGGCAGCCCGGGGCAACGGCTTCCTTTATGTCACCGGCCACCGTCTGCCGACAGCGCTGTTCGACGCTCTGCTGGCCGCGGCCAAGGGTTTCTTCGCCCAGCCGCTGGCTGAGAAAATGCGGGTCTACATCGGCAACTCGCGCAATCACCGCGGCTACGTTCCCGAGGGTGAGGAAGTCTTTGCGGCCGGTACCAAGGACGCCAAGGAGGCCTACGACTGCTCGCGCGATCTGCCGGCCGACGACCCTGATTATCTGGCCGGTAATCCGCTGCTGGGGCCCAATCAATGGCCCGAGCTGCCGGGATTCAAGCGCGCTGTCAGCGCTTATTACGATGCGGCATTCGAGCTCGGGCGCGTGCTGCTGCGCGGTTTCGCGCTGGCACTGGGTGAGGCGCCCGATCGGTTCGACCCGCTGCTGACCAAGCCGCCGAGCCAGTTGCGGCTCATACACTACCCGCATGATCCGAACGCCCAGGATCAGCCGGGAATCGGCGCCCATACCGACTATGAGCTGTTCACACTGCTGCGCACGACCGCACCCGGGCTTGAAATCATGAACGAAACGGGCACCTGGGTGGACGCCCCGCCGGTGGCGGACGCCTACGTGGTCAATATCGGCGACATGCTCGAGCTGTGGACCAACGGAGAATTCGTCGCCACTTCGCATCGCGTGCGCAAGGTGCGGCAGGAGCGCTATTCCTTTCCGCTGTTCTTTGCCGTGGACTACCACACGCATATCGCGCCGATGCCGCACATGGCAGGCCGGATTCGCCCCGCACTTTCCGGTTTGATCGCCGGTGAGCACCTGTTCGCCCAGACCGCGCGCACCTTCCACTACCTGCGCGAGCGGTTGCAGCGCGGCGAACTGACGTTGCCGCAGACCTGCCTCGAAGCGCCTTCGTTTGGCCAGCAGGCGAAGCAAACCAAAGGGCACGCCGCCGCCCTGGGAGTGCATAAAAATTAATTAAAATAAAGGGTTAGACGTGCCGAGGGCGCTGGTGGCCGCCTGGCGCGGCGCACCGCGGTTCACCCCGCGGCCACATTAGGCAGAATTAATCTAAGTTTTAACTGCGCCGGTGCACCAGGTCGTAGGCTTGGGCGTTGGACTGCTCAGCGTTACTCTCACTTAAGGCAGAAGATATGAAGAAGCGAACCAAGTGGTTAATGGTGGCCCTGGCCATGACCGGGGTGGCCGGCGCCGTGATGGGCCAGACCAGCGGCAGTTCCAGCAGCGGCGGCGCGAGTTCCGCAACGCCCGGCGCGCACCACTGGAAACATCATGGAATGATGGCCGGTGGCGGCCTGCTGCACGCCCTGCACCAGCTCAATCTCACACCGGCACAACAGCAGAGTGTGCACACAATTCTCACTGCGGCCCGATCGCAGTTCGCGGCCGAACGCAAGGCCGGCGGCGGACCGGACTTCACAGCGCTGTCGAATCCCGGGGATCCGAACTATGCGGCTGCGAAACAGGATCTGCAGACGCGGATAGCCAACCGCATCCAGGAACAGACGCAGACCGAACAGGCGATCTATAAAGTGTTGACGTCGGAGCAGCAGGCGCAGTTGCCGGTGATCCTGGCCAACATGAAAGCGAAGATGGCGCAGCACAGCACGACCTGAGGCTGCGCCACCGCCGGTACTTCAACGCTGATGGCGGCTGGCCGCGGGGCCAGCCGCCCACGCACTTGGTCGCTACAGGCCGGCGCGCCCCAGCAGAGCGACGAACTCGCGCAGGCTGGCGGCCAGTGAAGGATGCTCGGCTTCGAAATCCACTGCCAGGGCTTCCAGCCGCGAACCGGCCCCGGCCACGGCTCCGCCGTTGCCCAGCAGCCGCTCGATGTCGCTCAGGATCTCGCGCAGCAGCCGCCTGGAGCCTTCATCCACGCGCGGCGTGCGCATCAGCAGGTTGTGCAACTCCGACAGCGAGTGCTGCAGATGATTCGAGCCCGGCTTCTGATTATCCATCGGGAACGATCTTACGCGATTGGCCGCGGCGTTTGGTATCGTGGGCCGCCTGACCCATGAAACCACGCCGCACCCGCTCACCAGCCAAGCCAGCCGCCGCGGCAGCCGCGCTCGACCAGAAAGCGATCGACGCACTCTACGGCCTCGAACCGGTGATCGAGCCGGAGCAGATCGCGGTCGCGAGCGGCGGCGGCACGCAGCTTACCACCGTGCAATGCCCCTATTGCGGCGAGCCGTTTGAGACACTGCTGGATCTTTCCGCCGGCTCCGCGTCCTACATCGAGGATTGCCAGATCTGCTGCCGTCCGATCGAGATCGGCATCGATGTCGCCGTGGACGGCGGCCTGACATCAGTCAGCGCGCGACGTTCCGATTGATGGCGCAACCCCTGCCGGCGTCGCCGCTGGTGGCGTGATTTCAGTCGTCCTGCAGTCCCTGCCCCGGAAACAGTTCTTCGTTGAATCCGAACTGACTCATGTCGGTCATGCGCATCGGATACAGGATGCCGTCCAGATGGTCGACCTCGTGCTGCACCACGCGCGCGTGAAAGCCGCTCACATGCCGGTCGATCGCCCGCCCCTGCTGATCGACGCCGCGGTAACGTAACTGCTGATAGCGCGGCACCAGCCCGCGCATGCCCGGCACCGAAAGACAACCCTCCCAACCCTGCTCGATCTGCGCGCCGAGCGGCTCTAGCTCCGGATTGATCAATACCGTACGCGGTACGATCTCAGCATCGGGATAGCGTGGATTGGGTGCATCGGTGCCGAAGATCACGACCCGCCAGGGCTGGCCGATCTGCGGGGCCGCCAGCCCGGCACCGTTGAGCGACGCCATCGTATCCTGCATATCCTCCAGCAGTGCGTGCAGCTCGGGCGTGTCGAACTGCAGTACCCGATCGCTCAGGCGCAGCAATCTGGGATCGCCCATGCGCAATACCGGTCTGATGGCCATGCGCCATTCTAGCGAATCGCCCGAATGAACGGATGCACCTGCGGCATGAGCGCGGCGACCAGATGCATTTTTCCGGAGATCACGCCACGGCGCGAGATCAGCTCGTCGGCGATTCCCTGCAGGGTCCTGACCGGCCCCTGCACCAGGATCACTTCCATGGTCTGGTTGCGCACCAGGTGCACGTGCAGCGAGCTGATGACCTCGTCGATGTGACGCGCCTGCAGATCGGCCAGCTGCTTCTGCAGTCCCGGCACCGAGTTGTCGTACACCAGCGTCACCGTGCCCACCATGACGTCGTCGCCGAGCTCGCGCTTATGCTCGATCAGGAACTGATGCAGCATGTCGGCGATCGCCTGCGAGCGGCTGATGAAGCCGCGCTCACCGACCATGCGGTCGAGTTCCTTGAGCAACGCATAGGGCAGCGACATGCTGATGCGGCTCACCGGTCGGTTCTGCTGGCGTGCCCTGGCGTACATGCCGTCCCCTAGAACAGATGACTGTAGCGTTCGACTTCCCAGGCGCTGACGCTCAGGTGATACGATTCCCACTCCACGGTCTTGTAGTGCACGAACTCATCGCGCAGCGGCCGGCCGAGGGTGCGCTCGATCAACGGGTCGGCAGCAAAGCTCGCGACCGCCTCCTGCAGCGTCTGCGGCAGGAATTCGATGCCGCGCGAGCGCCGTTCGTCTTCGCCGATGGCGTACAGATTGTCCTCGTTCGGCTCCCCTGGATCGATGCGCTCGCGGATCCCTTCGAGTCCGGCCGCGAGCGCCAGAGTTGCCGCGAGGTAGGGATTGACCGAGCCGTCGGCGTTGCGCGATTCGCAGCGCCCGCCGCCGGCCGGCACACGGATCGAGTTGGTGCGGTTGTTCGAGCCGTAGGAATTGAACACCGGCGCCCAGGAGAAATAGCTCATCGCGCCCTGACGCACCAGCCGCTTGTAGCTGTTGACGGTCGGCGCGAAGGCCGCGCACAGCGCCCTGCCGTGACGGATGATGCCGCCGATGAAGTGATAGCCGAGCTCGGTCAGACCCAGCCCGCGCCGGTCATCGCTCGGGGCGCAGGCGAACATGTTCTTGTTGCTGCTCAGTTCGTATAACGACATGTTGAAATGGGCGCCGGTGCCGGTCCGATTGGCGAACGGCTTTGGCATCATGGTCGCGATCAGGCCCTGCTGCCGGGCGTAGTGCTTCGCCATCTCGCGGAACAGAATCAGCCGATCGCACATCATCAGCGCATCGGCGTAGTGGAAATCAAACTCGTATTGCCCGTTGCCGTCCTCGTGGTCGAAAGAGTAAAGATCCCAGCCCAGATCGTTCATGCAGCTGGCGACCTGGTCGAGCCAGGTCAGGTTGTGCAGAAAGCCGCGCAGGTCGTAGCACGGCTTCACCAGCTTGTCGTCGGCATTCGGAACCGAGAGCGTACCGTCGGCGTTCTGCCTTAGCAGATAGACTTCGCACTCAATCCCGAGGTTCATCCCGAAACCCAGCTTTGCCGCCTCGGCCTGCACCTGCTTGAGCGCGACCCGCGTATTGAGGCGGTAGGGCTGGCCCTGAAAATAGTTGTCGGCCGGCATCCACGCCACGCGCGGCTCCCACGGCAGCTGCACCACATGATCCAGATCGGGCATCGAGGTGATCTCGTCATCGTGGGGCGCCTGCCCCAGGCCGTCGAGCGCATAGCCGGTGTAGCGCTCCGAGCCGGCCGCCATCTGCGCCAGATGCGCCAGCGGCACGACCTTTGCCTTCGGCACGCCGTGAATGTCGACATAGGCGCCGACGCAGTATTTCACGCCGCGGTCGGCCAGTCGTTGCTGCGTCTCGCGGATCTTGTCGCTGCTGTACATATGATGGCGGTCCTGGTCTTAAGGCCCAACCGGGGAGAAATAGGAATGATCCAGCGGCGGAGTTTCGCGCAGCCCGCGCTCGATCAATGCGCTCAGGTCGTCGACCATCCATTCGAAGGCGCGCTGGCCGGAGGCCGCGCTGGCGACGCTCGGCGTACCGGTGACACCATTGGTGCTGGTGCGATTGACCGGATGCGAGAACACCAGGCCGGCGGTGCGATCGGGGTCATCGGCCTGCCGCGCTACCTGCGGGCGCACCAGCTCCGGCGCGATCGCCAGCATCAGCGATGTCTCGGCATTGTTTGCATGCCAGTCCTCGCCGTCGGCGACATTGAACTCGCGCACGCGCGCGCTCAACGTGGCCGAATTGAACAACGCCACCATCAGGTCGTCGTGCCTGGCGCGCAGCATCTCGAGCGAACACCGCAGGGGCGCGGCGTTGGTGACATGCGTGTTGACCATGAACAGGCGGCGTACGCCGCTGTGATAGGCCCATTCGCCGATCTGCGCCACCAGTTCGATCAGCGTGGTCGGCTGCACGCCGATGGTGCCCGGCCAGCGCTGGCTGTGCCCCAATGAGCAGCCGTAGGGCAACGTCGGCAGCATCGGCACGCGGGTGCGCCCGGCGACCGCGGCGCACAGTTTGTCGGCCAATACCGTATCGACCCCGCAGCCCAGGTGCGGGCCATGTTGTTCGGTGGCGCCGACCGGCAGAATCGCCGAATACTGCACCGCCGCCAGATCAACCGGCAGCTCCGACCAGGTGCGCTGCGACCAGAACATCTTGGCCCTACTCCACGTTGTCGGCTACGTTGGTCATGCGCTGCATGATCGGATAGTCCTCGCCTTCGGCGGGCTCGTGCCCGGCGCTGTAGATGAGCTGCTCGAGCCGCGCCTTGGTGGCGAGGAATTCCGCCGTCACGATCTGCGCAATGCTGCGCGGCCGCGGCACCGGCACCTCGATCAGTTCCTGGATTTCGCCCGGATGAGCCGACAGCACCAGGATGCGATCCGCCAGAAAGATCGCCTCATCCAGATCGTGCGTAATGAACACGATCGTGATATCGATCTTGCGCCAGATCTCCAGCAGGTGGGCCTGCATGCGGCAGCGGGTCTGTGCATCGAGCGCACCGAACGGCTCGTCCATCAGCAGGATGCGCGGTTGATTCGCTAGCGCGCGCACGATGGCGACACGCTGTTTCATGCCGCCGGAGAGCTGGTGCGGATAGACGTCGGCGAATTTCTCCAGGCCGATCAGCTGCAGCCACTGCATCGCCTCGCGCTCGGACTCGTGCTTGCCGTGGCCGTTCACCTCAAGTCCGAACATCACGTTTTTCTTCACCGTCAGCCACGGGAACAGCGTGTAGCCCTGAAACACCATGCCACGATCGCTGCCCGGCCCCGTGACCGGCTGTCCCAGCAGCAGCACGTCGCCCGAACTGTGTTCCTCCAGGCCGGCGAGGATCCGTACCAGGGTCGACTTGCCGCAACCCGACGGCCCGACCACACACAGGAACTCACGCCGGTGGGTGGTGAAATTGATGTCCTTCAGTGCCACCGTGCTCTTGCCGTCACTGTCGAAGTTCTTGTGCAGCTTCGACACCGTGAGGATCACTTCGCGCGCCTTCAGGCTGTCGAACCGAGTGCGCACCGCCGCCGACTGCTCGCGGTACGAGGGCAGCAGATGGCTCGGGATAACGATGTCATTCATGGCGCGTGCATGCCTTCAGGCGAACTTCGCCAGCGAACGGTCCCAGGGGAACAGCCGCCGTCCGAGCACGGCCAGCAGCATGTCGGTGCCAAGGCCGATGATGCCGATCATCGCGATCGCGGCGTAGACGTTGGGAAAGTGCTGGTAGCGCGCCTGCTGGGTGATGAACCAGGTGATGCCCGAGGTCGTGCCGATGAGCTCAGCGACGATGAGGTAGGTCCAGGCCCAGCCGAGCAGGATGCGCTGATCGCGATACAGATCGGGCAGAATGGCGGGCACCACCACACGCGTGAGCAGTTGCCGGCTCCGGGTGCCGAGCGTCAGAGCCGCTTCGAGCAGCGCCGGATCGACTTTGCGCGTGGTGTTGGCGATGATCAGCACCTGCTGGAAGAACGTGCCGATGACGATGATGGCGATCTTCGGTCCGTCGTAGATGCCGAGGATTGCGACCATGAGGGCGCCGAAAGCCGGTGCCGGTAGGTAGCGGAAGAACTCGATGAACGGCTCATTCACGCGCCCCAGAGCCGCGTACGCGCCGCACAGTACGCCCAGCGGCACGCCGATCAGCGAAGAAATCACGTAGCCCCAGAAGATGATCCGGATGCTGTGCCACAGGCTTTGATGCAACCATTGGCCATCCTTGGTTTCAGGCGGCGTGGTGAACGAGGTATAGAAGGCCTTGAGCACTTCGCCCGGCGAGGGCAGATAGATCGGGTTGGCGCGCACCCCCTTCGGCGGCGCGCGACCCTCCTGCCTGGCATCGGCTACTTCACTGTCGAAGGCATCGCGCGCCATGTGGGAGCCGACATCGAGATAACTGACTGAAGCGGCGTCGGTGATCATGATCTGCGGATGCCACACCGCCGGAACGTAGCTGACCAGACTCCACACCCCCACCGGCAGGACGAACGCCAGAATGCCGATGGTAAATTTCGCGCGCGGCGACAGCGGACGCAGGACTCGAAACAGGGTCGATCTGGCCACGGCGGTTGGTTAGGTCGCGAATGTATGACCGACGGGTGCGCGCCGGCGAATCTTCTAAGGCTGCGCCGCGGTCAGCGACGGCTCGATGTAGCCGTCGATCTTCTGCGGCTGCTTGTATACCGCATTGCGGACGTTGAAATCGTCCGCGTTCTGCGTTGAACCATAGAGCGATCCGAGTCCATCGGCCCTGACGAAAATCTTCTTGCCTTCGGCGACGCTGATCAGATGAGTGCCCGCGAGCAGCAACTGGTACTTCTCCGGCGTGAGGCCGACGCGCGCCGACATGATCTGTACGGCGTCGTCCTGCGTCTTGGGATCGTTGATATAGCTGACCACGTGATCCCATACCTTGATCAGCTTGATGTAGTCGGCACGGTGCGCGGCGATGGTCGCGGGGTTGACGGTCAGCACGTCATAGATCAGCCCGGGCGCCTGGGCCGAGGTGTACACCGGGTGCGCTCCCGGCAACGCCTTCATCGCCAGGCCCGAATTGGGCTGCCAGGCACCGATGGCATCGACCTGACCCGAAGCCAGCACCTGCGGCGTCTCATTGGTCTTGGAGTTCACCAGTGTCACATCGTCCTGCGTCATGCCCTGCTTCTTCAGGCCATCGAGCAGCAACAGGTGGTCGACCAGACCGACCTCGATACCAATCTTCCTGCCTTTGAGATCCTTCAGACTCTTGATGCCGGGCCGGGCGACGATCATGTCGTTGCCGTTCGAATAGTCGGTAATCATGATCATGACATTGCGCGCGCCGCCCGCACCCATGACCAGGGCATCGCCATTGGTCAGGCAGTCGCCGTCGATCTTGCCGGCCGCGAACGCTTCCATCGACGCGGAATAGTCGAACCAGTCGAACTTCACGTCGAGGCCGGCTTCGCGCAGCCAGCCTTTGTCGATCGCGATCTGCCACGCCACCCAGCCCGGCCAGTCGCTATAGCCGAGTCGCAGCGGCGCCGCAGCCCGCGCGCTGCCGGCGGCGTGCACGCTCATTAAGACCAGGATCAGACCTAAGGCAGCTCTGCGGGCCATCGTCATTTCTCGCGCGCTGTGTTATTACGAATTGAGATATCCGTATTACCGTAGCTCTGCAAACGCTATGCCTCGTCTTCAGCCCCTTTTGCCGGCTGTTCCGGCCCTGCCACGCACCGCTATAGTGCCCGCGGGCTCGTGGGCGAGCCGGCGTGGTGCGCGCGCCGGGCTTTACGCGCAGGTCCGCTTGCACTAGTTTGCCTTCCCTATCCATTCGAGCCGACCCATGACCAGCAGCACACCGCAGCAATCGCCTCCCGAACTGTGGGCCGAGACGCTCCGGCCGGGCGAGCACTGGTCCGGAGTCCTGCGGCGCGGTACTTCACTGCGCATCACGGCGCTCGAGCCGCGCGCCAATGTCGCGGCGCTGATGTACAACTACGAGTCGCTGCCGGAGCGCTACAACCTGGCCGATACGCTCAAGGCGCAGCACACCGCGTTTCTGACCGCCGGCTGCGTGTGCTATTCGGATATGGGCCGGATACTCTGCTCGATCACCGCCGACAGCTGCGGCTGGCACGACACCATCTGCGGTTTGTCGGATGCAGCCATGGTGGCGGCAAAGTTCGGCGCCAGCCGTTTCCAGGAACAGCGCAACGACTACGTAAAGAACGGCCGCGACAGCGTGCTCAACGAGTTGGCCAAGTATGGTCTGGGTAAACGCGACCTGATCGCCAACGTCAATTTCTTCAGTCGCGTAACCGCCGATGACGGCGGCGCATTGCATTTCGATGAGCAGCACTGCCGCGCCGGCGACTACGTCGAACTGCGCTTCGAGATGCACACGCTGCTGGTGCTGTCGACCTGTCCGCATCCGCTCGATCCCGAGAGCCAATACCGCCCGCGGCCGGTCGCTCTGCGCGCCTGGTTCAGCGGCCCGGCCGCCGGGCAGGATCCCTGCCGCCAGCGCTGCGAGGAGAATGCCCGCGGCTTTCGCAACACCGAGATGATGTTCCTGGCATGAATCCAAGCGCACCGAAGATCGGGCGGGTGGGCGCGCGCGCCGATGCGGCCAGCGCCATTCGCAATGAGATCGTGGCCGCCGGCGAAGCGTGGATGGGAACCGTGGCCGCAGGGCAGACGCTTCGCATCGTGGACCTGGAGGGTAATCAGGCGGTCGACACGCTGTTCTATAACGCCAACGATACCGAGGAGCACTACAGCGCCGTCGATACCATCCGTGCCCAGCGCGGCATCTACCTGACCACCGGCACTGCGCTGCGCTCTAATCTCGGCGCCACGATGCTGACCATCGTCGAGGATACCTGCGGCCGCCACGACACCCTGGGCGGCGCCTGTTCGGCCGAGAGCAATACCGTGCGCTATGCGCTCGAGAAGCGTTACATGCACAGTTGCCGCGACAACTTTCTGCTGGCGCTGGCGCACCACGACTACGCGTTGAGCAAACGCGATTTGCCGAGCAATATCAACTTCTTCATGAACGTACCGGTGACGCCCGAGGGTGGCCTGGAATTTGCTGATGGCATATCGGCGCCAGGTCGATATGTGCAGTTGCGCGCGCAGATGGACGTGCTCGTGCTGATTTCCAACTGCCCGCAACTCAACAATCCCTGCAACGCCTACAATCCGACACCGATACAGATTGTGATCTGGGCGGCGGGCTGAACTTCCCGTCGGACTGCGGGACGACCCGCAGCTCCTGATACCTTGCCGGGACGGCCCGGCGCGCTCGAGGGCACGGGTTGTTCGACAAAGTCCTGATAGCCAACCGCGGCGCAATTGCCTGCCGCATTCAGCGCACCTTGCGCCGGCTGCGCGTGGCCGCTGTGGCGGTCTATTCCGAGGCCGATCGCGGCAGCCTGCACGTGCGCAATGCCGAGCAGGCGGTGCTGATCGGCGGTGCGTCGGCGGCCGACAGTTACCTGCGTTCCGACCGCATCCTCGAGGCGGCCATCGCCACCGGCGCGCAGGCGATACACCCCGGTTACGGCTTCCTGAGCGAGAACGCGCAGTTCGCCGAGGAATGTGCGTGCGCCGGTATTGCCTTCGTTGGCCCGACGCCGCGGCAGATCCGCGACTTCGGATTGAAACACACGGCGCGCGCGCTGGCCGCGGCCAACGGTCTGCCGCTGCTCCCGGGCAGCGATCTGCTGCTGGATCTGCGCCAGGCGCTGCTTGAAGCGCAGCACATCGGTTATCCGGTCATGCTCAAGAGTACCGCCGGCGGCGGCGGCATCGGCATGCAGCAATGCGCCAGCGAGGCTGAGCTGTGCGCCGCCTTCGACAGCGTGCGCCGTATCGCCGGCAGCAACTTTCGCGACAGCGGCGTATTCCTGGAGAAGTACCTGGCGCGCGCGCGTCATATCGAAGTACAGCTGTTCGGCAACGGCGACGGCCAGGTGATTGCGCTCGGCGAGCGCGACTGCTCGATGCAGCGACGCAACCAGAAAGTGATCGAGGAGACGCCGGCACCGGGCCTGGAGGAGCACCTGCGCTCGCAGCTGTGCGAAGCCGCGGTGCGACTCGGTAGCGCAGTGCAGTATCGGTCGGCCGGCACGGTCGAGTTCATCGTCGACGCCGATCGGATGGCTGGCGGCGACCCGGGCGCATTTTATTTTCTCGAGGTCAATACGCGGCTGCAGGTCGAACACGGCGTGACCGAAGCGGTCACCGGCGTGGACCTGGTCGCATGGATGCTGCAGCTGGCCGCCGGAGAACCGCCCGACCTCGGGAACTATCGCCACGCGCCGAGCGGCGTCGCCATCCAGGCTCGGGTGTATGCGGAGGATCCGGCGCGCGGCTTCCGGCCCTCGAGTGGCCTGCTGACCGAGGTACACCTGCCCGATACGCTGCGCGTGGATGCCTGGATCGACAGTGGCACCGAGGTGCCGGCGTTCTACGATCCGATGCTCGCCAAGCTGATCGCGCACGCGCCGACGCGCGACGCGGCCATCGAGCAGCTCGATGCCGCACTCGGGCAGACCAGGATTTACGGCATCGAAACCAATCTCGAGTACCTGCGCACGATTCTGCGCCAGCCCGGATTCCGCCGCGCCGGATACTCCACCCGTTTCCTGAACTCATTGCCGTTCAGCTCACACACGCTCGAGGTGCTGCAGCCCGGAACCCATACCACGCTGCAGGATTGGCCCGGGCGCCTGCACTACTGGGACGTCGGCGTGCCGCCCTCCGGACCGATGGACCCTCTGGCCTTCAGGCTCGGCAATCGCCTGTTGGGTAACCCTGACGACTGTGCCGCACTGGAGCTGACGGTGACCGGACCGACGTTGAAATTCGGCTGCGACGCGCTCATCGCACTGACCGGCGCAGGCATGCGCGCCGAGCTGGACGGCGTCCAGATCGAATTCTGGCGCGTCGTGCCGGTAGCTGCCGGCAGCGTGCTCAAGCTCGGAGCCATCGAGGCCGGCGCCGGCCAGCGAAGTTACCTGGCGCTGCGCGGCGGCTTCGATGTGCCGCGCTACATGGGCAGTCGCGCAACGTTCGTGCTCGGCCAGTTCGGCGGCCATGCCGGCCGGGCGCTGCGTACCGGTGACGTGCTGCGCATCGCAGCGCACGCCGGCGCGGCTGGCGCCGACTCCGCGAGCCTCGCGCGCGCTGGCATGCCGCCGGGCCTGCGACCGTCATACGGTCAGGACTGGCAGATCGCGGTCATCTACGGACCGCATGGCGCGCCGGATTTCTTTACCGAGGCCGATATCGACACGTTCTTCGCCACCGACTGGCAGGTGCATTACAACTCGAGCCGCACCGGCGTGCGGCTGATCGGCCCCAGGCCGCACTGGGCACGCCACGACGGCGGCGAGGCCGGGCTGCATCCGTCGAATATCCACGACAACGCCTACGCCGTCGGCGCGATCGATTTTACCGGCGACATGCCGGTGATTCTGGGTCCGGATGGGCCGAGCCTCGGCGGTTTCGTCTGTCCGGCGACCATCACGCTGAGCGACCGGTGGAAAGTGGGACAGTTACGCCCCGGCGATCGGCTGCGCTTCCAGGCGGTAACGGCCGAACAGGCACATGCAGCGCTGCTGGCGCAGGACGAGGCGATACGCTCGCTCGCCCCGCCGCCGGTGCCGGCGGCACGGCTGGCATCGACCGCGGATCGACCGGCAGCCTCGCGCCAGGCCATCCTGGATCGCTGCGCCGCCACCGCCACTCGGCCGGCGGTGTGCTATCGGCAGTCGGGCGAAGACAACGTGCTGATCGAGTATGGCGAACCAACGCTCGATCTGGCGCTGCGGTTTCGCATCCAGGCGCTGCTGGACGCCCTGCAGGCCGACCCGCCGCCCGGAGTGATCGATCTGACGCCCGGCGTGCGCTCACTGCAGGTGCACTTCGATTGCCGCCGGACCAGTCGCGAGCGGATCATGCATGCACTGCTGCAAGTCGAGTCGGCCCTGGCGCCGATTGATGATATCGAGGTCGCCGGCCGTATCGTGCACCTGCCGCTGTCCTGGGATGATCCGGCCACGCGGCTGGCGATTGAGCGCTACATGCAATCGGTGCGAGCCGATGCGCCCTGGTGTCCGAGCAATATCGAGTTCATCCGCCGCATCAACGGCCTCGACAGCGTCGAGGAGGTGCGTCGCATCGTGTTCGAAGCCAGTTATCTGGTGATGGGCCTGGGCGATGTGTACCTCGGCGCTCCGGTCGCCACGCCGCTCGACCCGCGCCACCGCCTGGTGACCACCAAGTACAATCCCGCCCGTACCTGGACGCCAGAGAATGCCGTGGGCATCGGCGGCGCCTACCTGTGCGTGTATGGTATGGAAGGGCCTGGCGGCTACCAGTTCGTCGGCCGCACGGTGCAGATGTGGAACCGCTATCGCCAGACCGCACAATTTCGCGAGGGCAAGCGCTGGCTGCTGCGCTTCTTCGATCAGCTGCGCTTCTACCCGGTGTCGGCCGAGGAACTGCTGCGGTTGCGCGCCGAGTTCCCATACGGCAAGGCCAGTCTGCGGATCGAGCCAACCACGCTGCGACTGCGCGACTACCGGCAGTTTCTGGCGGCGAATTCGCGGTCGATTGCCGCGTTCAAGGCCCGGCAGCAGGCGGCGTTCGACGCCGAGCGCGAACGCTGGCGCAGTGGCGGCCGCGAGGACGACGGCAATATCGAGCCGCCGGCCGACGGCGCCGCCGTCGCGAGCAGCAGAATCAATGCCGTGCCGGACGGCTGCATTGCCGTCAGCTCGCCGGTGACCGGCAGCGTCTGGCAACTGCATACCCAGGTCGGGGCACGCGCCGAGGCCGGGACGGCACTGATCGTCATCGAGGCGATGAAAATGGAGATCGCGGTGCAGGCTGAACAGTCCGGTACGGTGGTGGAACTGCGCTGCCAGCGCGGCCAGCCGGTGTCGGCCGGCGAGACGCTGCTGATACTGCGGACCTGAACCCCCAAACTCATCATGAACACCTCACAGCACAGCGGCGCGCGTTGCCTTGCGCTGGCCGACCTGAGCGCCGCCTACCGCGAGCGACGAACGACGCCGCTCGCGGTGGTGGAAGAATTGCTTGCGCGTATCGCCGCTCACGCCGATCACGGAATCTGGATCACGCTGCTGCCGCTGCAACGTACGCTCGAGCAGGCTGAGCTACTCGCCGGCCGCGATCCGGCCTCGCTGCCGCTGTACGGCATTCCGTTCGCGATCAAGGACAACATCGATCTGGCGAACGTCCCCACCACCGCTGCCTGCGCCGCCTATGCCTACACGCCGGCAGAATCGGCCCAGGTGGTACAGCGCCTGATGGATGCCGGAGCGATACCGATCGGCAAGACCAACCTGGATCAATTCGCCACCGGCCTGGTCGGTACCCGCTCGCCATACGGCGTATGCCGCAACAGCTTCGATCCGCTATACATCAGCGGCGGATCGAGTTCCGGTTCCGCCGTTGCGGTGGCGCTGGGCCTGGTGAGTTTCGCGCTCGGCACCGATACCGCAGGTTCCGGCCGCGTTCCGGCCGCCTTCAACAATCTCATCGGGCTCAAGCCCACCTGCGGACGCCTGAGTTCACGCGGCGTAGTACCCGCCTGCCGCACGCTCGACACCGTCTCGGTGCTGGCACTGACGGCGGAAGATGCGGCGCTGGTGTGCCAGGTCGCCGAAGGCTTCGATGCCCTCGACGCCTATTCGCGCCGGCCAGCCCAGCCGACGCGGCTGGCGGAATTCGCACACGGCCCGTTCCGTTTTGGCGTGCCGCGATCCGAACAACTGCAGTTCTTTGGCAACAAGGACTATGCGCGGCTGTTCGATGGCGCTGTGGCGCATCTCGAGCGCCTTGGCGGGCAGTCGGTGGCGATCGACTTTGCGCCGTTTCTGGAAACCGCGCGGCTGCTCTATCAGGGACCGTGGGTTGCCGAACGCTATGTCGTGGTCGAGCCGCTGTTGAAAAGTAACCCG
Source organism: Steroidobacteraceae bacterium (assembly GCA_036262215.1). GTDB lineage: Bacteria > Pseudomonadota > Gammaproteobacteria > Steroidobacterales > Steroidobacteraceae > FEN-1191. The sequence continues at coordinate 22,327 of DATAJH010000173.1, forward strand.
GACGCGGTGCTACCGGTCACGCGGCAGATCATCGGCGGCGGAGCCGAGCCAAGCGCGGCCGATGCGTTTCGCGCGCAATACCGGCTGCAGGAACTGCGCCGCACCACCGAGCAGGTGTGGCAGCAGATCGATGTGCTGCTCACGCCAACCGCCGGCACCACGTATCGGATCGCTGAAGTCGAAGCCGACCCGGTGCGACTCAATACCCAACTCGGCCTCTACACCAATTTCATGAACCTGCTGGATCTGGCGGCGGTAGCCGTGCCGGCCGGATTCACCGGCGCGGGGCTGCCGTTTGGCGTGACGCTCGCCGCTCCCGCCTGGAGCGATTACATGCTGCTGCGCCTGGCCGCGAGACTGCATCGCTTAGGCGCGCCGTGTCTTGGTGCCCTGCCGATAGCGCTCGGCGCGGCTCCGGCCTTTGACTGGGCGGCGTTGACCGACGGCGTTGCCGTCGCCGTGTGCGGCGCACACCTGCAGGGGCTGCCCTTGAATCACCAGCTGCTCGAGCGCGGCGCGGTGCTGCTCGAGCGCACGGTCACAGCCACGAACTATCGCCTGTATGCCCTGCCCGGCGGACCACCCGCCCGTCCGGGCCTGGTGCGTGTAGCAACGCAGGGCGTCGCCATCGACGTGGAGCTGTGGTCGGTGCCCAGGGCGGCATTCGGCGGTTTCGTGGCCGGCATACCCGCGCCGCTCGCGATCGGCAAGTTAACGCTCGCCGACGGCCGCCAGGTCAGCGGTTTTCTGTGTGAGGCGCATGCTACCAGTCACGCGCAGGACATCAGCGACTACGGCGGCTGGCGCGCGTATCAGGCCAGTCGCCGCTAAGCGCGTTCCATCCGCAACGCGCGCACGATCGCCTAGGCCTGAGCGTCCCAGGACTGCTCGATGCGTCGGCGGCCGGCGGCATCGGGCAGAGCGCCGCGGGCGGCCGCCTGGTTGTCCTCGAGATGCTCGACCTTAGTGCTGCCGGCTATGGTGCAGGTCACGGCCGGATGCGATACGACGTACTTCAGCAATAGTTGTGGCCAGTCGCTGGCACCGAACTCGGCGGCGAACGGCGGCAGCGGTCGATTCTGGCTCTGCGTCAGGTTCGCGCCCGAACGGCCGCCGAACGGCACGTTGGCGATCACCGCGATCTTGCGCTCCAGTGCCACCGGAAACACGCTCATCGCCGCATCACGGTTGGCGATCGAATAGTCCACCTGCACAAAGTCCACGGGGAACTTGCGCATCAGCTCGATCATCCTCGGGTGATCGCTCGCCACGGACGTGGTCATGCCGATGTAACGGATCTTTTTAGCCTGCTTCCACTCGATAAGCTGCGGCCAGAGCTGCTCAACGCCTTGCATGTTGTGCACCTGCAGCAGATCCAGGTGATCGGTCTTCAGCCGCTCGAGCGAGCGCTCGAGGTCGCGGCCGCCATACCCCCCGGCGAAGATGCCCTGAGTCGCCGGGGCCGCCGGGCCAGGCACCTGCGGCCCGGCCGTCAGCTTGCTGGCCAGAAAGATGCGCTCGCGAATACCCAATGCGGCGACCAGCTGGCCGATAACCTGCTCGCTCTCGCCATAAGCCGGGGCGGTATCAATCACCGATCCGCCCAGCTCGACCATGCGCTTGAGTAGTGCGCGCAGCTCATCGAGCTTGGCCTCGCTGAAGGCGTTGGTGCCGAGCCCTATCACCGGCAATCGCTCACCCGTCGATGGAATCGGCTTGGTGATCAGCGCACTAGAGCCTGCGGCGAATGCATGCGGCGTCCACAGCGCGCCGACTCCCGCCGCCAGTGTCAGCATCGCGGCCTCGCGCCGCGACAGCACGCTGCCGCCAGCCGGCGGTGGACCCGTTAATATTTTCATTCTGACGTACGCGTGCGTGGTTTTGATTCAGTGCACGGGCGGTTTCGCGCCGTTGGCGCTCTCCTGCGCCACCAGGTATTTCACCAGTTCGATCAATTGATCATTGCCGCCGGCGGCACCCAGGGTAACGCGGTACTTGCCGTTGACGATGATGGTCGGTGTCTGATCGACCTGCGCTGCCCGGATGAACTGTTCGGCCTGGTGCATCTTGACGTCGACGCCGAATGAATTCGCCGTGGCGACGAAGGTCTCCGGCTTGACGCCGGCCACCCGTGCATAGAATCGGGCCGCATCCTCGATGCCCGGAGGCGGCACCTTGATGCGCTGCGTGCGCGGATCAAATACCGCCAGCTCGCCGGTCTTCCACACCGCATCGAACATGGCCTCGTGGGTTCGCTTGTCGATGTCCAGAACCTGCGCCGCATAGAAGGCGCGCTGAAACATCGGCCAGTCCTCGTCGGTACGGAAGGATGCCGCCACGAAGTCAAGTTCGGCGTTGGCCGGCAATGCCGAGCGCAGCCGATCCACCACCGGATAGAAACTGTTGCAGGCCGGGCAGGCGTAGGAGAACACCTCCGTGACCTCGACCTTGCCGGGAGCGACGGACGTGGGCTGCGCCGGCTGGAGCAGAAAGTAGTTGCTGCCCTGGACCCAGGCGGTGGCGGCGCCCGCCGGCACAGCCGCAACCAGCATCAGCAATCCCAACAACGGCGGGCCAGGGAACAGCAGCAAGTGTCGTCGCATAAGCACCTCAAAACGCTGTGGCCAAACACACATCATAACTTGCATGATCTGGCTATGACATTACCAACCTGGCTTTTGTTCTGTCTCACGGAAACCGCGCTGTGCATCATTCCCGGCCCGGCGGTCCTGTTGGTGCTCGCCACGGCGCTGCGCCGCGGCTTTGCGCCGGCCACCCGCGCCACCGCCGGCATACTGGCCGGCAACACCATGTACTTCGCACTGTCTGCCACTGGTATCGCGGCCGTGATCGTGGCATCGCACGTCGTGTTCAGCGCCCTGAAATGGGCCGGCGCTGCCTATCTGGTGTGGTTCGGCTTGCGGATGCTGCTATTGCGCACCGGCGATCACGGCGCCGCCGCGGAGCGCCCGAGCAGCAACGCCGAGCGGTTTTTTGCCCGCGCGTTCATCGTGCAGGCGGCCAACCCGAAGGCGCTGGTGTTCTTCATTGCCCTGCTGCCGCAATTCATCAATCCGGCGGCCAGCGTGCCGCAGCAGATATTGCTGCTCGGGCTCAGCTCGGTAGCGATCGAGTTCATGGTCTTAAGCCTGTACGCCGCGCTGGCCGCCCGCGCCCGAACCTTTACCGCGGCGCGTTTCTCCGGCCTGCTCGAGCGCATCGGCGGCGCAATTCTGATCGCCGCCGGTGCCCGCCTCGCATGGTATCGCCTGGACTAACCATCGAGCGGATGCGCAGGCGTTTTCAGCAGCAGCTGATAGAACAGCAGGTCCAGCCAGCGATTGAACTTAAAGCCGGCCTGTCGGATGTGAGCACACTGCTCGAAGCCGAGCCGCCGATGCAGCGCGATACTGGCTTCATTCTGCGCATCGATGCCGCCGATCAACGTGTGATAGTCCTGGCGTGTGGCGCTTGCGATGAGTTCGGTCAGCAGCAGTTTGCCGATGCCACGGCCGCGATGCGCGCGCTCGACGTAGAGCGAATGTTCGACGCTGTATTTATATGCCGGCCATGCACGAAAGGCGCCGTAGGAAGCGAAGCCCAACAGCTGATCGGCTGCGTCGACTACACCGAGTACTGGATAGCGAGCCTTTTCCTTGACATCGAACCATGCGTCCATCATCGCCGGCGTGCGCGGCCGATAGTCGTACAACGCGGTCGAGTTTTCGATGGTCTCGTTCAGGATTGCCAGGATGGCGCCGGCGTGTGAGCGGCCACAGGCGATGATACGCATGGTCATTTACATTCTCTCTGTGTCATGCCGGCCGCGGGGCCTTGCTATGATGCCGCGGCCGCCAACCCAGGGACGCAACGGATATGTCGGACGCCGTGACTTGCCAGCCCGGAGTAACCAGACCGGCAACGCGCATGCCGGAAGTACTGGCGATCGCCGTGCTCGCGCTGTTCGCGCTTTGCCCGCAGCGCTCGCAGGCTGGCGGTGGGCCACTGGGCATCGATCATGAATGGACCTACGACAACCATGGCATCTGGGCAACGCGCTACGAACAGGGCCTGGAATACGGGGTGCTCATCTTTGAAGCCGGCGGCGCTTTCTGGATCGGCGATGATTACGACGGCTTCGGGCATACGCTGTGGCAGTCAGTCGACGCCTCGGTAGTATCAGGCATCAGCGCCGAAGTGCTCAAATACGCCTTCAGCCGGGCACGACCGAACCAGGCTCTAGGCCCCGATAAATGGTTCCAGGGCAGCTGCTGCGACAGCTTTCCCAGCGGACAGGTGACGCTGCAGGCCAGCTTCGTGACGCCGATCATCCTGCACTACGCCCATGCCGAGCCCTGGATCTGGGTGCTGGAAATGTTGCCGGCTTACGATGCACTCGCCCGACTGAAACATCAGGATCACTGGCAGAGCGACACCATCGCCGGCTGGGCGCTCGGCACTGCGGCAGGCTACTGGGCCACGCAACGCGAGACGCCGCTGATGGTGCAGATT